>JAAYRH010000161.1 GCA_012518835.1 Aeromonadales bacterium | reverse complement strand
CTTTGCTATTAAGCCTCTCGACTTGCATGCCATTGTGCCCAGCTTAACGGTATCTGGAATAGCCTATGTACTCGGCTCCTTGCTTACCAAGCCGCCCAGCGATGAAGTACGAGCCTTGTTTGGTAAAGAACGAAAAAACAGCGTCAAGCGCCCAGCAAGGTAAATACCGCCGTTCTGGAAGAGATAGTATAAACCTGAACGGGATAACAGAAACCTGAAAGGGATAACCAAGACCTGAAAAGGATGATAAAAATCTGGTCGTTCCAATCTTGTCCCTAGCTCCAGCTTATCCCTTCCCTAGCACTTGCTCATCTCGTCCCCAATCTTGTCCCTAGCTCTTGCTCATCTCTTCCCAATCTCTAGCTTATCCCTTCCCTAAGGGATTTGTGCTAATATATGCGCTTTCTTGTTTTATGAAGTCTTGCCATGCCTTGGATACAAATACGCATTAATGCCACCGAAAAAACTGCCGACAAAGTCAGCAATATGCTGTTAGGCCGCGGCGCGCAAGCGGTGACCTATATGGACGCCGAAGATAAACCGGTGTTCGAACCCCTGCCCGGGGAAACCCTGTTATGGGATGATACCGTGGTGGTAGGCATGTTTGATGCCGAGGTAGATCCCCAGCCTATAATTGACTTTTTAAAGAAATTCTATCGCAAAGATCTCACCTATAAGGTGGAGCAATTAGAAGATAAAGACTGGGTACGCGAGTGGATGGACAGCTTTCATCCCATGCGCTTTGGCGAGCGTCTATGGATTTGCCCCAGTTGGCGTGATGTGCCGGATCCGAGCGCGGTGAACGTGATGTTAGATCCCGGCTTGGCTTTTGGTACCGGTACTCACCCTACCACCGCCTTATGCTTAGAATGGCTCGATGGCCAAGACTTAACCGACAAAACTGTAATCGACTTTGGTTGTGGCTCTGGTATTTTAGCACTCGCGGCGCTAAAGCTTGGTGCTAAACAGGTGATTGGCATTGATATCGACCCGCAAGCACTAGAAGCCAGTCGCGATAATGCCGAGCGTAATGGGGTAGCTGATCGTTTAACGGTGTATTTACCAAAAGACCAACCTTCGGGATTAACTGCCGATGTAGTAGTGGCCAATATTTTGGCGGGTCCGTTAAAAGAGCTGTCGCCGCTAATCACCGCTTTAGTTAAGCCCGGTGGCCAAGTGGCGCTCTCGGGTATCTTGGATTCTCAGGCCAAGGAGGTAAATCAGTTGTATCAGCAATGGTTTACCATGAGCCCTCCTACCCTACGGGAAGAATGGGCACGTCTTAATGGTAGCAAACGCTAACGCGAAATAAGGGCTTTGGTCTGACCAAACCCTAAAATAGCGCCGTTTTTTTACACAAAAGTCGTTTGTACGCCTTGACTTATAAATATTATTGCTGTGGTCAATTAATGACCTTTTCAGCCCCCTAAAAAATGCGTAAGATACGCGGCCTTGAGTTGAGATAACCGTATTCTCATGGAAATTGGTCCTTACAAATTGCAGACACCTCTGTTGGTGGCGCCGATGGCAGGCGTAACCGATCGTCCATTTCGTACTCTGTGCATGCGCATGGGAGCGGGCATGGCAGTATCGGAGATGATGTCATCGAACCCCAGAGTGTGGCAATCCGACAAATCCCTACGGCGTATGGATCATGAAGGGGAAGCGGGTATCCGTTCCGTCCAGATTGCTGGTGCTGATCCTGAGTTGATGGCCGATGCCGCCCGCTTCAATGTGGAGCAGGGTGCGCAAATCATCGACATTAATATGGGATGCCCAGCAAAAAAGGTAAATAAAAAGATGGCAGGGTCTGCTCTGCTGCAATATCCCCAGCTAGTACAAGAAATTGTTAACGCTGTGGTGGCAGCCGTGGCAGTTCCCGTCACCCTGAAAATCCGTACTGGCTGGGAGCCAGAACATCGCAACGGCGTGCATATTGCTCGCATCGCCGAACAAAGCGGTATTCAAGCTCTCGCCGTGCATGGGCGCACCCGCGCCTGCATGTACAAGGGTGAAGCGGAATACGACACCATCAGAGCAATAAAACAAGCCGTCTCTATCCCCGTGATCGCCAACGGGGATATCGACAGTCCGGAAAAGGCACGTTTTGTATTAGATTACACCGGCGCCGATGCCGTTATGGTAGGCCGGGCTGCCCAGGGGCGGCCATGGATTTTTAGAGAAATCCGCCACTTTCTTGAACAAGGCACTCATCCTGAACCACTTCACCCTCAGGTGGAGCAGGCGATGATTAAAGAGCATGTTGCTACCTTACACATCTTTTATGGTGCGGTAATGGGAGTAAGAATTGCTCGTAAGCATGTAGGATGGTATCTAAAAGAAAGTGATGCGGGCCGTGACTTTCGCAGTAAATTCAATGCTCTAAACGAAGCCGAGCAACAGCTCGACGCGTTAGAGTGTTATTTTGCGAATATAGCTTAACGAACAAGAAGAGCCGACTGAATTATGTTCGAACAAACTACGACTTCTGATGCACTGGTTACTACCGTTAAATCTCCAACTTCTGAGCAGCCTACCCAGCGCCCTTTGCGCACGTCGGTAGATCAAGCGCTGCGCAATTACTTATCCCAGCTGAATGGCCAGGAAGTAACTGAGTTGTATGAGTTGGTTCTCGCCGAGGTCGAAGCTCCCATGCTGGACGTGATCATGCAGTACACTCGCGGTAACCAAACTCGCGCTGCCAACATGATGGGCATCAACCGTGGCACCTTGCGCAAGAAATTAAAAAAATACGGCATGAACTGATAATAATCAGTTAAGCCACTGAATTTAAAAGCGCTATCTCGAAAGAGATAGCGCTTTTTTTGCTTTTGTAGCGCACATATCTTGGGGTATGTCAGTAGCCCATGTCTCCCTTACACTATCAAGCGCCCTGCTACTGCTGTAAGAAAGCTAACTTTTAACTCAGCGTGTAGTCTACATACTAATCGACCGTATGATTTTGCCCTTGGCAAACATATAAGCCATTGAGTTTAAACAGTCTTTTTCATTATATAACTGAGCTCTCTTTCTTCAGTTATTGAAAAGCCCATTTTTTTATATAAGCTCAATGCTTTATAATTATCTTTCTCAACCTCCAAAGCGCATTTTTTAAACATTCTTAAGCGTGTAATGGATAGAACCGAATGTACTAAGTTAGTTGCTATACTTTTCTTTCTAAATCTTGGCGATACAAGCATTAGAGATATAAATGACTCTTCTTTTTTTTCATCGTTGCAATAGAAAGCAATAAAACCAGCACTCTGCCCTTCTGTTAAGTGAACAATGAATTCAGCTTTTTCTTGTAGCTTTTCCCAGTAGGTATCTATATTTGGATAATAAACAAAATCCCCACAACCTGATTTATGATCTTCTTTGGCCATTTCTAATAAAGAGTGAAACATTTTGTGCCCCCTTTTTTGAAAGTGAACAAACTTTTAGCTATAAGAACATCTTGTTTATTACTTTTTTATAACTCACGAGCCATGCTTTTCTACATAGAGTAAACCACCCCACAAACATAGCTCATAGATTCTCTCTACGACAAGGGCGGGGGACACACTTTGAAAGCGGTTGTTTTGTAGTAAAAAAATCTCGTTGCGACGCAAATTGAATCACTAACCATCATTTGGGAGTTATCTGGATATCTGGGCTTATTTTTAGCCGCACTGGGGCAGCAACCTTACTGCAGATGCAGTCGGAGTCGGTACTGGTAGGATTATTACTCACCGCGTATTACCAAACGAGGCTACTGTTAGCAGTGGCTGTAATTAGAGCGTGCAGCGTGCCATATGGCATTAGGCGTAAATATAAAATAGATACTCTTGGCCATTTTGTTGCGGCTCTTGTGCAAATTGATAGCCGTGAGCGCGCGCTTCTTCGGGGACATTACGAAACGAGCCAGGGCAGTCGGTGATGATTTGTAATAACTCGCCTTTATTCATATTTGCAAGCGCTTCTAACGTATAAATAACCGGATAAGGGCACGACTCACCTCGAAGATCTAAAGTGAACGCCACTTCTTGATTAGTTTCCATAAACATTCATTCCTCTACTTAATGCCAAACGGCGATGATAGCGGTGCTCTTTATAAACGGTTAAGGCATACAGCACCGCCAACATAGTCAGCGTCAGCCCAATCGCTGCTACCGGACTCATGATATCTAATAAATTAACTTTTTTGCCACTGGCTACCAGCACTTCATACACGCCAAGATGATCCCATGCGTAAGCCAGTAAGGTGGCACCGATAATATTGCCGACAAACACTGGGAGAAATAACACCTGCCCTTCCATGAGTCGATACATCATGCCGGTTTCACAGCCCGAGGCCATTACAATTCCTAAGCCAAATAACACTCCGCCTACCAAGGTGCTAAGGGCCGCAATTTGAGTGATGGGCACTAAATCATAAAGCGCAATGATAATGACAGTAGCGATAGCACTGAGGCCCATACCGATAATAATGGCTTTAGCCATTAAGCTGCGCCCGACCAGAAACAAATCGCGAAAGGCGGCGGTAAAGCAGATTTGTCCGCGCTCAATAAGAATGCCAAACGCTAAACCAAATAACGCCCCTAGTCCCAAATGTGTTTGTCCGGTTGCAAAAAAATACATCATTAGCCCAATGTAGATTAATGCCAACACACCTCCCACATAAGGCTGGATCACTCTCGACTTTACTTGAGAGGGAGCAGACTTGCCACGTACCAAAGAAGGGCGCCCTTTCCACCAACGCATTTTAGTGAGCTTTGCTCCCATAAAAGTGCCGATGCCGGTAGCCACAATAAAAATCCATGAGTGCAGTGAAAACTGAGGCACGCCGGTAAAAAACGCCGCCAAGTTACAACCAAGCGCTAAACGCGCACCAAAGCCGGCAATAATACCCCCCACAAAACCTTGTATATAACGACGATTTTGTTGGGGGCGCCGTATCTTAAAGCTATTACTCAATAGCACCATGATCAGTGCACCAATAAACATCCCCCAAACAATCCAGCCGTCGGCTCGCTCCCAGGTGTTACCTTCAAGATGCACCATCTCAAAATACTGCCAACCGGTAACATCCACGCTAAACAACTGCAGAATGTCACCGCCTAAACGCGTGAACTCACCAGTGACCGCCCACACTGTAGAAGTGAGACCAAAATAGACAGCGCTCAATAAGCCTGCCATCAGCAAAACAAAATAAGGATTCCAATGGCGCTGAAAAATAGTGGGGATCATAGTATTCATGTCCTAAAGCTCACCACTCGCGATGGCCCGTTAAGATTGAAGGGAGTAATTTTATACATAGTTCACTTTTTAGTTCGCAAAGAGCACCTTTATTAATCCTCAAGCATACCCGCAGCGATAAGGTATCTTAATGCCTAAGAGCAGTTTTATGAATAAAATGGGCGCTTGAAGTAAGTCTCTATTTCATAATGCATGATTATCTCTAAAAAATATATGAATATAGATTAAATAGCCTACTGAAGACGCACTGTTATGCATAAAAAAGTTAATTTACCCATTAAAATCTGCCCCGTGTGTTTGCGCCCTTTTACTTGGCGTAAGAAATGGGAAAAGAATTGGCTAGAGGTGAAATACTGTTCTAAGCGATGTGCAGGACAGCACCGAGCCTAACACCGGACAAAGCCAGTCGTATTAGTCGAGTAGTTATCCACATAACAATAGTTAACATGTTAGGCTGCCCATCTTTTAATGTAATGATTAAAGGGTGAAATGATGCGCTGGCAAGCTGGGATCGCTTTTAGTTTATGGTTATTTAGCCACACGGCGTTAGCTTATAGCTATGTAGATGGTCATTTGCATTATGTAGACTTTTTTCAAGAGTCTGATGGGATGACAGCATTGCTGTCGGCGATGGACGAAGCCAATATTAGCAAAGCGGCGTTAATGGGGATTCCGGTCGCCAAAATGTGGGAAGAAGATGAGCCCAAAAAACCGCGCTATTATGCCGGCGACGATGCCGACCTATACTGGTATAGCGCCACCGATTTTGAATTATGGCATGCCATTAATGCTCTAGATGCTGAGCAACAACAACGCTTTATTCCTTTTTTATCGGGTATTAATGCCAATGATAAAAATGCCGCCGCCCATCTGCGCCGAGCATTAGAGCTAAACCCCGGATTTTGGCAAGGCATTGGCGAGGTGTTTACTCGCCACGATGATGTCACCGCCCTGATGCAAGGCACTACTCCGCGGGCCAATAACGAAGCCATGATGAAGGTATATAAGGTAGCAGCAGAATATGACTTACCAGTGTTGCTGCACAGCAATATCACCTCTAAGCGCGAGCGCAATCCACTGTATTTAGAAGAGTTAGAAGAAGCGCTAAGCAAGCACCCTAAGGTGAAGTTTATTTGGGCGCATGCCGGCACCAGCAAAGAGCTGCACCGTCATCAAGAAGAGTTAGATTTTTTGCTGCCGCTACTACAACGTCTGCTGGGCGAATACGATAACCTTACCCTCGACTTATCTTGGACTTTAATCACCCCCTACTTGCTGGATGAACAAGGACAACCGCGCCAACGTTGGCTCGACTTCTTGCAGCAATACCCTACTCGCTTTGTACTAGGTAGCGATGTGGTCGGTCGCTTTAATCGACTGGGGGAAATTATGCACGGCTTTGCTCCTGTGTTAGATGCCTTGCCCGCTAAGGTCGCACAAGCCATTGCTGAAGATAATTTTTTAGCCCTACTACCAAAGTCGACTAACGCCAGCAGCGCAGACAACTAGCCTGCTCACACTTAAGCGGTTGGACTCTGTGAGATAACTCGCGTCTAATACCCGTATAATAGGTATTTAAAATACTAGAGCCAGTAACAAGATAGAGGGTCTATGCGAGAGCGATTTTGGGAGCGTTATTCATTGTCTGAGCTCACCGCCAGCGAGTGGGAAGCGTTATGTGATGGGTGTGGCCAATGCTGTTTAGTACGCCGTGCTGACGATAACGAAGTGACTGTCTATGGAGTAGCCTGTGAGCTACTCGACATTAAGCAAAGTCGATGCAGTGATTATAAAAATCGCTTTGCGCGAGTACCTTATTGTCGTCAGTTAACTCCAGAAAATATCCCTCGTTATGATTGGCTGCCCGACAGCTGTGCCTATCGTCGCTTAGCGATGGGCGTAGCACTTGCTGATTGGCACCCGTTAATTGCCGGCTCTCAGCAGCAAATGATAGCGTTAGGCGTGACCGTATCTAGTTATGCCGTGCCCATGAAGGAAGTGCCAGAATATCGTATGCACCAGCATGTGATTGCCCGCTGGCCAATCGCATACGACGCCGACTAACTCGCTTTTACCTTCTCTCATGGCGCTGTGCTTGCCACTACTGTAAGCAGCAAACTCAATGCATAAAAAGGCATAACGAGAACCATTATGCCTTAACAACTCAACAACTAGGAGTTAGCGTCTTCTTTAAAACTTCACTTTCACTTGCGCGGCACTGCGGCTGGCTTTGCTACGCGCTGCATCTATATTATCAGCTAGCGCTAATGCTACGCCCATGCGCCGGCGACCGTCGATAGAGGGCTTACCAAATAAGCGCAGCTCGGTATCAGGCTCCGCTAATGCCAACTCGATATTACCAAAACGCGTTCGAATAGAGCGTCCCTCTGGCAAGATCACCGCCGAGGCAGCTGGCCCATACTGGCGAATATGAGGAATAGGTAAGCCTAAAATGGCGCGGGCGTGCAGCGCGAACTCTGACAGGTTTTGCGAGATCAGCGTCACTAGACCGGTATCGTGAGGTCGTGGTGATACTTCACTAAACAAGACTTCATTGCCACGAATAAAGAGCTCTACGCCAAAAACGCCATAGCCCCCAAGCTCAGCGGTCACTTGCTCGGCAATTTGCTGTGAGGCGGCTAGCGCTTGCTCACTCATGGTCTGCGGCTGCCACGAGGTACGATAATCGCCATCTTCTTGAAAGTGGCCAATAGGCGCACAAAAGCTCACGCCGTCCTTATGTCGTACTGTCAGCAAAGTAATTTCATAGTCGAAATCCACAAAGCCTTCAATAATCACCCGCCCTGCTCCGCTGCGTCCGCCCTGCTGGGCATAGCGCCACGCCGCATCAATATCTTGCGCTTGATGAATGGTACTTTGTCCTTTCCCAGAAGAGCTCATAATGGGCTTTACCACACAGGGTATACCCACGGCTGTTACTGCCGCTTTAAATTCCTGCTCGGTATCGGCAAAACGATAGGGTGAGGTGGCAATGTTGAGCTGCTCGGCCACCAAGCGGCGAATACCTTCGCGGTTCATAGTGAGTTGAGTCGCCCGCGCAGTGGGGATCACCTTAAAGCCTTCTTGTTCTAGCTCAGCTAAGGTGTCGGTGGCGATGGCCTCAATTTCGGGGACAATTAAATGGGGCTGCTCTTGCTCAATCACGGTGCGCAGTGCCGTGCCATCTAACATAGAAATCACATGAGAACGGTGCGCCACCTGCATTGCAGGCGCATTGGCATAACGGTCTACCACTACCACTTCTACGCCAAAACGTTGTAGCTCAATGGCCAATTCTTTACCTAATTCACCGCCACCGCATAGCAATACACGGGTAGCAGTAGCAGAAAGGGGGGTGCCAATGGTTGTCATATCGTCTTCCCTGTTACAGATAAACCAGCGCATCACTGGTGGTAGATTAATGGTATAGGTTTTTCTAACTCAAACATTTAGTCTAAACAGACCATAGGAGCTTACTCGGGTGCCTCGCTGGCCCTTTGGTTAGCTAACCAGTCTTTGGCCGCTAACGACCAACTTTTTCCTTGCTGATGGCGGTCAATGATATATTGCAGATCATCTGGCTGCCATTGTAAATCCAGTAGTGTGGCCATGACATCGGGCGCCTCTTCTTGTAGGGCGCTGCGCACTACTAAGTGTGGCTTGTCATTGGGAGGCCACAACGGACGCTCCTGGGCTAGGCCGGCGTCTTTAGCACCTAGGTCGGTCAATCTATCATAAAAGCGCTCTACAAAAGGTGCTGAGGCTTCAGGTAACCACACTACTACGCTCGCGTCGGCTTTGCCTGCCCACAATCGCTGCCAGATTTGGCCAAGTCGCGCTTCTTCAATAGAGACGTTAAAGCCTTGCTCAGTTAATACCGCCCCAGTTAAGTGCGTGCGCGCCAGCTCACCGGGCGTGGCACCAGTAAGCAAATTAATTTCACGCGTTGCATTCGGATTACAGGCAGTTAACAACAGCGTGGCCGTTAACACTATCCAGCCGTGGAGTGATTTCACTGTGCGCTCCTTTTCAGTGCTCTTTAAGTTAAATAAAAATGGCGTGGTTGTGACCACGCCATTATAGGTTACTTAAATAACGTAACTATTACACCGGTTTGTCAGCAGCCGGCGTAGCAGATGCTTCGCCTTCTGCTGGCTCATCGTTGCTGATCAGATCGTCATCATGCTCTTCCATCTTCCACGGCAAGATCCCCGGTGAGATATGCAAGAAGTGCAGATACTTCTCAAACTGGTCCAAAATATCGGTAATGATATCTTGCTGATCGTAGCCATAAACATCATAAGCTTGACCACCGCGGCGCAAGAACACCTCGGCGCGATAGTAATGCTCATCGTCATTAGTTTCATCGGGGCTAGCACTTTCTGGAAAAGCAAAGTCTGGCATCGCATAGCCGCGTAAACGGATTTCGTAGATAAACTCCAGCTTACCTTCTTGAAACACTTGAAACTGAGCACGACAGTTTTGCTCATCAAACGTAACTTCCGCTTGCCAACCCTGCTCTTCTAACTCTTGCTCAACGCGATGCATGCTTTGAAAGCCAGTAGTACGAATAAACTTCTCTACTGCATCCCGCGGTGGAAAATCCACTAAGTTGGCTAG
>JAAYRH010000160.1 GCA_012518835.1 Aeromonadales bacterium | reverse complement strand
TTCACCAGCATAGCGCAAACCAATTTTAGCCAAATGGCGAATCCGCGACTTATCTTGTATGGCATTTGCGCGACGTTAATCGCATTTCTTATTTTAGAGTGTTTGGCTAATTACATTACTCCCCACAAAAACCAGCGAGGTATTATAGTACAAGGCGCCTTTCGCGCTAATATGGCCATTGTAGGGCTCGCTTACGTCAATAACGCTTATGGTTCGCAGGGCATTGCCGCCGCCGCCATGTATGTCGCTTGTTTAACCATTTTGTTTAATATTCTAGCGGTTATTACCTTAAGCCGTAGCCTAAACCAAGGTGATAGCTTACGGCCCAGTAAAGTCATATTAGGTATCATAAAAAACCCACTAATCATCGGAATTACAGCGGCACTGCCGTTTGCGGCTTATAACTGGAGTCTTCCCTCTACTCTACTGCAAACCGGCCAGTATTTAGCACAGTTAACCTTGCCTTTAGCTTTGCTGTGTACTGGAGCCAGTTTGAGCTTAAAAGGCCAAAATCAAGAAAGCGCAGTATTGCCCTTGGTGGCCCTACTGCGCTTAATTATTATTCCTGCCTGCTTTACTCTTGGCGGTTACTGGCTGGGGTTTAGGGATCAAGAGCTGGCTATCTTATTTTTAATTAATGCCTCTCCCACCGCTGCTGCCAGTTACGTTATGGTGCGAGCCATGGGCGGTAATGGCGTACTCGCTGCTAATATTATTGCGATTACTACCCTAGGCTCTTTGGTAACCACTAGCGTAGGGGCCACTCTTTTAAAAAACCTTGGCTGGCTGTGATGATTTACTCACGAGCCTTGCGGTTAAGCCTAGGTAAGTGACGATCAAACCAAGCAATAATCGCGTCTAGTATTCCGGTTTGCATTAACCAGGCTAAGCAAAAACATGCCGTCGACAATGCGCCCACATAAATATCACTAAACCAATGCGCACCAGCCATAACCCGAGGTGCAGAAAAAACCACCACAAAAAGGCAGCCCCATAGGCCCGCTTTCCAAGACAAATAACGCCATACAAAAGCGGTAAAAATCATCAGCATTAAACCGTGATCACCAGGATAACTATCACCTGAGGAGTCTTTGGTTTTAAAGCCAGCTAGCTCAGTTAGCCGATAAATATTATCAAAGGTCAGCGTAGGGCTTGGCCTTTCTACAGGGACTAAATGGCCTAGTTGATTTACACCGACCGCCGTCAACAACATGACTAAACCGATAATTAGCAATTCACGTTTACGCTGAACACTTTGTCCTCGATAGTAACTGTAATACAAAATACCCATAGCCAGTAGGGCAACACCATCAAAGGCTCTCACATTAGCAATACCAACGGCGGTTACCCACGCATCGCTGTGGCCAATATGATCATTAAAATAATAAAAAATTGAGCTATCTAAACTTAACCAAAAGCCATGCTCTGGTAACCAATACCAGCTAGCAAATACCGCTACTGCTACTAAGTTCCAAAAAATCAGTTTATTATATTGAATCGCCATTACACCCTCTCTTTAATTAGTGGGCTATTGTACGGCGTTTTATAGATCTAGCCCAGCGGCTATAAATAGACACAACCTAGGTCTATCACGAAAGCAAACGCGAGCATTGAGAACAATAATACCAACCTAAGTAATAATGTGATCAGCTTACATTAAGGAAAAAACTAAAGATTAAAGACTTTTTTGCCACAGAAGAACACAGAAAACACGGACGAAGTTCATATGCGACAAGTGTTCAATACTGTATAGGGTAAGAGTTCCTCTCGTTACAAGGAAGCGTGGCAAAAAGGTTTTGATCAGTTGTTTTTATCGATTGGTATCACAGAATGAAAAAAGCCCTACTCGTTAGAGTAGGGCTTTTGGAATGATGGCGGAGTGGACGGGACTCGAACCCGCGACCCCCG
>JAAYRH010000159.1 GCA_012518835.1 Aeromonadales bacterium | reverse complement strand
GCTGCTCTTGGGCTCGTAATTGGCGATATGCTTGGGTGGCAATGGCGCGGGTTTTGGCATCTAACTGAGTACGTACCGACTGATAACCAGTGATCTTACCTTGTTCGTAAATCGGAGTTACGTAAGCATCGACCCAATAATAGCGTCCGTCTTTACAGCGGTTTTTTACTGCACCGCGCCAAGAGCGTCCCGCTTTGGCGTGCGCCCATAAATCTTTAAAGGCCGCTTTCGGCATATCGGGATGGCGGACGATATTATGATTTTTACCCACTATTTCTTCAGGTAGATAGCCTGCTACTTGACAGAACACATCGTTAGCGTAAGTAATTACGCCTCTTAAATCGGTAGTGGAAACCAGTTGCTCTTGGTCTGAGTAAGTGACTTCTTCGTCAATTACGTGTTGGTTTCTTCGGTTCATAAATATAAAAGCCTATGAATAGTGATAATGCTAGCCCGCAATGCTGGCTAGTATACAAATTGAGGTCGACATTCTCATTAAAAATCCCTTGAGTTTATTCGTCAGCAGCAAGAGCTACCCCTTCACGCCTAGGGTCGGCAGCACCTATTAGTTGCTTAGGTTGTAGCATAATGGCGTGCAATCCTGAGTTGAGCTCAGTAAATCGCGTAGTAAAACCTAAGGCTTGTAAGGCCGGCGCCAGTGCTAAATTAATTCCCCGGCTTTCCAACTCTAAGTCGCCACCACGGTGAATAATATGCGCCTGAGACACCGCCTGTTGAGGTGTCATGCCCCAATCTAAGATATTAATAACACTTTGTAGCACATAGCCAATAATACTACTGCCACCGGGTGAACCGATAATGAGCAGCGGTTGATCATTTTCTAATACCATAATAGGTGCCATCGAAGAGCGAGGTCGTTTATTAGGCTCGATGCGATTGGCAACGGGCACGCCGTTATGCTCGGGGCGAAAAGAGAAATCCGTTAGCTCATTATTGAGTAAAAAGCCTTCTACCATCAGTCGTGAGCCAAAGCCATTTTCGATAGTAGAGGTCATAGACACCGCGTTACCCTCTTTATCGACAATGCTCAAGTGAGTGGTGGAAGGAAATTCCGGAGAGCGATCGGGAGCACGTCTGGCTAGTAGAGGCAAAAACACACCGGGCTCGACTTGAGGTAAGGCGGTATCTTGCTTATCTAATAACGCCGCTCTTTGTTGCAGATAATCGGCGTCTAGCAGCTCACTGACCGGCACCGAGACAAAGTCACTATCGGCGACATAGTAATTACGGTCGGCAAATGCCAGTCGCGAGGCATCGGCAATTAAGCGCCAACTCTGAGGATGAGTGGGGCCCAGTGTTGCTAAGTTAAAATGCGACAGTATTCCCAGCGCTTGCCCAAGAGCAAGAGTTCCTGAGCTGGGTGGGCCCATGCCACAAATTTGATATTGCCGATAAGGGGCACATAAGGGCTCGCGTGCTTGAGCGCGATAGCTTGCTAAGTCTTGCATCGTTAAATGGCCAGGCGTGGCGGCATTGGCCACTTTATCTACCATGGCGCGGGCGAGTCGACCTTGATAAAAAGCCTCAGCTCCTTGTTGGCTTAGCTCGGTTAGTACTTTAGCTAAGGAGGGATTGGTTAATCGGCTACCAGCAGTTAAGGGCTGACCTTGGTTATCAAAAAAGTAAGCCGCGCTGTTAGCGTCTTTAGCAAGATTTTTTTGGTCTTTTTCGATTAAGGTAGCAAGTCGCTTAGAGACGATAAAACCAGTGCTGGCAAGCTCAATGGCTGGCTCAAATAAGGTTTGCCAATTTAGCTTGCCATGATCTTGATGAGCCTGCCATAGCAGCGCCACTGTGCCGGGCGTTGCTACTGATTGACCGCCAATCACCGCATCAAAGAAAGGCAATGGCTGGCCGTCTTTATCTAAAAAAAGATCACTGGGTGTGTTGCTCGGCGCGGTTTCTCGGCCATCTAATGTAGTGAGACGCTGCTTGTCTTGTTGCCAGTGTACTAAGAAGGCACCTCCCCCTAGGCCAGAAGACTGCGGCTCGACTAAGGTTAATACCGCTTGTGCTGTTATCATGGCATCGACGGCACTGCCGCCGTTAAGTAATATTTTTTGAGCGGCCTGACTGGCATAAGGATTAGCGGTGACCACCATCGCTTGCTTTGCTCGCACCTCACTTTGCGTTTGCCAGCCGCTCGCCGCTTCAGGAGCTGGGGCTTCAGTATGTACAGCATAGACAGGCTGAGCTACTAAGACAGCGGCTAACAGGTAGCACAGTCGTATTATTAACATGATAAATTCCCTTTAAGTGAGCGCGGGTATAATAGCTATTGTTGGTGTAACAAGGGCCATAAAGAATAAAAGTACCGCGCCGCTGAGGGGCGAGCGCCTACTCATGCTTGCTCCTTTCTTGGGCCCTCGTTATGTTAATCTGGTTGTCTTGCCTTATCTAGCCAGCCATGTTCGACCTGTATGTACCACTTCCCAGTTGAGCTGACAAAGTTTTGTCGCTTATCTATCGACTCGCTGTGACGCTTGCCCGTCATCCAGCCTAGCTTAGGTTGAGGAACAAAGCTGGCATCGGGGGGCTCGTAACCCCAATACCCCTGCTCGCCTTGGGTTGATAACGGTGGTGCAGATGAGCGAGGATAGTAGAGGCGCCCTTTGAGAATTAACCGTCGGTAATGGGGTAAGATGCCTTGTTGCGTTAATTGCGGTTTTACTTTGGGGTGTTGGCTAAGCATAAGCTGGTGGTGCAGCATATGCTGGTGTTTATAGCGTAACTTATCGTTGATATTAATACCTACTGCACTGGCAAAGGCGTTGTTAGGCTCACTAATTAAATAAAATTTAACCGCTAACTCCCAATGCTCGATGCGCTGTAGTGATTTATCCCAAATAATAAAATCAAATGCGCCTAGCGTTGTGCCCTCAACCACTTGCTGCCAGTCATGGGCTAACAACTGGAAACGATCGTGATCCAATAAAAAAAAGTGCCATAACGCTTCAAAGTACAGGCCCAGTCGGCGATAGGGCTGACAATAAAGGTGCAGCACTTCTGGGTTTTGCTCTAGCGCTAATAACCGAGGGTGATACTCGGCTAGCAGCTCCTCATACCAAAGATTATTAGGCGCTAAGGGCGAGTCAGGTAATAAATTAGGACTGGCCAATGCCCACGCTAAATCTCGTACGACGACGTCGTTCAGCTGAGCTAATAACGACGTTAAT
Organism: Aeromonadales bacterium; assembly: GCA_012518835.1. Taxonomy (GTDB): domain Bacteria; phylum Pseudomonadota; class Gammaproteobacteria; order Enterobacterales; family Aeromonadaceae; genus Oceanimonas. The sequence goes on along the minus strand of JAAYRH010000159.1, from coordinate 4,861 downwards.
GTGTTACTCATTTTATCAACCTGTTGCTTTATCAAAGGTTACTATAACGTCATAGAGGCAAGATGAATAATTTAGAATTAGAACAGTTACTTAATCATAAGCTACAAATTAGTGCCATTAAAGACTACTGCCCCAATGGCTTACAAGTAGAAGGGAAGTCGAAGGTGACTAAAGTCATCACGGGGGTGACGGCGAGCCAAGCATTAATAGACCAAGCGATTAGTGTCGGTGCCGATGCACTATTAGTGCACCATGGCTATTTTTGGAAAGGCGAAAATGAACAAGTACGTGGTATGAAACGCCGTCGACTCAAAGCGTTATTGAGTCATGATATTAATTTATATGCTTATCATTTGCCGTTAGATATTGCCCCCGAGCTTGGTAACAATGCTCAGCTTGCAGCCATACTAGGTATTGATATCACAGGGCCATTAGAAGCGGATAATGCCTTGTCGGTAGCATTGCGAGGAGAGTTTAGCTCCCCGGTTAGTGGCATGCAGTTAGCCGCCCGGATCAACGAGCAACTAGACAGAGTCGCCTTGCATGTAGGCGATACAGGGCCGGAGCTTATTCGTACTGTGGCATGGTGTACTGGGGGCGGGCAAGGCTATATTGAGCTGGCAGCAGAGCAGGGTATAGATGCGTTTATTACCGGTGAGGTGTCGGAGAAAACCATTCATGTAGCACGCGAGTGTGGCTTACATTTTTTTGCCGCCGGCCACCATGCCACTGAGCGTTATGGCGTTAAGGCCTTAGGGGAGTGGCTAACACAAGAGCATGGTTTAGCCGTCGAGTTTATTGATATCGATAACCCTGCTTAATTGCTGATTATTAAGAGCTGCGTATTTCTGTGCCACTAAACGGTTACGCAGACATCGCTAAGGATTAAAGTAAGCATGGTAGATAAAAAGCTCAAGGTCTTGTTAGTAGAAGATACAGCCTCCTTAGCGGCACTGTATCAGGCCTATCTACAAGATGAGCCGCTATCGTTAACGGTAGTGCAAACAGGACAGCAAGCGTTGGCACATATTCGCCACCAAGCGCCGGATATTTTATTGCTGGATTTAAACTTACCCGATATGCCAGGTATGGATATTTTACAGTGGCTGCATCAAGAGCGTATGGCGATTACCACGATTGTGCTTACCGCTCATGGCTCTGTGTCACTGGCGGTGGAAGCGATGCGTTTAGGCGCCCATGACTTTATTAATAAGCCGGTAGAGATAGAGCGTCTCAAAGTCACGTTGCATAACACCATGAAGTTTCGCCAACTCAATCAGTTGGTAGACAGCTATCGTCATGATGTCACGCTGGCACCGATCCACGGTTTTATTGGTAACAGTTTACCGATGCAAAAGGTATATAACCTCATTAGTAATGCGGCGCCCAGTAGTGCAACTGTTTTTATTACTGGGGAAAGCGGTACCGGGAAAGAAGTATGCGCTGAAGCGCTGCATCAGTTAAGTCATGCCAATGAAGGCCCTTTTATAGCGCTTAACTGCGCGGCTATTCCAAAAGAGCTAATGGAAAGTGAGCTGTTTGGTCATATCAAAGGCGGTTTTAGTGGTGCGCTCTACGATAGAGAAGGCGCGATAGTGCGAGCCAATGGCGGGACCTTATTTATGGATGAAATCTGTGAAATGGACCTTGAGTTGCAAAGTAAACTATTGCGCTTTTTGCAAAGTGGTCAAATTCAGCCGGTAGGGAGCTCTCAGCAACTTAAAGTAGCAGTACGTATTATTTGTGCGACTAATCGCGATCCTTTAGTAGAAATAGAGCAAGGCCGTTTTCGAGAAGATCTTTATTACCGCCTGCATGTGATCCCTATTCATTTGCCGCCACTACGCGAGCGCGGCGCCGATGTATTAAGTATTGCAACCGCATTGGTAAGACAAACAGCGCGGGAAGAAGGTAAGCAGTTTGTCGGCTTATCAGAGGCGACTAAAAATCGTCTTCATGCCTATCATTGGCCTGGCAATGTGCGTCAATTACAAAATGTGATCCGCAATGCCGTGGTGTTACACCAAGGTGAGTGGATCACCGTCGATATGTTGCCCGCTCCTTTAGATAACTTGCATCACGATAGAGGCGCGTCAGAGGCCATAGAAAATAACCATCCGACTTCCATCGTGCCATTAGCCGTTGTTGAGCGCCAAGCCATAGAAAAGGCCATTAGTCATTGTCAGGGTAATGTTGCGCGAGCCGCCGCGTTATTAGAAGTCAGCCCTTCTACTATTTATCGAAAGCTACAGCAATGGGAGCAGCACCATGAGTAATTGGCAGCAGGTGCAAAGCGCTTTGCCTTTAATTGATGCCCATCAAGTGCAGCAAATGGAGCAACAACTTGGCGCTGAAGTGGTAGCACGGCTACTAAGCTTGTTTAGCCAAGAAGGAGAGCTGCAAAGCAGTTTATTACAGCAGGCCGTGATGGCGGGAAAATACGAGGAGGTCGCTCAAATTTGCCATAGCTTAAAAGCTGCTAGTGGCAGCTATGGTGCATTACGTTGTCAGTATTTAAGTGAAAAGCTCGAAGTTGCCTGTCGACAACAGCAGCTGGAGAGTATTGAAGTATTAGCGTCCGCTTGGCTGCAGGCATGGGATGAAACCTTAGGCATTATTAATGGCCCATCTTCATTAATAGGAAAATGACTCAGCGTTGACCTTTATATTTGTGCATTTTGGAAGCGGGTTTGGGTTTTTCAATGATTTCCCTTGATCTGAAGTTATCTTTATACCAAGGTGGTAGTAGAAGACGTACAACACGTCAAAAACTCCGAAGTTGGCTGCACCTAAGTTCTTCTTTGAATAAGGTTCGCCAACCGCTCAGCTAGCCGCTGTAAGGGTAGAGATAGAAATGCCTCTGCCTCCCGTATTGGAAAGGTGTTTTATGCTGGAATTACAAGACGCATTCGCGCGCAAGTTTCAATATCTGCGATTGTCGGTCACCGACGTCTGCAACTTCAAATGTCAGTACTGCTTACCCAACGGGTATATGCCAGATGGGCGTCAGTCGTTTATCACGCTGCCAGAAATTACTCGTCTCACTCATGCCTTTGCCAGCATGGGTACCACTAAGGTGCGCTTAACGGGCGGTGAGCCTTCATTACGCCGAGACTTTACCGACATTATTGCCGCTGTGGCTTCTACCCCAGGCATTGAAAAAGTAGCAGTCACTACCAACGGTTATCGGATGGAAAAGCACGCCCAAGCCTGGCGTGACGCTGGATTAAATGCTATTAACGTGAGCGTGGATAGCCTAGATCCGCGTATGTTTCACCAAATCACCGGCCAAAACCGCTTTCATGAAGTGATGGCTGGGATTGATGCGGCATTTACCGCCGGCTTTGAGCAAGTGAAGGTCAATGCGGTGTTACTGCGGGATCTCAATGACGGCGATGTAGGACGTTTCTTGCATTGGATCAAAGACAAACCCATTCAAATGCGGTTTATTGAGCTGATGCAAACCGGTGAAATGGACTCTTTGTTCGATCGCCACCACGTGCGTGGCGCAACCATTAAAGCTCAGCTCCTCCAAGAGGGCTGGCAGCAAAAGATAAGAGCTTATAACGATGGCCCTGCAGAAGTGTTTTGGCATGCTGATTTTCAGGGTGAGATTGGCCTGATCATGCCTTATGCTAAAGATTTTTGTGCCACCTGTAACCGATTACGCGTTTCTTCGTTAGGTAAGCTGCATTTATGCTTGTTTGGTGATTATGGGGTGGAGCTGCGAGATTTGTTAGAAGATGCTAGCCAAATTGGCGAGCTACAACAACGACTGCGCCATGCCTTATCGGATAAAAAAGCCACCCACTTTTTACATGAAGGTCATGCCGGTATGACACCACACCTTGCTTCTATTGGTGGTTAAGTCGGTTTGCACTCCTAAATATTAATATCATGAATAAAAAGGACAGTTTGATGAGTCATGCTGCTAGTAGTTTTGTGTCTCTTAAGATTGCGGTGTTAACCGTCTCCGACACCCGTAATGAAGATACCGATACTTCGGGAAAATATTTGGTTGATGCCCTGCGCGATGCTGGCCATCAATTAGCCGACAAGCAAATACTTAAAGATGATAAATATCAGCTGCGGGCCTTAGTGTCGCGCTGGATTGCCGATGAGGACATACAGGTGGTGTTGATCACCGGCGGTACCGGCTTTACTGGCCGCGATACTACGCCCGAAGCGGTGGCCCCGTTATTTGATAGTCAAATTGATGGCTTTGGTGAGCTATTTCGGCATTTAACCTACCAAGAGCTAGGAACTTCAACTGTGCAAAGTCGCGCTTTAGGCGGCTTAGCCAATCGCACAGCTATCTTTTGTCTGCCAGGCTCAACAGGCGCATGCCGCACCGGCTGGCAGGGCATTTTAGCGGAACAATTAGATGCCGCTCATAAACCCTGTAATTTTGTGCAACACTTAGTGAGTAAAGCATGAGTGAAGGCATGAGTCAGTTTACCCATATTAATGCCAGTGGCGAAGCGAATATGGTGGATGTTAGCGATAAGGCGGTGACGGTGCGTGAAGCGCGCGCCGAAGGCTGGATCTTGATGGCTGATGCGACGCTGGCGCTGATTATTAATGGTCAACACCATAAAGGAGACGTGTTTGCCACGGCACGTCTAGCGGGCATTATGGCAGCGAAGAAAACCGCGGATCTGATCCCGCTGTGTCATCCGCTAGCGCTGTCTAAAGTAGAAGTACAGCTGACCGCCGATAGCGAGCGCGGTGGAGTGCATATTCAAAGTTATTGCAAACTGTCAGGGCAAACTGGCGTTGAAATGGAAGCCCTCACCGCCGCCTCGGTTGCTGCACTGACTATCTATGATATGTGTAAAGCGGTACAGAAAGACATGCGCAT
>JAAYRH010000158.1 GCA_012518835.1 Aeromonadales bacterium | reverse complement strand
TTGGCGTGGAGCAGCTTGTACCGCGGTGTTACTCCAATATTTTTCGAGCACGACACTACGCTAAGCAATAAAGAAGTTAGCCGTGCTGCACTAGCTGCTTTAAAAGCAGCGGGCTACGTAAACAAGGGCGACCTAGTATTGCTAACCCACGGTGATGTGATGGAAGTCATTGGTAGCACCAATACCTGTAAGATTTTAACCGTAGACTAAACCACGGTTCATTTTATTAAGTAAAAAAGCCGCTGAGTTCAGCGGCTTTTTTTGTGTCCGTTTAATGGCCCAATTAACTATTTACTACTTACCTAATACCAATCCGTAAAACTAACTGATCATAACTTTTTACCACGCCTCTTTGTTACGAGAGTCACGGAAGAACGCGGAAAATAGTGATCCGTTCTGAAGAAACCAGGGTATTGGTAAGAGCCAAACATAACAACCTAAACGAGAGGAGCTCTTACCTTATACGGTATTGATCACTTATCATCCGTGAACTTCGTCCGTGTCTTCTGTGTTCTTCCGTGGCAAATATAGTCTTTGGTCTTTGCCTTAATGTAAACTGATCACATACTTACTTAGAGCGGTATACGGGTGCTTCTTGAGTGTTTACGCTGTTAAAGGTGTCAGGGGCAAAGCTGTCCACGGCAATGGCGACTTGGCGTAATTTATCAGCTTGCTGTAATTGACTGAGCTCTAACTGTGTAATGATGCCTTTTGCATGCGCTTGCTCAAATAAAGCCGTGCCCATAAGTTTAGGTAGTCGCCCTTCTTTTTGGGCTAGACGCATTTTTTGCTCTAAAGGCGCCACTTCTATCATCGCTAAAAACGCCGCTTCTACTTCTCCTAAGCCAGGTTGGCCATTCTCGGGCACATAACACAGCGCAGATAATTGCTCTCGTATTCCTCCTGGGGTCATGAGGGCTTCAGCGATCGCTTGTGCCTCTTTATCTTGCGGCGGGTGGTAGTGATTACCTAGCGGGAATATCAACGCCTTGAGTCCTATCGCTAAGCCACGACGAGGAAAGTTATGTAAAAAGTCGATCAGCGCAGCCCCTATCAAGTGCAAGTTTCGCGTCAATGCATAGTGCACAAACGGCAACTCTGCAGGTGGGCAGCCATTATCCTCGAAATATTTTAACGTGGCGCTCGCTAAATACAGATGACTGAGCACATCACCTAACCGTGCCGAGAGCATTTCTTTACGCTTAAGCGCGCCGCCCAAGGTTAGCATTGCCATATCGGCACATAACGCTAAGGCATTGCTCATCCGTGTTAGGTGTCGATAATAGGAAGCTGTTACTCCACTAACCGGCGCTTTATTAAAGCGTGCGCTGGTTAGTCCTTGCCAAAGGGCTCCTACGCCATTGCGGGTAGCGAAACTGATGTGTTTAAATAACAACCGATCAAATTCATCTAATCCGGCCTGTTCATCAGGATTGGCGGCGGCCATCATCTCTTTTAGTACATAAGGGTGACAACGAGTGGCACCTTGACCAAAAATCATTAAGTTGCGAGTCAGAATATTGGCGCCTTCCACGGTTATTGCCACCGGAATACCCATATAGTTATGAGCCAAATAATTTTTAGGTCCAAACTGAATCGCTTTTCC
>JAAYRH010000157.1 GCA_012518835.1 Aeromonadales bacterium | reverse complement strand
TCAGTTGGTAGAGCAGTTGACTTTTAATCAATTGGTCGTGGGTTCGAATCCCGCACACCCCACCATTATTTAAGAAAAATCCCAGGGCGCTTAGCTCAGCTGGGAGAGCACCTCCCTTACAAGGAGGGGGTCACTGGTTCGAGCCCAGTAGCGCCCACCACATTAGTAACTTATTGATAGCGTATATCGGTAAGTAGTAATTCCCAGGGTGATTAGCTCAGCTGGGAGAGCACCTCCCTTACAAGGAGGGGGTCACTGGTTCGAGCCCAGTATCACCCACCAGTTTGTGTAGTAGTAATAGTATTAGGGGTGTTAGCTCAGTTGGTAGAGCAGTTGACTTTTAATCAATTGGTCGTGGGTTCGAATCCCGCACACCCCACCATCTCCTGTAGTCCCTCTCTTTTATTAATATCCTTTATTAGCCTCTGTAACAACTTGTCAGTGCTTGCTATCATATTGCGCAACCTATTATTCAATGCCCTCCTTGGGTTAAGTCATAAGGGTGCTATACTGTCCGCCCTTGACGCTATCCGGATGGACTACTGGAACCAAGATATGATTGAAGCTGTTGATGTTGTTAATTTTGATTATCCCTTTCCCGCCAAGCCGGCTGCGCTGACGGTTGATCAGCAGCGAGCATTGGAAGAAGAAATTAAAGCACTGCTAGTGGAAAAAAATGCGGTGTTAGTCGCTCACTATTATACCGATCCGGTGATTCAGGCCCTTGCTGAAGCTACTGGCGGCTGTGTGTCTGACTCGTTAGAGATGGCACGCTTTGGTAAAGAGCATGATGCTAAAACGCTGATTGTAGCCGGTGTGCGCTTTATGGGGGAAACCTCTAAGATTTTAAGCCCAGAAAAAACGGTGCTAATGCCAACCTTAGAAGCGGAGTGTTCTTTAGACTTAGGCTGTCCGGCTGATGAGTTTAATCAGTTTTGTGATAATCACCCCGATCATACGGTGGTGGTATATGCCAATACCTCGGCGGCGGTAAAAGCCCGCGCTGACTGGGTAGTGACCTCGAGCGTGGCGCTCGAAATTGTTGAGCACCTTGACAGTGAAGGTCATAAAATTATCTGGGCACCAGACCGTCATTTAGGCGCCTATATTGAAAAAGAAACCGGTACCAAAATGCTTCGCTGGCAAGCGGCATGTATTGTGCACGATGAGTTTAGAGCCAAGGCGCTAAAAGAGTTAAAAGCGCAAAACCCTGATGCAGCAGTACTCGTACATCCAGAATCGCCTGCTGATGTGATTGCGCTTGCCGATGCCGTTGGCTCGACGAGTCAGCTGATTAAAGCGGCGCAAACGCTGCCCCAGAAAAAGCTTATTGTCGCCACCGACATGGGTATCTTTTACAAGATGCAGCAAGCCTGCCCAGACAAAGAAATGATTGCCGCGCCTACCGGGGGTAATGGTGCTACTTGCCGTAGCTGTGCTAATTGTCCGTGGATGGGCATGAACGGCTTAGAAGCCATCCGGAATGCGCTGCGTGATGGTGGCGATGCTCATGAGATCCACGTCGATGAGGCTACGCGCGTAAAAGCCATGATCCCGCTGGAGCGGATGCTTAATTTTGCCGCTGAGCTACGCCGCTAATAGCCATATAGAAAAGTGAAGTGCAATGTGTGAAGAGTAAGGTGTAATAAAATAAGCGACACCTTATTACCACGTTTAAGCTGAGTAGTGCGTGCTCTGCATTTATTGGTTTACGCTTAACTAAAAAGGCCTTGAGGTTAACCTCAAGGCCTTTTTGTGTTTTTCTTAACCCTTAACCCTTAACCCTTAACCCTTAACCCTTAACCCTTAACCCTTAGCTCTCTGCTCAGCGCGGTTCTTCACCACCTAAAGCCGTTATGAGCTCTGGAATAAAGCGCGATAACTCACCAGTCACCAGTGCAAAGTCGGCGTCAAAGCGTGCCGCTATATCTTCGTTGGTCACGTCGTCGTTTTGTTCGCGCAACTCCTCAGAGAACTTGAGACGTTTAATGCTCATGTCATCGCCTAACACAAAGCTGACGGTTTCTGCCCAGTTTAGTGCAAGCTTAGTCACTAGCTTATCGGCTTCTAAGTGGACCTTAATTTCCTCACTTAATAAGTCTTGCTGTTTAGCGCGAATAATACCGCCGTGCTCTAGTGCCGAGCGCAGCTCAGCTTCATCTTCTAAAGCAAAGCTTGCCGGTGCACTGCCTTCTTTTAGCCACTCGGTCATAGTGAGCTCAGGCGGAGTAGTAAGGGCAAGAGGCACTACCGGTAAAGAGCCTAAGCTTTTACGTAATAAAGCTAATAAGTCTTCGGCTCGTTTGGCTGAGCTGGCATCCACGGCAATAAAACCGTCCTTGGGATTGATCCAAGCGAAGGTCTGCTGAAAACGGCTAAAGGCGCGGGGGAGTAGATCGATAATGATCTCTTCTTTAATTGTGTCTTTTTCTTTTTTCTTTAAGGCGCGCCCTTGCTCTACTTCAAGTGTTTCTACTTTTTCTGCCACCATGTCATTGACGACGGTGCCAGGCAGCATTTTTTCTTCTTTTTTTGCACACAACAATATTTGATTATCGGCAAGGTGGGTGAGCGCGTGGCCATGTTTTCCTAGCGGCGACACCCAGCCGAATTTAGCTTGTTCTTGGCTACCACAGGGAGTAAAGGGAAGCGCCGCAAGTTGTTGCTCTAACTCTTCAACATCAACATCGAAAGGGCGGGTAAAACGATAAATCTGTAGGTTCTTAAACCACATAGCATCCTCGGGTAACGAGCCGTAAAAAAGCCATTGTACTGCAAAGCGGCTTTGTGATCAGGCAGTCATTCCTTATCAATAAAAGCTGATCGGGCTCACAGAGCCTTATTAAGGCACATTTGCTACGACTTAAGTTCTATACACTGGATACTCTATTATCTACAGGGGCGCCTAATGATACGACAAGCTACGCCTGAGGATGCCGACGCAATTTTAGAAGTGTGGCTGTTAGCGTCATTGCAGGCTCATGATTTTATCCCTGCCGCATTTTGGTGGCAGCAGCAAGAGACGATGCGTGCTCGTTATTTACCGGCGGCGCAAATTTGGGTATGTGAACGTCAAGGGCAAGTGCAAGGTTTTGTAGCACTAGTAGATGATCACTTAGCGGCGTTATTTGTCCGGCCTGAAAGTCAACAAGATGGTATTGGCCGAGCATTGCTCGATCTTGCTAAGCGAGAACGTCAGCGTTTACACCTTAAAGTATTTTGTGAAAATGATATCGCGGTGCACTTTTATCGCCAGCAAGGCTTTTTGATAGTGGCAGAAGGGGTAGATGAGGCTACCGGTCAGCCCGAGTTGTATATGGATTATCACGCTCATGGTCACACTCATAATGCGGTGTTTGAATATTGTCATATTCCGCAAATTAACTTGTAGTGGCTTGAGTAGCCGTGTTTTTTGCCGTTATTGAGCTTTAGTTACTGATTTTAAAGGATTGTTTTATGCATCGCAGAATGCAATTATGCCTGTGTAAATGGTAAATAGCGTATTGACAGGAATAAAATTGTTTGGGGTTTGTTAATGAAAAAACTTTTTTTAGCAAATATGACAAGCTGACTCTAAAGGTACTTTTTTATTGTAGTCAAATGTGGCTATATAGAGGGAGCATGAATCTAGGTATAGACGTTCTCGGCAGGAGTCAGCATGGAAATCAGAAGAGTTCGTAGTAGTGAAACTGGTAGCATTTGGCGTTTACTACACGATACTGTGCACCGCATTAATCAAGCAGATTACAGCGCAGATGAGTTAGTAGTGTGGGCGCCTGATGAATATGATGAACCCCATTGGGTGAGCCGCTTTATTCGTACTCGACCTTTAGTGGCCACCGAAGGGCGAGAGTTGCTTGGCTTTGCTGAGCTTAGTGAAGATGGGCGCATTGATTTATTCTATGTACATCATGAGCATCAAGGCGAGGGAATTGGCCGTGCTTTAATGCAACGCTTAAGAGCAGAAGCTGCGTCTAGTGGGTTAAGCAAACTTTATTGTGAAGCCAGTATTACTGCGCGACCTTTCTTTGAGCGAATGGGCTTTGAGTTTATCGAGCAAAGAGAGTTAAAGCGCCGCGGCGAGCAAGTAGAAGTCTTGCTGATGGAAAGCAAAATCTAACTAAACCGTTTGGGAGTAGTGATGCTGCTCCCTAAATATCATTAAGTAGAGGTAGTAGCTGGACGATAGCTAATAAAAAAGCTCACCCTAAGGTGAGCTTTTTTTGATTTGGTCGGCGTGAGAGGATTCGAACCTCCGACCCCTAACACCCCATGCTAGTGCGCTACCAAGCTGCGCTACACGCCGAATCGAGACTCACTATATAGATAGCTTAAGTTGGCTGCAAGCTCCTTTTGTTAAATACCAACTGTTTGCCTGTTTCTTGTGCATTTGGCTGATATTTCACTCTTTTTAGCCACTATGTTGGCGTATTTAAGATAAGTAATGCCGTAAAGCGAATGTGGATTATGTCGCAAGCTTGCTTTTAAAATTTAAGACAGCTTCGCACGGAGCTCACTGAGCCCACGGAGAAATCAAGATCTAAACGAATAAATATTGGGTAAGATCTTAGATAAGATAAGCTTTTTCCTTATTGCGCTTGGTCCGTGGTTTTTGTGGGTCTGTGGCAAAAAGCGTTAAGGATTCGTTTTTCTTTGTTACTTAGTAGCAACCTAAAACCACGCCTGTTACGCCGAACTACCTAAGGAGTGGACAGATGCCTTACTTGGAACGAACACTTTTGTCATACTAGTGGGCAGAGATAGTCTGTTAGAGACACAATGTGAACGAGCAAGATCAATACTGGCTGCGCCAAGCCATGGAATTAGCTGCAAGAGCAGAAGCCGAAGACGAAGTACCCGTGGGGGCGCTCGTGGTATATCAAGGAAAATGCATTGGCCAAGGTTGGAATCGCATGATTGGTGATCATGATGCTAGCGCGCATGCTGAAATTATGGCGCTGCGTCAAGCGGGCCAAGCCTTGAGTAACTATCGGCTGTTAGATTGCACCTTATATGTCACCTTAGAGCCGTGCATGATGTGTGCGGGAGCGATAGTACATAGTCGCATACAGCGACTGGTGTATGGAGCGGCAGATTATAAAACCGGTGCTATAGACTCTACTTTGCAGTTATTGGCAACCCCGGGCTTAAATCATCAGGTTTTTTGGCAGCAGTCAGAGCAGCTAGCCGAGCCTTGTGCGCAACAACTCAGTGCTTTCTTTAAGCGACGCCGAGCTGAGAAAAAAGCTGAACGTAAAAAAAGTCTTAATTCGATGAAGTAAGCGGCTGCAGAGCCTTAGTACTTTAAGCCAAAGTGTTCAGTTAGAACTATATGAATTTAATGAGGTTTTATAAATTAAGTGAATTTTTATGCGAAATTTGTAAAGATTGAATCGCTGTAGAGAGTAATTCAATTTTGCCTCTGTCGCACTTGCGGGGTAAAGTATCAGCCGTAAGCGATTGAGAGTTAGTAATCGGTCTTAAACATAACTACTGACAACTAAAAAAGAAGATGCAACTATGACGGAACGTACCCACCTAGGCACTTTACAAGTTGCTACCGTTCTTCATGATCTGGTAGTAAACGAGATTATCCCCGGTACTGGTGTTGAGCCAGCAGCATTTTGGGCAGGTGCGGAGCAAATCATTAACGATTTAGCCCCTAAAAACCGTGCCTTGCTAGAAAAGCGGGAAGATTTACAGCGTCAGATCGATGAGTGGCACCAAGCACGTGTTGGCCAAGATTTTGATGCAGCTGCATATAAGCAGTTCTTAAGCGATATTGGCTACTTAGAGCCTGAAGTAGCAGACTTTGAAGTGACTACGGCGAATGTCGATGATGAGCTAGCCATTTTAGCTGGTCCTCAATTGGTAGTGCCGGTAAATAATGCACGCTATGCGCTTAACGCGGCTAACTCCCGTTGGGGCAGCTTGTATGATGCATTGTATGGTACTGATGCTATTGCTGAAACCGATGGCGCAGAAATTACTAAAGCGTTTAACCCTGTGCGTGCACAAAAAGTCGTGGCTTGGGGTCGTGAGCTATTAGACAAAGCGGTGCCCTTAGCCAGCGGCAGTCATGCCGATGCGACCGCCTATCAAGTGGTTGATGGAAAATTAGTGATTACCCTAGAGAATGGTGAATCCACAACCCTCGCTAATGCAGACCAGTTTGCAGGATTTAACGGTGCCACTGCTAAGCCTAGTGCCGTGTTACTGATCAATAATGGACTGCACATTGAGCTGCAATTTGATCCTAATCATCCGGTCGGTAAGTCCGACAAAGCCGGCATTAAAGACCTGCTGCTAGAAGCGGCACTATCGACTATCATGGACTGTGAAGACTCCATAGCAGCGGTGGATGCTGAAGATAAAGTAGGTGTATATCGCAACTGGTTGGGTCTAATGAAAGGTGACCTGACTGAGAAAATACAAAAAGGCGATAAAGAATTTATCCGCAGCCTAAACCCCGACCGCGAATACACTGCGCCTAACGGCGAGCAGTTCACTTTACATGGTCGTAGTTTGTTGTTTGTGCGCAACGTAGGCCACTTAATGACTAACGATGCCATTCTTGGCAAAGACGGCAACGAAGTACCCGAAGGTATAATAGATGCGTTGGTCACCAGTTTAATTGGTATGCACGACTTGAAAGGCAATGGCAAGTTTAAGAACTCGCGCACTGGTAGCATTTACATTGTTAAGCCAAAAATGCATGGCTCTGCAGAAGTCGCGTTCGCCAGTGAGTTATTTGCCCGTACTGAGCAAGTATTAGGCTTGCCAGAAAATACCCTAAAAATGGGTATTATGGACGAAGAGCGTCGTACTAGTGCGAACTTAAAGGCGTGTATTGCTGAAGCTAAAGAGCGTACTGTCTTTATTAATACTGGCTTCTTAGACCGTACTGGTGATGAAATTCACACCAGTATGGAAGCAGGTCCTGTAGTACGTAAAGGCAATATGAGAAAGCAGCCTTGGCTTAGCGCTTATGAAAATAATAACGTTGATGTTGGGCTAGCTGCTGGATTGCAAGGTAAAGCGCAAATTGGTAAAGGCATGTGGGCTATTCCAGATCAGATGGCCTTGATGCTGGAAACCAAAGTGGTACACCCGTTAGCTGGTGCTAATACTGCTTGGGTTCCTTCTCCTACCGCCGCGGTGCTACATGCAACTCACTATCATCATGTGAATGTTAAGCAACGCCAAGATGAGCTGAAGTCGCGCCAAGCTGCTAGCCTAAACGCATTATTGACTATTCCTTTGCTCACCAAAACTGAGCGTGACAACCTAACGGCTGAAGAGATCCAAAATGAGCTAGATAATAATGCTCAAGGGATTTTAGGTTATGTGGTGCGCTGGATTGATCAAGGTGTAGGTGTATCTAAAGTGCCAGACATTAATGATGTGGGCCTAATGGAAGACCGTGCCACCTTGCGTATTTCTGCTCAGCACATTGCTAACTGGCTGCATCACGGTATTTTAACCGAAGAGCAAGTGATGGAGTCCATGAAGCGCATGGCGGCTATTGTTGATAAGCAAAACGCCGGCGACCCTGCCTACCACAATATGGCTCCTAGCTATGATGGTATCGCCTTTAAAGCGGCCTGTGATCTGGTGTTCAAAGGCAGAACTCAGCCTAGCGGTTATACTGAGCCTTTACTGCACGCTTATCGCCGTGAATTAAAAGCACAAGGTTAAGCTTTTATTTAGCTAACATTGCTAATCAGTAATAAACCCAATCCCCGGCCTTGCTGGGGATTTTTTTCACTATATTAATTCTGACCTTGGCTCGTAAAAATCGGCTTCGACTCTGTTCAGTTGCCGACTTTCCTGCCACCCTGATACGGTTGCTTTATCTTCGTTATTACTACATGGGCGCTGTATGCTAAAAAGTTTAGTTATTTCTCTTTCGGCATTAATTTTTAGTGTTTTTTTGCTGATGGGCGGTAATACCTTTGTGATGACACTACTTGGGGTTAATTTGGGGCTTAAGGATATCGCACCCACCCTGATTGGTAGCATTATGGTGTGCTATTCGCTGGGTTTTATGGCGGGCTCGGTGTATGGCTCCAAAGTCATTAAGCGGGTGGGGCATATTCGTGCCTTTGCCGTTTTTAGTGCCTTTTTAGCCAGCTCGACTCTGGTATTTCCACTAACTGACAGTATTTGGGTTTGGGCCTTATTACGTGCTTTTGGTGGTTTTGCTGTGGCGGGCTGTTTTATTGTGATAGAAAGCTGGTTTAGCGCCGTCGCCAGTAACGAAAACCGCGGTACCTTGTTTTTTGCCTACCAAATATCAACCTACTTGGCAGCAACCGGCGGTCAGTTATTGATTGGTTTTGTCGATCCTCAAGCGTTTATCCCCTTTACTATTGGCGCAATCGTGTTAACAGCTGCGCTCGTGCCGTTGTCGTTAAGTCGCGTCGATGCACCGACTATCGAGCACGTAGAGCGAATTAGTTTAAAAGCCATCATTAAAGTCGTGCCGGTGGGGCTAATTGCCGCCTTATGTGGTGGTGTCTTGATCAGTAGCTTTTATGCTATGGCGCCGGTATATGCTATTCAAGTGGGCTTAGAAGTAGATCAGTTATCTTATTTTATGGCAGCCTCTATGTTTGCCTTTATCTTACTGGCGTGGCCGCTAGGGCGCTTAAGTGACACCTTAGAGCGTAGCAAGGTGATGATTGGGATAAATATTAGCGTGGCCGCCAGTGCCTTGGGCTTAGTAACGATAGGCCATTACAATATTTGGATGTTGATAGGCTTTTCTGCTCTTTATACCGGCTTAGTAGCTTCTATTTATCCAGTAGCGGTCGCTATGACGAATGACCGTATGGAAGCACGCCATATTGTTGCCGCCAGTACCACCTTGTTACTAAGCTACGGCTTAGGCAGCTCAGTAGGACCCTTATTTAGCTCAAGCATGATGACTTGGCTGGGCCCCGATGGGCTCTACTTCGGTAGTGCTGGAGTAGCGCTTTTACTGGGTGTATATACATGGTATTGGCGAGTTAATTACAAGATGGTAGATGTAGCCGATCAGACGGAATATATTCAAAGCCCCGCCGAAACTGTAGGGGTTATTTCTGAGCTTGACCCCCGTAACGAAGAGTTTGTGGATGTGCCGCTAGAAGAGGTTTTTCCGCACTTAGAAGAGGAAGAGCTAGCTGAAGCACAAGCTTGTCAAATGGAGCTAGACTTGCCTGAGCCAGAGGTAGATCCTGAGGCGGAAGAGTCTATATTGGTGCCTCACTAATCACTAAGGGGAACACTGGGCGTTATGCTTAGTATTCCCCTTCATGCTGATCCCCGTTAGACTTATGCCTAAAAATTTTATCGCCGAGGATGATTTATTCTGTCCTCGCTCTGTACCAACAGGAAGAAACCATGATCCGAGTTGCCATTAATGGCTATGGTCGTATTGGACGTAGCGTATTACGCGCCTTTTATGAGCGTGATTTACATCGCTATATGAAAATAGTGGCTATTAATGAGTTAGCCGATCCCGAAGGCATGGCTCATTTAACCCGTTACGACTCTAGTCACGGGCGCTTTGGCGAAGAAGTGCGCTTGCATCAGGGCACCTTAGAAATTCAAGAAGATGTGATCCAGCTGTTTCATGAGGCAGAGATAGCTTGCTTACCTTGGGGGGAGTTGGATATTGATGTGGTATTGGAGTGTACGGGCGTATATTCCAGTCGCACACAACTAGGTCAACATCTTGCTGCCGGCGCTAAAAAGGTACTGTTATCGCACCCTGGCGACAATGATTTGGATGCCACCATTGTGTATGGCGTCAATCATCAGCAGCTCATTGGCAGTGAAACACTGGTTTCTAATGCTTCTTGCACCACTAACTGTGTGGTGCCGGTGATTGAAGTATTACATCGGGAATTTAATATTAAAAGTGGCAATATCACCACCATCCACTCGGCTATGAACGATCAACAAGTGATTGATGCTTACCACCCAGATCTGCGCCGTACCCGTGCTGCCAGTC
Source organism: Aeromonadales bacterium (assembly GCA_012518835.1). Taxonomy (GTDB): domain Bacteria; phylum Pseudomonadota; class Gammaproteobacteria; order Enterobacterales; family Aeromonadaceae; genus Oceanimonas. Next base: position 3,886 of record JAAYRH010000157.1, on the reverse strand, counting down.
AGTCTATTATTCCGGTTGATACTAAACTAGCAAAAGGCGTAGAGCGAATATTGCCCCATTTTGCCGGTAAATTTGAAGCCATTGCAGTGCGAGTGCCCACCATTAACGTCACGGCAATGGACTTAAGTGTCATTGTCGACCATAAAGTTACGGTAGAGGCAGTGAATGAGGTATTGCGCTGTGCCGCCAGCGGGCCTCTCGCTGGTATTTTAGGCTATACCGAGGCGCCGTTGGTCTCGGTAGATTTTAATCATGACCCTCATTCTTCCATTATTGATGGCACCCAAACTCGGGTTAGCGATGCTAATCTAATAAAGATGTTGATGTGGTGCGATAATGAGTGGGGATTTGCTAATCGTATGTTAGACACCAGCCTGCACTGGCTGAGTTTGTCTCAATCTAAATAAACCTAACCAGCTACAGAGGGCTGCTCATGTCTGTCATTAAAATGAAAGAACTCGACCTATCCGGTAAGCGAGTGCTAATTCGTGCCGACCTAAACGTACCGATTAAAAACGGGACAGTTAGCTCCGATGCCCGTATTTTAGCTTCACTGCCCACCATTGAAGCGGCATTGGCGCAAGGAGCTAAGGTGATGATCACATCGCATTTAGGTCGCCCGACAGAAGGTGAATATGACGCCGCCTTTTCTTTACAGCCAATAGTAGATTATTTACAGCAAGTGCTGAAGGTACCGGTACGCTTAGCGACGGATTACTTGTCGGGACTTGAGCTTAATGACAGCGAAGTAGTGGTATTAGAAAACGTGCGCTTCAATGTTGGTGAGAAAAAAGACGATGAAACACTGTCTCGCCAATATGCCGCGCTCTGTGATGTATTTGTTATGGATGCTTTTGGTACTGCCCACCGCGCCCAAGCCTCCACGCATGGCGTGGCCAAATACGCTGCTGTAGCCTGTGCCGGTCCGCTCTTGTCCGCCGAGCTAGAAGCCTTAGGTAAGGCATTAGATAAGCCTGCGCGGCCACTGGTGGCAGTAGTAGGTGGCTCTAAAGTGTCGACCAAGCTAACAGTGCTTGAGTCCTTATCGTCCATTGCTGATCAGCTAGTGGTAGGCGGCGGCATTTCTAATACCTTTATTGCCGCCGCCGGTCATAATGTGGGTAAATCGTTGCATGAAGCCGATTTGATCCCTGAAGCCAAGCGCTTAATGGCCAAGTGTGACATCCCCATGCCCACGGATGTGCGCACCGCGACGGAGTTTTCTGACACTGCCGACGCGACCGTTAAAAATGTGTCTGAAGTGACCGATGATGAGCAAATTTTAGATCTGGGCGATGAGTCCGCTTATGCACTGGCCGAGATCCTCAAAAATGCAAAAACCATTATCTGGAATGGTCCGGTGGGCGTGTTTGAGTTTGAAAACTTTCGTCGCGGTACCGAAATTGTGGCTAATGCCATCGCCGACAGTGCTGCCTTTTCTATTGCCGGTGGCGGTGATACCTTAGCGGCGATTGATGTCTTTGGTATTAAAGATAAAATTTCTTATATTTCTACCGGTGGTGGCGCTTTCTTAGAGTTTGTAGAAGGTAAAACTTTACCGGCAGTGGCGATGCTTGAGCAACGCGCTCGCAACTAATGCCTATGATAGTGAATTACGTTCTACTCGGCAGCACCACTGCTTGCCGACTGCTTTATAGATAGGAGTGGATCCATGTCCCAGAAAATTTTAGATGTTGTTCAGCCGGGTGTGATATGTGGCAACGATATGCAAAAAATCTTTGCTATCGCCAAAGAAAATGAGTTTGCCTTGCCGGCAGTCAACGTTGTGGGTACTGACTCGGTAAACGCGGTGTTAGAAGCCGCAGCCAAAGTAAAAGCACCGGTAGTAGTGCAGTTTTCTAACGGCGGAGCGGCTTACTTTGCTGGCAAAGGCCTCAAGCTGGAAGGTCAACAAGCAGCTATCCTAGGCGCTATTTCGGGTGCCCAACATGTGCATGCCATGGCAAAAGCCTATGGAGTACCGGTGATTTTGCATACCGACCATGCCGCTAAAAAGCTGCTGCCATGGATTGATGGCTTGTTAGACGCGGGTGAAAAGCACTTTGCCGAAACGGGCAAGCCCTTATTTAGCTCACACATGATTGACTTGTCAGAGGAGCCGCTAGAAGAAAACATTGAGATCTGCGGTCAATACCTAGAGCGGATGAGCAAAATTGGTATGACTCTAGAAATTGAGCTGGGTTGCACTGGTGGTGAGGAAGACGGTGTAGATAATACCGGTATGGACAGCTCGCTTTTGTATACTCAGCCTGAAGATGTGGCTTATGCCTATGAAAAGCTGATCGCTATTAGCGATAAATTTACCATTGCCGCTTCCTTTGGCAACGTGCATGGAGTGTATAAGCCTGGGAACGTGAAACTGACGCCGAAGATTTTAGATAATTCACAAAAGTACGTGTCAGAAAAGTACGGTATTCCTGCTAAGTCGCTTAACTTTGTATTCCACGGTGGCTCAGGTTCTTCTGCTGAAGAGATCAAAGAGTCTATCGGTTATGGTGTGATCAAGATGAACATTGACACCGATACTCAGTGGGCTACTTGGTTAGGCGTCATGGATTACTACAAAGCAAAAGAAGACTATCTGCAGGGCCAAATTGGTAACCCAGAAGGTGACGATCGCCCAAATAAAAAGTACTACGACCCTCGCGTGTGGCTGCGTGAAGGTCAAATCAGCATGATTGCTCGACTAGAGCAGGCCTTTGCTGAGCTAAATGCACTAAACGTGCTGTAAAGAATCCTGAATAAAACGGATAGTTAAGATGCCGGCGCCCGCCGGCATTTTTATTTAGCATAACTAACTTAAGTGTGATACCAACCTGAAAAATGAACTGCTCAAAACCTTTGCCACGAAACCCACGCAAGCCCACAGAAAAATAGTGATCAGAGCTGAGAAGATCACGCTATAGGTAAGAGCCAAACATCACAGCCTGAACGTGAGGAACTCTTACCCTATACAGTATTGAGCACGTGTCGCATGTAAACTTCGTCCGTGCCTTCTGTGTTCTTCCGTGGCAAAAAAGTCTTTAATCGTTAGTTTTTTCCTTAATGTAAACGGATCACCTTATTACTTATATTGGGATGAGATATATTTTGACATTGTGTGTATCAAGCAAGTTAATGGTGATGACTTACACTTAAGGGGGCAAGGCTGTGGCGTAACCGTGAGGGAAGGTGCGGTGGCCGTTATTTTAGGTGAAAAGGAGTAACACTATGAGCTTATATCGCCAGTTACTAGTGACGGCTTTATCATTGTTTCTGCTGCTATTTACCGTCATGTATTCTTTACACATTCATTTGCTGTGTAACCAGCTAGCGGAGCAACAAGCCGCTAGCATCCATCATCATGCCAGCGCGGCTGGCTTAGCATTAACGCCTTATTTAGAAACCGATAACTCCTCCGCCCTTGAGAGGGTGGTGCATACCTTGTTTGAAAAAGGGGGCTATCACAGCATTGCGCTGCAAGTATTTGCTAATGAATCTCATATTCGACAAGAGTTGCCGATGCAGCCGAGCAAAGCTCCTCGCTGGCTAGTGCAGTTAGGGTGGTTTGAGAACACAAGTTATCGCCATACCATTACTTCTGGTTGGTTGCAGTTGGCCGAACTTACTTTGGTGGCGGATGCTGAGTCACTGTATCAGCAACTGTGGTATCAGATGCGTTATTTAGCCGGGGTGGGGATAATAGGACTGCTACTGCTCTGGGGATTATTGGGGATAGGGTTGCGCTTATTATTATTGCCGTACTTGAATCGGCCCCTCATGTCGCAGCGTTCCGGCTAATAACCGTGACAGTGGCTGCATCCCGCTCACAGCCTGTGTATAGTGGTTAGCTCAGCCAAATAAGTGCTGAACCTCATTTTGTTTT
>JAAYRH010000156.1 GCA_012518835.1 Aeromonadales bacterium | reverse complement strand
TGGTACGGTAATGAAAGGGCAGCTATAAATGTATACCATTAAAAAAGAGTTCCATTTTTCGGCCTCCCACCAATTATTACAGATGCCAGCCCATCATCCTTGCGCGCGTTTACACGGCCATAATTACGTAGTGGTAATTGAGTTACAAAGTGCCAGCCTGAATGAATACGGTTTTGTGCGCGACTATCTCGAGCTAAAAGCGTTTAAAGAGTATATCGATAACACCCTAGATCATCGACACTTAAACGAGGTACTGGGGGACGCTAATACCACTGCCGAGCGACTGGCTAAACACTTATTTGAGTGGGCTAAGGCGCGCTGGCCTGAAGTCAGCGCCATCGCAGTTTCAGAAACGCCTAAAACCTGGGCTGAGTACCGAGTATGAATATCGCAATTAGTGAGATATTTGGGCCCACAATTCAAGGAGAAGGCGCGCTGATAGGGCGGCCTACGGTATTTGTACGGACTGGAGGTTGTGACTTTCGTTGCCACTGGTGTGATACTTTATACGCAGTAGAGTCTCGTTTTAAAGCTGACTGGATACCCATGAATGCTAGCGCCATAATGGAGCGGGTTAATCAGCTAACAGCAGGCCAGCCGTTAATGATTACTCTGTCAGGGGGAAACCCGGCCTTACAGCCCTTAGAAAAGCTGATTATGATGGGGCATCAGCAAGGTTATACTTTTGCTATGGAAACTCAAGGCAGTAAGGTACGACCTTGGTTTGCTTTACTCGATCATTTAACGCTAAGCCCTAAGCCGCCCTCATCTGGAATGGTTTTTCACCAAACACGCTTTGAAGCCTGTATAGCTGCAGCGGGAGCGGGCACCACTATTAGCTTAAAGTTAGTGATTGCCAATGAAGTAGACTATCAATGGGCGAAAGCTTTAGCTGACGACTATCCTCAATTGCCACTGACCTTACAGCCTTGTAATTTAAGTCCTGCTACTCCCGCAGAGCCTGAACAAGAGCCTTGTCTAGCACAGCTTAATGATCAGTTTCGGTGGTTAGTGGAAAAGGTGATTGAAGATCGCTGGTTTAGGGCTCGGGTGTTGCCCCAGTTGCATGTCTTGATCTGGAATAATGAGCGTGGCGTGTAAATAACCCGCTGAGTTTTATGTCCTCTGTAAAGCTAAACCAAACAAGACACCGAACCCACAGGTTCGGTGTCTTGTTACTGGCGACTTAAAAGCGGCTAGCTGTCAGTTACCAATATAAACCATCAATTAGTTCTAAACTGACTAATTCACCTTGCTCTACATTGCCGCGCTCGGCTTCTAGGCGTAGCAAGCAATTAGCTTCCGCTAGGGCGCTAAATACCCCAGAGCTTTGTGAGCCGGTAGCCATCACCCCTAAGCTGCCATCGGCTTGGGTGATAACCACACCGCGCTGAAAATCCATGCGTCCTGGGGACTTTTTAAATGGCATAAGGGCTCTTGCTTGTAAGATAGGTGTTTTGGCTAGCACTTCACCACTTAGCTTGGCGAGTGCTGGGCGCACGAGTAAGTGAAAGGTGACGGCGGCCGATACTGGGTTACCGGGTAAGCCAAAGAAGGGACATTGCTCAATATGACCGAAAGCAAAGGGTTTTCCGGGCTTAATGGCTAGCTTCCAAAAGCCTATTTCGCCCACTTCTTCCAAAATTTGTTTGGTGTAATCGGCATCGCCTACCGATACGCCACCCGAGGTAACAATAGCATCGGCTTCATCAGCGGCCTTTAGAAAGGCGTCTTTAATAAGCTCAGGATCGTCTTTAATAATGCCATAATCGATAACGGTGCAGCCTAAGCGCGCTAACATGGCATGCAGGCCAATGCGGTTGGAGTCATAAATATCTCCCGGGCGTAAAATTTCTCCTGGGCTTCTTAATTCATCGCCGGTCGACAGCAAGGCGACTTTCAATGGGCGATAAACATAGAGCTCTGTTAACCCAAGGGAAGATAATACTGATAAGACGCGAGCATTAACCCGAGTACCGGCAGGGAATACCCGCTGGCCTTGCGCTAAATCTTCGGCGGGGTAGCGCACGTTTTGTCCTAGTGTAAAGTCACCTTCAAGGTGTACTTGCTGGTCTTGAACACGACATTTCTCTTGCATCATCACAGTGTCAGTACCTAGCGGTAGAGCCGCACCAGTCATAATACGGACACATTCACCGGCATTGACTCGACCAGTAAAGGGCTGTCCTGCCAAGCTTTTGCCTATTAGGGTGAGGGGAGCATTAGCCTTGACACCTTCGCCGGAGAAGGCGTAACCGTCCATCGCCGAGTTCGTGAACGAGGGGACATCGATGGGGGAGCGAATATCATCAGCTAGCACGCGATTAAGCAATTTATCTAATGATACTAATTCGCTTTTCACGAGAGTATTGAGTTGATGCAGCATATCTTGCTTTGCATCAGTATAGGGTCTTAAGCCAGATTGATAACAAGCATCACGAGATGACATAGAAAGCTTCCTGTGTTGAGGGCATGAGAGTCATTGTCTAGTTTAAAAAAATATTTGTCACCTTTACGGAGTAAGCATAAGGATTCTAGCATTCACACCGAGCGGTAAATGCACTACCATTTAAGCCGCTTAGTTTTTTAACTTTTTATTTCTCCAACAGGGATTATCATGACCGCTTTAAGCGACGCTGCTATTCGAGTTCGTTCTGCCCTTGAAAGTCGAGGATTAGAAACCCCGATGACGGGTAATACGCTGACCCAAGATGAGAAGCAAACGCGTATCACGGCATTAATGACCGACATGATGAAGGTGCTTGGGCTAGATCTTGAAGATGACAGCCTAACGGAAACTCCGCAGCGTATTGCTAAAATGTACGTAAAAGAAATTTTCTCAGGTTTAGATTATAGCTATTTCCCAAAAATAACCTTGATCGATAACAAAATGAAGTTCGATGAGATGGTACAGGTGCGTGACATCACTATGACCAGTACCTGTGAACATCATTTTGTGACCATTGATGGTACCGCGACGGTCGCATATATTCCGCGAGGAAAAGTGATTGGCCTGTCAAAAATTAATCGCCTCGTGCAATTTTTTGCGCGTCGCCCTCAAGTACAAGAGCGTTTAACACAGCAAGTGTTAGTGGCACTGCAAACCTTGTTAGAGTCCGATGATGTAGCGGTCAGTATTACTGCAACGCATTATTGTGTGAAAGCACGAGGCGTGATGGATGCCACCAGTAGTACTACTACTACGTCACTGGGCGGTATTTTTAAAAGTCGACCCGAGACTCGCCATGAATTTCTGAGTGGCGTGGTGCGCTAAGTGAAACCGAGAGTAGAAATTCATTATTGTTCGCTCTGTCGTTGGCTATTGCGCTCGGCTTGGCTCGCCCAAGAGATACTGTCGACTTTTAATGATGAGATCGCGGAAGTGGCCTTGGTGCCCGGTGAAAAAGGCCAGTTTCAGATTATTGTCGCCGATCATTTACTCTGGTGTCGGGTGCGAGATCATGGCTTTCCTGAAGCCAAAGAAATTAAGCAGCGCTTGCGAGACCGCATCGCTCCTGAACGCAATTTAGGCCATAACGATCGCTAATCTGCTCTATCAGCCGGTATCACCATGAAAGAAACCTTAGTCAATAATCATGTTCCCATCAGCTTGGGGCACTTGGCTCCCTTGTATGCCGAAGTAGCACCGCTAGATGGTAAAGTCGCGTTAGTGTGTGAAGGAGGTGGGCAGCGCGGGGTATTTACTGCCGGCGTATTGGATGAGTTTTTAGCGGCCGACTTTGACCCCTTTGACTTATTGATTGGGACCTCGGCTGGGGCACAAAACTTGTCAGCTTTTGTTTGTGGTACTGCGGGTTACGCTTATAAAGTGATTGAGGAGTACACCACAGTGCCGGACTTTTTTCGCCCGCTGCATTTTGCTCGTGGCGGAGATTTAGTGGATCTTGACTGGTTTTTTCAAGTGTTAAGCAAAGGTGATCCCCTTGATATTGCGCAAGGATATCGACGTTTAGGCGAGCGGGATTTACTGTTTTGTAGTACCCGAGTCGAGGATTATCAGCCTCACTACTTTCACCCTCACGAAAGTGATTGGCTGGTGGGGCTAAAAGCCTCTAGTGCCATTCCTTTGTTTTATCGTGCTGGCGTAGAGTGGCAGGGGGCCCGTTATGTGGATGGCGGCGTGGCCGATGCTATTCCGGTGCGCGAAGCTTATCGTCGAGGCGCCCGCACCATAGTGGTGATCCGCACCGTACCGCAACATAGTCGTTTTAATCCCCATTGGGCGCGTAAGCTAGAAAGCTGGGTGGGCCGTGAACGACTAGGAGAGCTGTTACATATAGTGGAAGCTCACGAGCGCTGCTTTAACGACTCCCATGACTTTATTAGTGCACCACCGGAAGATGCCCAAGTATTTGAAATATTTCCACCGCAGCCGCTACACAGTAGAGTGCTAGGCTCGAGCCGCAGTCAGCTTAACTTAGATTATGAGCTAGGTAGAAGATGTGGTCGCTATTTTTTACACACCATAGGGCGAGCTTTATCTGGCCGACTATGATGCTTGAGCAGTCTCTG
>JAAYRH010000155.1 GCA_012518835.1 Aeromonadales bacterium | reverse complement strand
ACGCAGGCACCAAAATGTACCTTATCTTGGGGCTGGCGCTGGCTGTCTACCCACTGAGCACTTTGTAAACGCAGATCTAGATCAGAAAGTCGCGCTTGTAGGCTGGCTTGCTGTAAGCGCTTATCCGTTTCGCTGAGGCTTTGTTGCGAAAGGGCATGTAGCGCAGTTTGCAGTTGCTGTTGCTCGGCTTCTAATAAAGCCAGTCCGCGGGTAGTGACATAGTTAATGACCCCCTCAGGCAGTGGTGCGGGTGCCGGCACCAGCTCGGGTACATCTATGCCGTCTTCTTTAGTAAAGGCTTTACTCATAACCACTCCTAGCCATTAAGGGGTGAATCGTCATTAGCTTATCACTTAACAGCAGTCAGCGGGGGCGGCATTTTTTTCGTATTTTATGATTAAATGGCGTTAAGCTAGCCTTATAAACCAACGGAGTACGTACAATGAGCCAGCCAGAAGAACTATTTCTTAACTTGCGAAACCTCACCCTAGATGATTATGAGCAGCTGCAGGTACTAATGGATAGGGTGTATCACGATATTGGTGGAGCTTGGCCTAAAGACACCATTAACGCCTTGATTGACCAGTTTCCTGATGGACAAATTTGCATTGAAGATAGCGGTCAACTAGTGGCGGTGGCATTAACCGTGTCGGTGAAGTATGACCGCTTTAGTAACCCCCACACCTACGATGACTTAATCTTAAGTAACGAACAAATTCTCCACAGTGCTAAAGGTGACTCTTTATATGGTTTAGATGTGTTTGTTCAGCCAGAGTATCGTGGCTATCGCTTAGGACGACGTTTATATGAAGCGCGCAAAGAGCTGTGTCGCTCTCTTAATTTGCGTGCGATTCTCGCGGGCGGCCGTATCCCGGGTTATTCTCAACACTCAGCAAAGTATTCTCCTGCGGAGTATATTGATCGTGTCGATCGTAAAGAAATTTATGATCCCATTTTGAGTTTTCAGTTAGCGAATGACTTTCAAGTCACCCGCCTAATGCATAAATACCTGCCAGAAGATGAAAAGTCATTGGGCTATGCCACCTTGTTAGAGTGGCGAAATATTTTATATACACCGCCGTCCTCGGTGATCAATGAGCGAAAAACTCAGGTGCGAATGGGTGCCGTACAATGGCAAATGCGTGAATTTTCGTCGGTAGAGGAGGTATTAGAGCAAGTAGAATACTTTGTTGATGCCTTGTCAGATTATAAAAGTGACTTTGCGCTGTTTCCGGAGTTTTTCAATGCACCCCTAATGGGCTTAACCGATCAAGTGGATCAAACCCGTGCCATTCGGTATTTAGCTGAATATACCCCGCAGTTTCGCGATCGAATGTCGGAGCTGGCTATTAGCTATAATATTAATATTATTACCGGCTCGATGCCGCTGTTAGAAAACGACCGTGTTTATAACGTGTCTTATTTATGTCACCGTGATGGTCATATCGATGAGCAGCGTAAAATTCATATTACCCCTCACGAGCGGCGTGACTGGGTCATCGAAGGCGGAAGCCAATTTGACGTCTTTGAAACTGACGCGGGTCGAGTTGCTATATTAATTTGTTACGATATTGAATTTCCTGAACTAGGGCGCATGGCGGCAGAAAAGGAAGTGGACATTATTTGTGTACCTTTTTGGACGGACACCAAGAATGGCTATTTGCGGGTACGTCATTGTGCCCAAGCGCGCGCCATTGAAAACGAGTGCTATGTGGTGATCACGGGAAGCGTGGGTAACCTACCTAAGGTACAAAACCTAGATGTGCAATACGCGCAGTCGTCGGTATTTTCGCCCTCAGATTTTTCCTTTCCCCATGATGCGGTAATGGCAGAAACCACGCCCAATACCGAAATGATCATGTTTTCTGACTTAGACTTAGAAAAACTGATCTTAGTGCGCAACGAAGGCTCCGTGACCAATCTAAAAGATCGACGCACCGACCTCTATAATATAGTGACTCGCTAATTATTAGAGATCTTTTGTACTAATAAGTAATGCCTTAAAACTAATGTGGATTATGTCGCAAGCGTGCTTTTAAAACTTAGGACAACTTCACCACTATGGTAAGATCCGTGCTTGACAAGCACGGATTATTTAACGTAACTGTGTGTTATCGATAGTTAATGAGTTGACCATTTATCCATAATGGTATTTAATTTATATTCGAGTTGGTTTTTAAGATACTTAATATATGGCAAATGAAGGTGGTTAGTGTCTCGATAAATAAAATGACCAGAGAAGGTGGTTAAACATTTTTCTGCGGTGCAAAGCATGTCGGTCATATCAATGCTATCAATTAAATCTTTATAGTGTATAGCAGGATTGACCTCTTGAAATATTTCACTTCTATTTAAAGAGCATAATTCCGGTTTGTGTTTGTTTCTATATATACAATCCAGAGTGTTGAACTCAAATCTTGGGTTGTCTCTTATTCCAATAATATTAATGCCATTATGTTGAAGCGTTCTCCATGTTTCAACGAAGGATTTTGGTATGTGTTCCATGCGGCCATATTCAGTTTTTGTTGAGTTTGTTATTACAGCGTAAGGATTTATTTTTTTTATTTCTTTTATAACATTATCGTTCCACTCATGGCATGAGGGTTTAGAGTCAACGAGTGGTCCTAGCGGGCAAAAGTCTTTAGTCATATTGATTATTTCAAAGTTGTTTTTCTGACCAATTAAGTCTAATGCGGGTAGCCACTGGCCAGCATGAGAGCTTCCTACCAAAATTATTTTGTTTTTGGAGTTTAATTTACCTAACCTGCAAAATTTAACATTACTGCCATGCTCTTCCTGTGAGCAATCACTATTAGGGGGGTAGGAGCCTAACCAACCAGCTGAAAGAAAAGCATTTCTATCAGGCAATATTATGTTACTTTCAATATATATTTTTTTAGAGATAGGCGCACTTGGTATTATTTGATTTCTTACTTCGTTGTTAGTGTTAGTGATAATAGTATTTATTTGTTTTGTTAGTATAAAGGACGAAGATAATACTGGGATAAGAAATAGAATGGCTATTGTGAAATTCGTGATTACCTTACTAGATGGTATTTTATTAAAGTGAGCTTCTAAGCCTCTGTTTGTTATGCAAGCTAACAATATTGCCGTAATTATTATAATTGTTCCTTGAGGAATTCCAACTTGATCATAACCATAGTATTCTTTATAAAAAATCAAAATAGGCCAATGCCATAAATAAATGGCGAAGGATATGCCACCTAAAAAAGTGAGGGGCCTACTTGAAAATATTTTATTTATAAAGCCCAGCTCATTTTTTCCTGACAGTAGTATTAAAATTGCACCTGTGACAGGTATTAGTGCAATAAAACCAGGGAAGGCTGCTTCGCTTGGTATTAATATAGAGCCACCTAGGATAAGCATAATGCCTAACGATCCAAGTAGGTTTTTTCCTTTTATTTTTTTTATATTAGAAGTTAAGATAAACGTTAGTGTACCCAAGAAAAACTCCCAAGCTCTAGCAATTGGGTTAAAGTAGCTTCTGGTTGGGTTGGTGTTTGTTTCTATAATAGAATATATAAATGATAGGATAACAACAATAATCACACCGTAGATAAGAGGCATGGAACTGTTTACCCTCTTAGATACGTAAGCCAACGGTAGAATGGTTAATGGTAATAAAAAATAAAACTGCATTTGAAGAGATAGTGCCCAAAACTGTTGTACTGGACTTGGTGTGCTATCTGATGCTAGATAGTCAATGGACTTTCTAATTAGTTGTAAGTTTTCAAGGTGTAAACTACTGTAGACTATTTCATTTATGGATCCATACAAGGAGTTCGGAACCGATATTAAATAAGATACAAAAAGTGTAACCCCGAGTACCACATAAGCAGAAGGGGCGATCCTTTTGACTATACTACCCCAAAATAAAAACGGATTTATAATGTTATCTTTGAAGTATCCTCTTAGTAATATAAATGACATTAAAAAACCAGAAATAACAAAAAAAACATCTACTCCGCCTGAAACTTTATTTACCCATATGTGAAAGATCATTATTAATATTGCTCCCAAGGCCCTAACGCCTTGGATGTCATTTCTATAACCCATGCTGCAGTACTTATCAAACACAAAAACCTCCTTGTTTTTGTTTTTACGATATATTTTATGGTAATTTTTTGTTACTTAATCACTAGGCACTGTTTTCTTTGCGAACATTAATCTCCTTTGTCTGACTGTGTGCGACGTTTGATGCGGCTTTGCTATGCTAGATATAAGAGTCGTCTCTTTAGCGTTACTCAGTTAAGGATAGTGGAGTATGTTTTTTATCCTTAGGGAGCTCACGCAATTTACTTGGTAACTGTTAATCAATTTGCGGACAAGGTGTGCCAGTTCGGGAGCTTTCTTGATGGCCACCAGCCTAGCGTTAGCTAGAGTGTAGCCAAGTTTTTCTTGCCGCAAGTAAAAGACTTTGGTGCGTTAACGTGATATCAGGTTATAGGCGAAGCGTACCCAGCCAAAGCCAGTAAATTTGTCTGCTCCGGCGTAGAATAAAACCAAAAGGGTGGGGCTTTTGCGGAAAAAATCGATAACCAAGATCCGATTGGCCGTGTCCATCAGCGCAATGAGGTGCAGTTTAATATTCCTCAATTAGACCACGTTAAACATTAAGCTGACTGCTACCATCGAGAAGCGCTTATTTAAAAATAAGCTGCCGAGCGCCTAGGCAATTTGTTATCATATACCCCGTTTTAAGGGTGGATTTCTGTGTGCTTTGCCATTGGTTGCATTGCCACTGGCTAGGCTCTAAGCTAGCCGCCATCTCCATTTACATGCCAGGCCCCAAACTAGACGGGGCTGAATAAGGCCGCCTATCTAATGAAACAAGAAACTCTTAAATTAATCTCCGACAATATAATGGCGATCCCTGATTATCCTAAGGCGGGTGTGACCTTTCGTGATATCACGACTCTGATTGTCAACCCGGTGGCGTTTAAGGCCAGCATTGATGCGATAGTAGACTTGTATCGCCATGCAGGTATCAACAAAGTATTAGGCACCGAAGCACGGGGTTTTATTTTTGGCGCCCCAGTAGCGGCAGCGCTGGGAGTGGGCTTTATTCCGGCTCGCAAGCCCGATAAGCTCCCCAGAGAAGTAATAGAAGTCGCCTACGATTTAGAATACGGTCAAGACAAACTACAAATACACGTGGACGCCATTGCTCCAGGTGAAAAAGTGTTGATCATCGATGATTTGCTCGCCACCGGCGGCACAGTGGAAGCGGCGGTAAAATTGATCCGTCGGTGTGGTGGTGAAGTACAAGAAGCCGCCTTTGTGATTGCGCTGCCCAGCTTAGGAGGACTGCAACGATTGAATAAGCTCGGCATCCGAGTTAATAGTTTGGTGCAGTTTGACGAGTAGCCTATGGCCATAAACTATCAAGTGTTAGCCAGAAAATGGCGGCCACAACGTTTTGAAGAGGTGGTGGGGCAGCAGCATGTGCTCACCGCCTTGGTTAACTCCCTTAATCAAGGGCGTTTACACCATGCCTATTTATTTAGTGGTACCCGTGGGGTGGGTAAAACCTCTATTGCGCGTTTGTTGGCCAAAGCCCTTAACTGCGAAACCGGCATTACGGCCGAGCCGTGTGGGGTGTGTACCAGTTGCCAAGAAATTGAGCAAGGGCGCTTTGTCGATCTCTTAGAAATAGATGCCGCCAGTCGCACTAAGGTAGAAGATACTCGAGAGCTGCTAGACAACGTCCAGTATCAACCCGCCCGCGGGCGCTTTAAAGTGTACTTAATTGATGAAGTGCACATGCTGTCGCGCCATAGCTTTAATGCGCTGTTAAAAACCTTAGAAGAGCCACCGCCCCACGTTAAATTTTTGTTAGCCACCACGGATCCGCAAAAGTTACCCATTACGATTTTATCGCGCTGTTTGCAGTTTCATTTAAAAAGCCTAGAGCCTGAGCTGATTGATGGTCAGCTGCAACATATTTTACAACAAGAGCATTTGCCTTTTGAAGCCACGGCTACGGCAGCGCTAGCGCGTGCTGCCGATGGTAGCTTGCGTGACGGGTTAAGCTTGGCAGATCAGGCGTTGGCGTTTGGCAATGGTGAAGTATTACTTTCGCAAGTAGAAACCATGTTGGGGAATTTAAATCGCCAGCAGCTATTAACGCTCATTGACGCCATTGTGGCCGGTGAAGGGCGGCGATTGTTGAATGCCGTGGCCGAATTAGCCAGCCAAGGGCCAGACTACGACCAAGTTCATAAAGAGCTGATCAGCTTTTGGCACCAACTGGCACTGGCACAAGTGATACCGGCCCAAAACCCTCCTTATGCCGAAGAGCTTAATCGGCTGGCGCCTTTGGTCTCGGCAGAGCAAATTCAACTGTATTACCAAATCAGCTTACAAGGGCGTAAAGACTTACCCTTTGCCCCCGATGGTCGTTCTGCACTGGAGATGACCTTGTTGCGTACGCTAGCGTTTGCTGCCGATACCCCAATGGCCAGCACCCCACCACTGCCAGCACCTACAGTCAGCCCCGCACCTATCACTGAGCCTGTTTCGCCAAAAAAGCCTGAGCCGCCCACCTCACTGTCGACGACACCTGTAAACTCGAACGTAGTGGACGAGGAGCAAGTGGCGGCCAACTTGGCACAAGAGCAGGCCGAGATCTTGCAGCAAGCAGCACACATGGCGCCCCATCAGAGAGCGGCCACTTCCACAAATAAGCCGCCTGCAGCGCCGGCAGAAGCGCCCCCAAGCCCCGCCTCCCTGGGTGCGCTAGATGAGCCAGCAGCGCCAGTGAATGAAGTGGTGGACGAAGCCGCGGCAGAAGTAGCCCGTATTCGACGTTTATTGCAAACCCGCAATCGATTGCGTAGCCAAATAATAGAAGAAGCCCCACCGGAGGCTGCTAGTCAACCTGTGGAGGTAAGAGCATCTAAGTCGGCTAACTTACAGCCCATGCCACTTAGCCGAGCCGAGGCCAAGCAAGCCCCGCCCGCGCCGCGAATCTCTATTGAGACGAGTAGCAACCAAGTGAGCAGCCAGCAATCAGAGTTACCCCCGCTAGATGCCTATGGCGATCTTGCTTGGCAAGAAGACGAAAGCGAAGATTTACCGCCTTGGGCATCAGAAGAAAGGCCGCCGGCCCCCACAACGCCACCGGCTGCAGCGCCATCGACTTATGTATCTCAGCAACCGACTGCTCCTGCTAGGGGACCGGTAACTCAGGCTGAGTATTCTACGACGCAGGCACAACCCTTGGTGCCCAGTAGCTTATTACCGCAGGCAGAAGATGAGTGGGCGCGCTTAGTGGCCGAGTTGCCCATCGGTGGTTTGCTACGACAGTTAGCTATGCATTCTAGCCTAGCGCGCGAGGGTGAACAGTGGCTGTTATCATTAGCTCCCGGCCATCGCCATTTGCTTAATGAAAAAGCACAACAAGAGTTAACAGAGCTTATTAGTACTCATGTGGGCGCTAGTATTAGCTTACAAATCCAAGTGGCCGAGCATAGCTTGCAGCAAACGCCCTTTGAAATTGAGCAAGTGTTATACCAAGCTGCGGTCGCTCGGGCGAAAGATGAAATTAAGGCCGATGATGGTGTACAATTTTTAATATCGCGCTTTGCCGCAGAGCTGGATGACGATAGCATTGAGCCGATGGCAACCTAGCTGTGGGCATTATTTATCCATTAATTAAAAAGTGAGTACGTTATGTTTGGTAAAGGTGGAATGGGCAATATCATGAAGCAGGCGCAGCAAATGCAAGATAAAATGCAAAAGCTGCAAGAAGAGCTTGCCCAGATGGAAGTGGTAGGTGAGGCAGGCGCCGGTCTTGTGAAAGTGACCATGACCGGTGGTCATTCAGTGCGTCGAGTAGAGTTAGACGATAGCTTGCTAGAAGATGATAAGGAGCTGTTAGAAGATTTAATGGCCGCCGCCATCAATGATGCGGTACGTCGCATTGAAGAGCTGAATAAGACACGCATGGGTGAGCTCACTGGAGGAATGCAACTACCGCCGGGTTTTAAAATGCCTTTTTAGGCATTTTACAGCTGTAAAAACACAGGCTTAACTTGAGCGTGTAACATTGGGGGTCAAATAGGGGCAAACGCCTTTTATGAAGGCCCCTTTTTATATTGTGAGCATCGAGTACATCATGCGTTTTAGCCCGCTATTAGATGAATTAATTAAAAGTTTACAAATATTGCCCGGCGTCGGTCCCAAATCGGCGCAGCGCATGGCATTTGCTATGTTAGAGCGTCAACGTGCCGGTGGGCGGCGGTTAGCCCAAGTAATGGAGCAGGCGTTAGATAAGATTGGCCATTGCCGTCAGTGCCGTACCTTTACTGAAGAAGACATTTGTCCGCTGTGTGCCAGTCATAAGCGCGCCGAGAGTGGTCAGTTATGTATTGTAGAAAGTCCGGCTGATGTGGTGGCTATTGAGCAAACCGGTCAGTTTCAGGGGCGCTACTTTGTACTCATGGGCCATTTATCGCCCCTAGATGGCATTGGCCCTGAAGAGCTGGGGTTAGATAAGCTTGCTGATTGGCTAGCGGCCGAGCCTTTTCAAGAGCTAATTTTGGCGACCAACCCCACGGTAGAAGGGGAGGCCACCGCCTATTATATTGCCCAAATCGCCAATGAACACGGCATTAAGGTCAGCCGTATTGCGCATGGCGTGCCCATTGGCGGTGAGCTAGAGTTAGTAGACGGTAATACGTTAAGTCATTCTTTTTTAGGTAGAAAAGTGTTTTAAGTCCATGCTTGCCAAATAAGCGCTCAATGCAGCGGTTTGTGCTGGGTTAATTACTAAGCCAAGTTTAGTACGGCGCCATAAAATGTCATCTGTCGTGTGTGCCCACTCCTGAGCCACTAAATAATCTACTTCTGCCTGATATAAACCGGCGCCAAAATGACGACCTAAATCGGCCAGATTTTGAGCAGAGGCTAAAAACTGATGACATAAAGTGCCATAGCTTTGCACATAGCGCTGGCGCAGCGGCGCACTTAACCAAGGATAATCTTGAGCAAGCGCCTGATTGAGCTGGGTGTGGGTACTAAAATGTCCCCCAGGTAGCACGGCATGATGAGTCCAAGTTGGTCCTGCCTGTGGAAAAAAGCGCGCTAGTCTAGTGGTTGCTTGTTCGGCTAGCAGTCGATAGGTGGTCAACTTGCCACCAAAAATCGACAGTAGCGGGGCTTGGCCTGATGGAGCGTCTAGCTCAAGATGATAATCTCGCGAGGCCTGTTGAGCCGAGCCTTTAGAGCCTGCGATTAATGGCCGTACCCCTGCATAAGTCCAGACGATATCATGAGCGCTAATCGATCGTTTAAAATAACCATTCACCACGCGGCATAAATACGCTATTTCCTGCTCACTGATGGCAGCGTGGCTGGCATCACCTTCATAGTCGACATCGGTGGTACCAATCAAAGAAAACTGCTGGTGAAACGGCAGCACAAATACAATGCGCCCGTCTTTATTTTGTAATAAGTAGGCTTCATCACCGTCATGTAAGCGAGGCACCACGATATGACTGCCTTTAACTAACCGCAATTGCTGCGGGGTCGTTAAGTCTGGCAGCACATTCTCAAAGATCTGGCTGGCCCAAGGACCGGTAGCGTTAACGAGGGTTTTACTACGCAGTTGAGTGCGCTCACCGGTGATGGTGTGCTCTAGGGTAATTAACCAAGTCTGTTGCTGACGCTCGGCTTTTACACAGCGCTGTCGTGGCAAGATCGCAGCGCCTTGCTGTTGCGCGGCTTTGGCACACAAAATAACCAGTCTGGCATCATCTACCCAGCCGTCGGAATATTCAAAGCCCTTAATAAACTGCGCTTGCAGTGGACTTTGCTTCGTAAAGCGCACTGAGCGAGAGCCCGCCAGATGTGTGTGCGGTGCTAAATTGTCGTAAAAAAACAATCCTAAGCGGATCAGCCATGCTGGCCGCAAGTGCGATTGGTGAGGCAGGCGAAACCGCAGTGGCCACATAATATGCGGTGCATTGGTTAATAGTCGCTCGCGCTCATGCAAGGCTTTTTGTACTAAGCCAAACTCGTAATACTCAAGATAGCGCAAGCCCCCGTGAATAAGCTTGCTGCTGCTAGAAGAGGTCGCGCCGCCTAAATCTTGCATTTCACATAGCGCCACCTTAAGGCCGCGGCCGGCGGCGTCCATGGCAATGCCTACGCCATTAATGCCGCCGCCGATCACCAGCACATCATATAAGGACAGGTTAGGCTGGGCAGAGAGGTTATTCATAGTCACAGCCGCTCGGTTCTTCCCAGTGTTTAGCGCGCTCGACCGCTTTTTTCCAGCCGCGATAAAGAGCGGTGCGCTGCGCGGGTTTCATAGTAGGAGTAAAGTGCTCGGCTTCGCCTAATAAGGCCGCTAACTGCTCGGTATCTTGCCAAACACCCACCGCGAGGCCCGCTAAAAAAGCGGCGCCCAACGCTGTGGTTTCCACTACCTGCGGACGAGTCACCGTAATATTGCTGATATCAGCTTGAAACTGCATCAGCAC
This sequence comes from Aeromonadales bacterium, assembly GCA_012518835.1. Lineage (GTDB taxonomy): Bacteria > Pseudomonadota > Gammaproteobacteria > Enterobacterales > Aeromonadaceae > Oceanimonas. The sequence continues at coordinate 17,419 of JAAYRH010000155.1, read as the reverse complement.
TTGGTTGGCCACGGCGCCGCCATCCACCTTAATCGAGTCTAATCCTAGGCCCGCTTCGCTTTGCATGACCTCTAATACATCTTTGCTTTGATACGCAATGGCTTCGAGGGCGGCGCGAATAATATGATTACGATTAGCGCCGCGACTTAAACCAACGATAATACCCCGAGCATAAGGATCCCAGTAAGGCGCACCTAAACCTACAAAGGCCGGCACTAAATACACCCCGTTATTGTCACTGACTTTACCGGCAAAGTATTCGGTATCCTCGGCGGCTTGTATCATGCCTAATTCATCTCTTAACCACTGAATAATGGCACCGCCCATAAATATCGAACCTTCCAGCGCATAGTTCACTTCGCCTTTAGCACCGATAGCCAGTGTCGTTAATAAGCCTTGTTGAGAACGCACCGCTTGGGTGCCGGTATTCATTAATAAAAAGCAGCCGGTACCATAGGTATTTTTGGCCATGCCTTTATGCACACACAATTGACCAAATAACGCTGCCTGCTGATCCCCTGCTAAGCCCGCAATCGCAATGCTGCCACCTTGGCTTCCTCCCAGCTGGGCATAGCCGTAGATGTCACAAGAGGACTTTACTTGGGGCAATAGCGAGGCGGGAATATCCAGCGCACTGAGCAGTTTTTTATCCCATTCAAGGGTGTGAATATTAAATAGCATGGTGCGAGAAGCATTAGTGTAGTCGGTAACATGCACTTGCCCTTCGGTCAGCTTCCAAATCAGCCAAGTATCTATGGTGCCAAATAACAGCTCGCCGCGCTCGGCTTGAGCGCGGGCGCCCTCGACGTTATCTAGCAGCCATTTTATTTTAGTAGCAGAAAAATAGGCATCGATAATAAGACCAGTATTTTCTTGAATATAATCGCTTAGGCCTTGGGCTTTTAGCTCCTCACATAAGGCGGCGGTGCGCCGACATTGCCAGACAATGGCGTTATAGATAGGCCGGCCGGTTTTTTTATTCCACACCACGGTGGTTTCCCGTTGGTTAGTGATCCCCATGGCCGCCACTTGCTCCGGCACGATGCCGGTTTTAGCGAGCACTTCAGTCAAGGTCGCCCGCTGGCTAGCCCACACCTCCATGGCATCTTGCTCTACCCAGCCAGGCTTAGGATAAATTTGTGCAAACTCCCGTTGGGCGCTGCCTTGCAGTTGTGCTTTCTCATCAAAAATGAGGGTGCGAGAGGAGGTGGTACCCTGATCGAGGGCAATCACATAGGGTTTAGCGGATTGGGACATAGTATCTCCTTACTGTACCCAGCCTTGGCAGCGCTGAGGTAGGGTGGGTCGATAAGGCGCTCGGGGGCCTGAACTAATGGCGCCGGTTTTATCATTAATCCAGCTGGCTAGCTCTTGATCACAACCCGTGCCCGGTTGCACGGCGGGTTGCGGCTCACAGTCATCCTGTCCAACAGGACAATGCAGTCGTACATGAAAATGCCCTGAATGGCCAAACCAAGGGCGCAGACGGCTTAGCCAAGGGGCATCGCCATAGCTGTGGCACATCGACTGCTTAATTAACGGATGCACAAAAATTCGACTAACCTCATTATGTTGGGCGGCTAATGCTAATAGTTGGCGCTGCTGATCGGTAAAATCAGCCGTTAAGATATATAAATCATGATCCACCATATCGAGTTCACGAATATTTTCTAGCGCCGTAGAAGTAGCGGCCAAGGGGGTCGGGCGCAACCAAATATCGACATCTAATCCCGTTTGATGACTACGATGACCATAGGCAAAGGGACCGCCGCGCTCCATGGCGATGTCGGCTACCAACATGGAGGGCAAGTTGGCCGCTTGAACTTTTTGACCAAGCTCAGTGAGATAATTAATGAGGACGGGTTGGCCATAAAATCGCTCGCGTTGCTTGCGGATCACCTTAAATCCGGGGCCAGTTAACGGCAGTGCCTCACTATTAAATTGGCAGCCAGCGGCATAGCCGCCCACCGCTTGGGCTAGGCTTAAGCTGGGTAAGCAGCACAGTAGCGCTAATAGACCGATATTGAGTTTATTGCGAAATAGCATAGAGATCATAAAGCCTGCTTATTAAGGATTTTTTAGGGGCGAATGAGCGCAACTGAGGCTCCATTATTTATGGCAACGGTTTTTTTTGCTAGTGTATAGCTCTTTTTGTTGCTCGGAATTTTTTCATGACAGTGCAGCGCGTGTCTTTGCCGCAGTTATTATCGCAACCTTTAGAGTTTGTCCTTAAGCCGCCGGCGTTTCGTTTTTACCTTATTCATGGTTTAGCATTAGTGGTCAGCTTAATCGTGGTGGTGTGGTCGGTATGGGACGGCCAAACTGGTTTTGGTCTCATTCACTGGGTAGGCACTATTTTCGGCGGCACTGTGCTGCTATTTAGTTTTATTCCTAAAAACTGGGACCGTGACCAGCTTATTAATTTGGCTTTTGACAGTGAGCATTTGTATTTAGTGAATGGGATTACTAAGCAGGCAGTGGTCTTGCCCAGAAGCCGAGTGCGAGCTGTAAATAAAGGCAAGTTACCTGGCCACGATGGCGCTATTATCGCTTTTACGCTGGATTTAGAACTAGATGATACCGAATTGGCATTAGTAGTAGAGATAATGGGAACCCAAGTTGAAGATCGTTTTTTTATTGATGAGCACTGTTATCGTTTTGGCTTTGTGGGTAATTGGCAGCCGCGCCAACGGCTATTGGCCACAGTGGCGGTGTTAGCGCCTCCTGAGCTGCCGGCGCCGCCGGTAGTGGAAGAAGATGACGATGATGAGTGGGACTAACGCTGGCTAGCCATACCGCCTAACAGAGGCGGTATTTTTTTATGCTAGATAAGGGTTGTGTAAGCGTTCCTGGCCAAAAGTACTTTCGGGGCCGTGGCCGGGCACAAAAGTAATATCATCGCCCAGCGGCAGTAAAGTGTGTTTGATGGAGTGAATAAGATGCTCATGATTGCCCAAAGGGAAATCACTGCGACCTACGCCGCCGTTAAATAACACATCGCCCACAAAAGCTAAGCGCTGTTTAGCATGTACTAACACCACATGGCCGGGGGTATGCCCAGGGCAGTGGTAGACGTCCAGTTGTTCATTACCCACGGTGACCGTATCGCCTTGGCTTAGCCATCTATCTGGCGTAAAACTGCCCACGGCGGCCAAGCCAAACAGTTGTGCTTGTTGCGCTAATGCCTGTAACCAAAACTCATCGGCTTGCTCTGGGCCTAATACTGGGATCGAGTGCTGCTTTAAAATATCCGCAGTAGCCCCCACATGATCAAGGTGACCGTGAGTTAATAAAATAGACTCTAAGGTAAGATCACGCTTAGCCACTTCGGCCAATAACCGCTCGGCTTCCCCACCGGGATCAATTAAGGCCGCTTTATTAGTGGCACTGCACCACACTAAGCTGCAATTTTGGGCAAAAGCGGTAACAGGCAGGGTAACGCGGTTTAACATGAATAAAGACTCCGTTTTAGCTTAAGTTTTAACGTAACTACTTAACATAATAATTTTCTGGGCGCAGTCGTAGCCAACGAGCGCAGTTTTAGATAGCAATACGATTAATGGTGGGCTAGCCAGTCGGCGAGTTCTTCACCGGAACCCCGCTTAATAATACGCGCGGATTTTTTAGCCAAATGACGTTGATAAATAGGGTCGTAATAGCGCGCTAGTAAGGTGCTGATCCACAGCTGATGGCCCTCGCTACCAAAGCCTAATAATTGTTGATTAATGGCATCGGTCATTTGTTGGGATAACGACCGCCAGTCTTGATCGCCAAGTCGCTTATAAAGGCGCTTTAATCCCGCTTGCAAGTAATCACTGAGCCGCGCGATGTCTTGCTCAAAGTGCACTAGCATGCCGTCTACATAATCGTGTTGAATTTGTTGCACTCGCTGCTCAAAAGGTGCTTCTAACAATAATATAGGCACTTCTTGCATTCGCTGATACAGTCGCAACGGCAGAGGACAGCGACCAATCATGGCACTTTCATCTTCTACTAACCAAGGTTGAATACCGGCACGGCGCTGTTTAAGGCGAGCGATAGCTAAGCGGTTCTCAAAATCGATAGGGGTGGGTTGTGGCTCAGCCCAATGGCCAAAACTGGAGCCCCGATGGTGAGCATAGCCTTCTAGATCTAACGAATAGAGACTATTAGGTAACCAAGCGGTTTTGCCACAGCCAGTAAAGCCCGACAACACAAAGCCAGGCGTTTCAAAGCTGGTGGCAATTTCGGTTAATAAATGCTGGCGCAGCGCTTTATAACCGCCCGCCACTCGGGGCATTGTACAAGTGCATTCAGCCAACCAGCTTTGTACGGTTTGGCTACGTAGTCCGCCTCTAAAGCAATACATCACCCCGGTAGGGTGTTGCTGTTGCCAGTCTAACCAGCCTTGTAAGCGTTGTTCACGAGTAGTGCCACTCACTAACCGATGGCCGAGAGCAATGGCGGCGGCTTGCCCTTGTTGTTTGTAACAGGTGCCCACTTGCGCTCGTTCACCGTCTTGCATCAGCGGCAAGTTAGTGGCCATAGGAAAGGCGCCTTCATTAAATTCAATGGGGGCGCGCAGATCTAAGAGAGGAATATCTTCCCCTAGTAGTTGGTCATAATCGTTACGCAGCAAGGTGTGTTCAGGCACCGAGCACCTCAATGCGATACTCGCTGGGAGCCGTAAGCTCGCCGATGGGGGCTAATGATAAGTCGTATTGTTGTGCTCGTTGTAAAAAAGCATCAATCGCATCGGGGCGCACGGCCACTAATAGACCGCCACTGGTTTGCGGATCACATAATATATGCTGCTGGCGCGAAGACATGGGAGCTAAATTATGACCATAGGCTTCTAAGTTACGCAAGGTACCGCCTGGAATAGCGCCGGCTTCAAGATAGTGATCCACGCTAGGTAATAGTGGAATATGCTCCATGCTTAATGTAGCGCTGACATTGGCGCCTTCACAGACTTCTAATAAATGCCCCATTAAGCCAAAACCGGTGACATCGGTCATAGCGCTTACCCCAGTCAAGGTGGCAAAGCCTTGGCCAGCAATGTTAAGCTGACACATCACCTCGGCAGCTACGGTTTCGTGCTCTGGTAATAATAGGTTTTTTTTCTGAGCGGTAGATAAAATACCAATGCCCAGTGGTTTAGTTAGAAACAACACATCGCCGGCAGCGGCGGTGCTGTTGCGTTTTACATTGTCTAACGGCACTTGGCCGGTGACCGCTAAGCCAAAAATAGGCTCAGGTGCATCAATACTGTGCCCACCCGCCAACGAGATGCCCGCATCATGGCACGCTTGGCGGCCGCCATCGAGTACTTGTTGAGCCACCTCAGGCGCTAATAAATTGACCGGCCAACCTAAAATAGCAATCGCCACCACGGGAGTGCCACCCATGGCATAGACATCGCTAATAGCATTGGTCGCGGCGATGCGACCAAAGGTAAAAGGGTCGTCGACGATGGGCATGAAAAAGTCAGTAGTAGAAATAATACCCAGACCATTCCCCATATCGACCACGGCAGCATCATCGCGGCTGTCATTACCGACCACTAAGCGGGCATCCTTAAACTGAGGCAGCTGGCTATGTAAAATAGTATCCAAGACTTTAGGAGAGATTTTACAGCCACAACCGGCACCATGACTGTATTGCGTAAGACGAATGGGTTCCATATAGACATTCCTTGAATCTAGTAACCTGATGCCGTTATGGTACTCCTTATTAAAAGCAGGCGCATCTTGGTTGATGAGGCCTAGGATGGCTTTTTAAGGAGTAATATGATGGCAGCGACCGCAATACAATTTATGATCAGTGGCAAAGTGCAGCAAGTGGGATTTAGAGCTCACACCCAGCGCCAAGCCGAGCGGCTTAACCTCACCGGTTATGCACGCAACTTGGCCGATGGTCGAGTCGAAGTCTGGGCAGAAGGAGACAGGGATGGGTTACAAGCGCTATTAGCGTGGTTACAACATGGCCCCATCGAGGCGAAAGTGGATGAAGTGATGACCACCGAAGTCACACCAGCAAGGCATGCTACATTTATAACGCAATAAGGAAAGAGCTTATCTTGTCTAAGATCTTACCCAGTTTGTTCGTTTAGATCTTGATTTTTCCGTGGGTTCAGTGTATCCCGTGGCGAAGATGTCTTGAGTTTTTAAAAGCAAGCTTGCGACATAACCCACATTAGTTTTAAGTTATTACTTAACTAAATAAATAGCGTTCAATAACAAACACCGAGCCTAAGCTCGGTGTTTGTCAGACGACTCTTTGTGCGGGTCAAACGACTGGAACAATTAGCCTTTCATTTTAGCGTCTAGCTCTTCAATTTTGGCTTTCCAAATCGCCGGGCCGGTGACGTGGGCGTTATTACCCTCTGAGTCAACCGCGACCGTGACCGGCATATCTTCTACTTCAAACTCATAGATAGCTTCCATACCGAGGTCTTCAAACGCGACGACCCGGGCTTTTTTCACCGCTTTAGCAACTAAGTAAGCAGCACCGCCAACCGCCATTAAGTACACGGCTTTATGCTGTTTAATAGATTCTACGGTGGCAGGTCCGCGCTCGGCTTTACCTATCATGCCAATTAAGCCGGTTTCCTCGAGCATTAAGTCGGTAAATTTATCCATACGGGTAGCCGTGGTGGGCCCGGCGGGGCCTACCGCTTCCTCACCAATGGCATCGACGGGACCCACGTAGTAAATAAAGCGGTCTTTAAAGTCGACGGGCAGCGGTTCGCCGTTGGCTAGCATTTCTTGAATTCGTTTATGGGCGGCATCACGACCGGTGAGTAACTTGCCTGATAACAGCACGGTTTCACCCATTTTCCACTGAGCAATGTCATCGCGAGTCACCGTATCTAGATTCACACGACGCACGTTTTCGCCTACTTCCCAGGTGACTTCTGGCCAGTCTTCTAGTTTCGGCGGCGTGAGCTCTGCAGCACCTGAGCCGTCGAGGGTAAAATGAACGTGACGAGTGGCAGCACAGTTAGGGATCATCACTACGGGCTTAGAAGCAGCGTGGGTAGGGGCAGATTTAACTTTGATATCCACAACGGTGGTTAAGCCACCTAGCCCTTGGGCACCAATCCCTAATTTGTTGGCTTTTTCAAAGATCTCTAAGCGCAGCTTTTCTTCGGTAGTCTCGGCACCGCGCTCGATAAGCTCGTGAATATCAACCGGATCCATTAATGACTCTTTAGCGAGTACCGCGGCTTTTTCGGCGGTACCGCCAATGCCAATGCCCAACATCCCCGGTGGGCACCAACCCGCGCCCATGGTCGGCAAAGTCTGCAATACCCACTCGGCAATATCATCAGAAGGGTTCAGCATCGCCATCTTGGCTTTATTTTCTGAACCACCGCCTTTGGCGGCTAGTGCCACTTCTACTTGATTGCCGGGTACCATTTCGATGTGTACGACCGACGGGGTATTGTCTTTGGTGTTGATACGGCGGCCTGCAGGATCTGCCACAATGGAGGCCCGCAGTGGGTTATGAGTATCGGTGTAGGCACGGCGTACGCCTTCGTCGACCATTTCTTGTACCGTAAGATCACTATCCCACTGAACTTGCATGCCAATTTTAACAAAGCAGGTCACAATGCCAGTGTCTTGGCACAAAGGCCGATGCCCTTCGGCAGACATACGCGAGTTAATTAAAATTTGGGCAATGGCATCTTTGGCTGCTTGGCTTTGTTCTTTGTTGTAGGCTTTTTCTAAGGCTTGCACAAAATCCAGCGGATGATAGTAAGAAATATACTGTAAGGCATCAGCGACGGAGTCGATAAAATCCTGTTTCCTAATAATGCTCATAGCTTCCTCATGATGAATGGTCGACGTTAGCTTTATTGTTGTTATCTACTGTTTTTAACAGGGTTATGATACGCTTTGCGCCCCCTCGCTGGCCAGCCAAGGGCCAGAGAAGATGTTAGAACTGTCGGGTGGATTACATAAATGGGATTGCCGTTACACATTCACAGCCAGCCGTTTAGTGGCTCGGTTCATGATTTCTTTGCGCCAGCTGCACACTTGCCGTGGGCGATGCTCCTCGAATCTGGTGCACCTTTAAGTGGGGATAGCCGGTTTCATATCATTAGCGCTGAGCCGCTGGCCACCTTAGTGACGCGAGGCGAGCACACCTTTATTGACACTGCACAACAGACAGTTACCTCTAGTGACGATCCTTTTTCTTTATTAAAAGCCTGGCAAGCCCGCCTTATCGGCGACGTTGTGTTACCACCTGCTTATCGCCACTTGCCCTTTGCGGGGGGCGCATTAGGGTTATGGAGTTACGATCTTGGGCGACGTCTCGAGCACGTGCCCGCTCTGGCTATTAATGAGCTAGCGGTACCCGATATGGCGGTAGCCTTAGTGAATTGGGCATGGGTTATTGATAAATATCGTCAAGAAGCGCATTTATTAGTATTAGGCGATACTCAGCAGTTAGCTGATCGGCTAAATTGGTGGCAAAGCTTAACCGCCACTGCCGCGACTAGTGCGCCTTTTAAACTCACCACGCCTTGGCAAGCAAATACCAGTGCTGAGCAATATGCCCAGAGCTTCTCTCAAGTCCAAGCGTATTTACAAGCTGGGGACTGCTATCAAATTAACCTAACGCTGCGCTTTAATGCTACCTTTACCGGCGCGTCTTGGCAGGCTTATCGTCAATTAAGTGAGCATAATCAAGCGCCGTTTTCGGCGTTTATACAACTGCCCGACAGCAGTATTTTAAGTTTATCTCCCGAGCGTTTTATTGCCCTTACTGAACGGAAAATAGAAACTAAGCCCATTAAAGGCACCCGGCCTCGCAGTCAGGACAAACAAGAAGATCAACGTTTAGCCGACGAGCTAGCGAATGCCGCTAAAGATAGGGCAGAAAACGTGATGATAGTGGATCTATTACGTAACGATATAGGGCGAGTATCGGTGCCAGGTACAGTGCAGGTACCTCACTTATTTGCTATAGAGTCGTTTCCGGCGGTCCACCATCTAGTGTCGACCGTGACCGGCGAGTTAGCGCCCGAGTTAGAGGGCAGTGATCTGCTGGCTGCAACCTTTCCAGGCGGCTCTATTACCGGCGCACCTAAGGTCAGAGCCATGGCCATTATTGAAGAGCTAGAACCCCACCGCCGCCACAGTTACTGTGGCAGCATTGGTTATTTAAGTAGCCACGGGCGCATGGATACTAATATTACTATTCGTACCTTATTAGCAGAAGGGGAGCAGTTGTATTGCTGGGCGGGCGGCGGCATTGTTGCCGACTCTGAGGTGGACGCGGAATATCAGGAGTTATTTGATAAGCTAGGTAAAATTCTGCCGATATTAGAGGCGTTATGACGTTAGAAGAGTTAACCACTCGTCTTAACTTATTACAGCCGCTGCCCGATGAGACCTTGCCTAGTAACGCTTATCCGGCCGCGGTGTTATTACCTTTGTTACCAAGCGAGCAAGGGCTAGAGCTAATACTCACCCGCCGTAGTAAGGCATTGCGCCACCATCCGGGGCAGGTATGTTTTCCAGGCGGTCGCGCCGACAGTAGTGATGTGAGTTTGTGGCACACAGCGCTACGCGAAAGCTTTGAGGAAATCGGTTTATTACCCGAGTTGTGTAAACCCTTGGCACAGTTGCCGGCGCAACATACTATTTCAGACTTCGCTCTAACGCCGTTTATTGGGGTGATTGAAGGCACTCCCAATTTTGTATTAAATCCTGGGGAAGTCACCGCCTTATATAAGGTGCCATTAAGCTATGCCTTGGACTTACACCACCATCATGTTTTTAAGCTCAGGCGCAAAGGCCGAGTACATAAAGTGATTTTTATTCGCTGGCAAGGGATATGGATCTGGGGCATTACCGCCGCTATTATTCACCAGCTGTCACTGCAGATCGCTCCGTAAATACCACCTATTTTTTAACGGCGGCGGCAATCGGTATTTTATATAAAGAAAATGCCGCCGAAATTGGTATGGAGCATCATTTAGGCTTAACTTGTGATCCTGTGGGTGGGTTAGTGCAAGTGCCCTGCAATATTACAGAATGCTGACCCCTTCAGGAGCGGTAAGCTGTACGCTTAAAGCTGTAAATAAATGGGGGTCAGTTCATTTTCGCTTGGTGTTTTTAGTTGATCAGTTTAAAACTGACGACTAACAGCTCCCGTTGAGGATTATTTAATACGCATGCCAGGCTTTGCCCCTTCGTGCGGCTCGAGTATCCATAGCTCATCACCGCCAGGGCCGGCGGCTAATACCATGCCTTCACTTAGGCCAAAGCGCATTTTTCGTGGCGCTAAGTTGGCCACCATCACCGTGAGTTTGCCTTGCAAGTCTTCTGGCGCATAAGCGGATTTAATACCGGCAAACACCTGACGGGTTTCCCCGCCTAAGTCCAACTCTAAACGCAGCAGCTTATCGGCTTTAGGCACGGCTTCGGCTTTTTTAATTAACGCCACCCGTAAGTCTAACTTGGCAAAGTCATCAAAGCTAATGGTCTCACTAATAGGATCGTCGGCCAGTGGACCGATGGCTACGGGCTCGCTAAGGGTTTGCTCGGCGACTAAGTCTTCTTTAGAGGCTTCTATCATAGCGGCAATCTTGTCGGGATCGATACGGCTAAACAGCGGCTTAAACTTAGTGACGGTGTGAGCCACTAACGGCTCGCTGAGCGTGTCCCAGGTTAAGGTGGTGTTTAAATAGGCTTCGGCGCGCTCGGCCAGTTTAGGTAATACTGGCTTTAAGTAGGTCATTAATACTTTAAACAGATTAATGCCTACTGAACAAATAGCCTGTAACTCAGCATCTTGTCCTTGCGCTTTAGCCACCACCCAAGGTGCCTTGTCGTCCACATAACGGTTAGCTTTATCAGCCAGCGCCATAATGTCTCGGATAGCGCGGCCAAACTCGCGCTGTTCATAATATTGGCCAATGCGCTCGCCCGCCGCCACAAACTCGGCGTATAACTCAGGCTCAGCACAAGTTGCGGCTAATTGATGATCAAAGCGCTTACCAATAAAGCCCGCATTACGGGAGGCAAGATTCACCAGCTTGTTGACCACATCGCTGTTTACCCGCGCCACAAAGTCTTCTAGGTTGAGGTCTAAATCATCGATACGGCTGGTTAGCTTAGCAGCATAGTAATAACGCAAATATTCCGCATCTAAGTGTTCTAAATAGGTGTCAGCTTTAATAAAGGTGCCTTTAGATTTAGACATTTTTGCGCCGTTTACCGTGACATAACCATGTACAAAAATATTGGTGGGCTTTCTAAAATCACTGCCTTCTAGCATGGCTGGCCAAAATAGACTGTGGAAATAAACAATGTCTTTACCAATAAAGTGATATAGCTCGGTGGTGCTGTCTTTTTGCCAATATTCATTAAAGTCGATGTCAGGATGCTGGGTACAATAATGCTTAAAAGAGCTCATGTAGCCGATGGGCGCATCTAGCCAGACATAAAAGAACTTGCCCGGGGCATTAGGAATTTCAAAGCCAAAGTAGGGCGCATCACGGGTAATGTCCCATTGCTGTAATCCGACTTCAAACCACTCTTCGAGCTTATTGGCCATTTCTTCTTGCAGCGCACCGGAGCGCGTCCACTTTTTAAGCATGTCGCTAAATTGCGGTAAGTCGAAGAAAAAGTGTTCGGTGTCTTTCATGATCGGAGTGGCACCGGATACCACGGAGCGGGGATTAATGAGCTCAACGGGGGTATAGGTCGCAGCACAGACATCACAGTTATCACCGTACTGATCTTCGGCTTTACAGCTAGGGCAGGTGCCTTTAACAAAACGGTCGGGTAAAAACATTTCCCGCTCAGGATCATAGAGCTGGGAGATAGTGCGGCTTTCTATATAGCCATTTTCTTTTAGACGACCATAAATTAGCTCAGCAAACTCACGGTTTTCTGGGCTATGAGTGGTGTAGTAATTATCAAAGCCGATATTAAAGCGCTCAAAGTCGGACTCATGCTCTTGCTTAACATCAGCAATCAGTTGCTCAGGGCTAATGCCTAATTGCTTGGCTTTAAGCATAATAGGGGTGCCGTGGGCATCGTCGGCACAAATAAAATGAACGGTTTGGCTACGCATTCGCTGGTAACGAACCCAGATATCAGCCTGAATGTGCTCCAGCATGTGGCCTAAGTGAATTGAACCATTAGCATAGGGGAGAGCACAGGTGACAAGTATCTTACGAGGTTCGATAGCCATAATATCCATTCTATAAAGTTAACATTACACGGGGAGATAATGTTACCCGAGTTTTTTTACCTTATACATAGCTAGGCGTCTTTTAACGAGCTAAAGCCACAGAAGAGGCGGTGAAGGGCGAAATATGGCGAAAATAACCGCACTAACCCTGTTATGTTCATCTTTGCGCGCTTTGCTCGAGGCTTAGCGTTTCGCCGCCTCGGGCTTTTTGCTAAAGTGCAGGACAGATCCCTCAATAGGTGTACCAAAATGAATAATGAATCGCTAATGGCGCGCTTAGCTCAGTTTGTCCCTCCTTTTTGGCCGAAAAATCTGGTGGAAGCCGGGGTCGTAAAAAACCTCACCCTTGAACAAGACATCTTAGTTATTTCGCTGGTTTTGCCTTTTGTTGACTACCAGTTAGAAGCGAGCTTACAACGTCTTGAGGCTGAGCTGTGCCAATTAAGTGGCGCTAAACAAGTTAAGTGGCAGATACGCAGCGACGTGGCCACCTTAGCACCCGGTAATGAGGCTCAGCCCATCTCTGGGGTGCGTAATATTATTGCTGTGTCCTCAGGCAAAGGTGGTGTAGGTAAGTCGACTACCTCAGTCAACTTGGCACTGGCACTAAAAGCGCTGGGCGCCACCGTCGGTATTTTAGATGCGGATGTCTATGGGCCTTCTATTCCGATGATGTTGGGGGTGACGGACGGCAAGCCGTTAAGCGATGACGGTAAAACCATGACCCCGATTAGCGCCTACGGCATTAAAGCCAACAGTATTGGCTTTTTAGTAGGCGCGGGCGATGCCACCATTTGGCGTGGTCCTATGGCCAGCAAAGCCTTATCGCAAATTTTAACGGAAACCCGCTGGGGTGATCTCGATTATCTGATTATCGACTTGCCGCCCGGCACCGGTGATATTCAACTAACACTGGCTCAGCAAATACCGACTACTGGCGCGCTGGTGGTGACTACGCCACAAAACGTGGCGCTCGCCGATGCGATTAAAGGCATCAGCATGTTTAATAAAGTAAAAGTGCCGGTGCTGGGTATTATAGAAAACATGAGCTATCACACCTGTAGCCAGTGTGGTCATCAAGAGTCACTGTTTGGCGAAGGCGGCGGCCAGCGGGTATCTAATCAGCAGCAAGTGCCGTTATTAGGTCAGCTACCTTTAGTAGCCAGCCTCGGCAAAGACATGGATGAAGGTCACCCTACCGTGGTGGCCCACCCAGAAGGGGAGCTGGCCGCGCTGTATTTGGCGTTAGCGGCGCGGGTGTCACTCAGTCTGTATTTTACTAGTACCCCTGTTCCTACCCGTCTTTATACCCGCTTGGTATAACTTATTTATCGCCAACCTAGCCCCATTAAGGCCTAACGGCAGCGAGTGGCGTAGGGTTGGCGAATTTTTTAGCTAATTAAGGAGTGGTAATGCGTCTTTGTGATCGCGATATACAGCGTTATTTGGATGAAGGCATTATTGATATCACCCCCACCCCCGACTCCGACCGGATCAGCGGCGTGAGTGTGGATGTGCTGTTAGGTAACGAGTTTAGGGTGTTTCAAGACTATACGGCGGCCTATATCGACTTAAGTGGACCCAGAGAAGAAGTCTCGGATGCGATTAATCGGGTGATGAGCGACGAAATTGTGATCCCCGATGACGAAGCATTTTTTTTGCACCCGGGTCAATTGGCGCTAGGTGTAACACTTGAGACTGTAACACTCCCCGATAACATAGTCGGTTGGCTCGATGGTCGCTCTTCACTGGCGCGACTAGGATTAATGGTGCACGTGACCGCTCATCGTATTGATCCAGGGTGGTCGGGACGTATTGTATTAGAGTTTTATAATAGTGGCCGCTTACCGCTGGCGCTGCGCCCGCGGATGGTGATTGGTGCGCTCAACTTTGAAACCATGTCGGGTGCGGCAGAAAAGCCTTATATGAGCCGCGCTAATGCTAAATACAAGTCGCAGCAAGGGGTAGACGCGAGCCGTATTAACCAAGACTAATGGGCAAAACGGGATAATAAGTAGCATGAAAAAATTACTTTATGGCCTCGGTATCTTAGCTTTGCTATTGATACTGTCGGTGGTGGCGCTGACGCAATTTATTGATACCGACCGTATCAAACGCGTGCTCATTGAACAGACCCATAAAAAAACGGGACGTGTATTAGTACTTAATGGCGACATTAGTTGGCGTTTTTTTCCGGCGATTGGTTTTACCATTCAAGATGCGGCGCTATTAAATCCCACGGGCTTTGCGCCGGGTAATACCCTGTCGGTAGGAGAGATTAGCTTAGATGTGGCCTTAAGGCCGTTATTTCGCCAGCACCTCGATATTGGTGAAGCAACACTCAGTCAGGCTCGCTTACATTTGATCACTCGCGAAGATGGTGTGACCAACTACGATGACTTACTCGATTTATCTCGTAGTAGTCCTACATCGGGGCCAGAGGAGGCTAAAGCGCCGCAAGCGCCCACCACTGAAGCGCAGCACGCTATGGAGATGAGCTTGGCTGGGCTTAATGTGGTCGATGCTGAAGTAGTGCTACAAAACTTAGCCAGTAACCGGTTGATGCGCATGAATCGAGTTAATCTCACTTTAAAAGATTTTGTACCTGGGCACAGTGCACCGCTCACCTTATCGGGCAATCTTTTTAGTGATGATATACAAGCCAATATTAATGCTGAAGGACAGTTTTTAGTGGCCGCCGATGGGGAGCAAGTTCGTCTGGATAATTTAGCGCTAACAATGGCAGCAACGGGACGCGCAATTCCGGGGAATAAGCAGTTAACCCTTCAAGGCGATTTAACTTATGATGTTAAAGGAAAGCTCGCCCAGTTTAATAAGTTGAACCTCGCCACAGACCAACTGGCTGTACAGGGCGAGTTGGCATTACGCCACAGTAAGATACCCGAGTTGAACTTTGACTTAGCCACCAACTTGTTAGATATAGATGCCTTGCAAGCTGAGTGGCGTGTAACGTCACCAGGAGCTTTTGCTAAAAAGCCGAGCGCCTCGAACAGTAAAGAGACCTCTGACAGGGTAGCTGAGTCAGCGGCGCACTTACCTGCTTCGGTCTCAGCCGCACATGGAAAGCTGTCACTATTAGACAACATTAAAGTGAATGGTCTTCTAGGAGCAGAAGAGGTGCGAGTCGAGGGTGTGGAATTAGAGAAAGCAACGCTACAGATAACGATAGAGCAGGGGGTAGTAGAGCTGAGCTCAGTGCAAGCTGAGCTCTACCAAGGCCAGTTAGTAGGACAAGCCACGTTTGATACGCGCGCCACACCGCTTACGTTTAAGGTACAGCAGCAGCTGCAAGGCCTAGATGCCAAGCCGTTTTTAACGGCGCTTGCTGATATTGACTATCTGGGTGGGCAAGCCGATCTTAACGTGGATCTCAGCGGAGCAGGTGATAATGCGAAGGCGATTAAAAAAGCCTTGGCAGGGAGTCTGGCGTTAAAGGTTACCGATGGCGCCTTATACGGTATTGATATAACTAACGAGGTTCGCCGCGGTTATGCCAGGCTCAAAGGACTACCTTTACCAGAAAAATCCGCGGTAGAGAAAACGGACTTTAGCGAGCTGGCAGCCGATTTTATTATTGGTAATGCTAAGGTAAGCAGTAACAATATGCGCGCCACTTCTTCTTTATTACATCTTAAGGGAGCAGGGGAAACCGACTTATTAGATGAGTCGCTGGATATACAATTGACCGCTTTGCTAGAAGGAACCCTTACCGGCGCTGATGGCGCTCAGCTAACCGAATTAAAGAATATAGCACTACCCATCCAAATCACTGGCAGCTACCAAGAGCCTAACTACCGTTTAGATATTCAGCAAGTAGCGGATATCTATTTGCAAGATAAAGCCAATAAAGAAGTTGAGCGCTTAAAGCGTAAACTTGACGATAAATTAGGTGACAAACTGGGCGAGAAGTTAGAGAAAAAACTACCAGGATTATTAAATAAATTAGGTCTGTAAGGAGAAGTCATGCAAGACGCCCCTAAGGTACTCATGGTTTGTCTAGGCAATATTTGTCGTTCACCTACTGCCGAAGCCGTATTGCGCCACCGAGCAGCACTGGCTAATTGTCCACTACAAGTCGACTCAGCAGGCACCCTAGGCTTTCATAAAGGAGCTGCACCTGATAAGCGCGCTCAACAGGCTGGGGTAGCACGCGGTTATGATTTTAGTGGTATTCATGCCAGACAAGTAGTGGCCAGCGACTTTAGTGATTTTGATCTTATTTTGGCCGCCGATCATACTAACCTACAAGATCTAAAGGCGCTATGTCCGCCAGAATATCAGCATAAACTACAGCTGATGCTTAGCTTTAGTGATCGAGCTGAGCAAGAAGTTCCAGATCCTTATTATGGTTCAGATGATGGCTTTGAGCAGGTATTAGATATGCTAGAAGCTGCCTGTGATGGTTTGATTAAACAGCTGAGCAAAAATAAAAAGTGCGATTATACCAACTTGGGAAATTAACTGATCAAAACCTTTTGCCACGGAACCTACGGAAGAACACGGAAAAATAGTGATCAGATCTGAGAAGATCACGCTATGGGTAAGAGCCAAACATCACACCCTGAACGAGAGGAGTGCTTATCATATACAGGATTGATCACTTGTCGCATGTGAACTTCGTCCGTGTCTTCTGTGTTCTTGCGTGGCAAAAAAGTCTTTAATCGTTAGTTTTCTCCTTAATGTAAGCTGATCACATTATTGCTTAGATTAGTATTATAAATAAAACTTACCTATGAAAAAGGCTCCCGAAGGAGCCTTTTTATTGCTTACCATTCAGCTTAATGCTGAGCAGGTTTAGTCATGGGCGCTGAGGCAGTATTTTTAGCCCCAGAGCGGCCAGCGATGTGCTCACCTACGTTAACAGTGTCTCGCTCTAGTATCGGAAACTCTGGCTTTACATAAGGCTTAGCGGGCACTTCGGCCGGCTTAACCATAGGAGCCGATACGCGTCGACCTCTGTGATACAAGCCCTTGGTCGCTGCAGGCTTAACTTCAGTCGTAGGCTCAGTGGCAGGCTTAGCTTCTACTGGCGTTGCTGCTACTTTAGTCACTGGCTCAGCGGCAGGTTTAGCTGCAACGGCTGGCACTTCAGATGCTGGCTCAGCGGCAGGTTTAGCTGCAACGGCTGGCACTTCAGATGTTGGCTCAGCGGCAGGTTTAGCTGCAACGGCTGGCACTTCAGATGCTGGCTCAGCGGCAGGTT
>JAAYRH010000154.1 GCA_012518835.1 Aeromonadales bacterium | reverse complement strand
ACTTGCTCAGCAAGGGTTTGGTAGCGTTGCATTTCGTGTATTAAATGCACATTTTGCAAAGTACCTTGGGTATCTAAGGTCAAAGCCATGGCGGTACTCAACGCCATATCTATTCCTAATGCACTAATGGCGTCATCGAGTCGCGCTATCGGCTTACCACTGCGCTTAAGTGAACTGCTATTCCCTAGGTCGATAAGTCGTGCCGTTAACGCTGTCTGAGCGCGCCACGCCTGAGTAAGAGCGCTTGGAGAAAGCGAGGCTCGCTGCTCCAATAATGGCAACACGACAAGGGGATCGAGGGCGCTAGGTAAATGTAGTTTTTCTTTCAGTGCTTGCTCTAGCCAAGCGCTAACACTAGGCAGCGCGGGCTTCGCTAGGGCTATTTCGGCGTTTGGCTCATGCACTAAAGGTAATAATCGCTGCTGTAATATGCTGACATTAAAAGGCTTAGCCATAAAGTCGCTAATACCGTAGCGGCTGGCAGCCAGTACTATTTCGCGATCAGCATGGGTACTAAACATGACAATAGGCACCTGTTGGTTACTGCTACGCACTAACTTAATAAGTTCGAGCCCCGAGCCATCGGGTAGACGTTGATCGCATAATATTAATTGCGCAGGCGAGGCTAGCCAGGCTTCTTTAGCTTGAGCGACGTTAGTAACGTGTTGCAGCTCTATACGCTGCGCGCTGCCCATTAATACCATCTCTATCAGCTCTGCGATTAAATGGTCATCTTCTAACAGTAGTACCCTCAATGCTTATCTTGTTCCTGCAGTACGGTATCAGGTGGGGTAAAGCAACTCACTCCATTGCGGCCCAATCGTTTACGCTGGTAAAGGGCGCGATCGGCAGCATTGAGCGCTTGCTCGGCGTACATAAAGTGATTTATTTCTGCCAAGCCCACGCTGACGGTGACACTAAAGTCTCCATGCTCACTATTAAAAATCAGGCCGGCAAACAATTGGCAAATTTCTTCGAGTTTTATCTTGGCACTAGCTAGATCACACTCTGTGAGGATCGCGACAAACTCTTCACCACCATAGCGGCCCAAGGGATCGGTTTGACGTAGCCGTTGCTGTAATAAGTTGGCTAGCGCTTTAATGACTTGGTCGCCCACACTATGGCCGTGTTTATCATTAATCTTTTTAAAATGATCTAAGTCTAAAATAGCGACGGTGGTGCTATGACCGAGTCGCTTTACACGGCTGTGTTCATGAGTGAGTGCTTGCTTGATATAAGAGTGATTTAATAAGCCGGTTAAGCCATCACACGAAACTAGTTTTGATAATTGGCGAGCGCGATAACATAAAATATGCACCGTACGAATTAGCTGCGGATCAGAAATAGGCTTAGTAATAAACTCATCAGCCCCTTGGGCTAAGGCACTCAGTTGTTGATCCCGGTCTTGCTCAGATGATAAATAAATAATAGGCAAACTTAGCCATTCTGCTTCAAAGCGGATCATGCGTGCTAATGTCACTCCCGAGTAGTTGCCCATATCGACATCCATCAACACGATATCGGGTCTAAACTCCACTAGGGTCTCTAATAAGTGGTGAGGTTGGGTCATGACTCTGACTTTAATACCGGTTTTCGACAGTACCAAACGATAGTGCTCGGCTAGGGTTTCATCATCATCGATCAGTAATACCTTACTGGGCTGTGCTACTTGATGCTTAGGGCTAAGTTGCTCAATACGCTCTACTAGGCTGGCGATATTAATCGGCAGCGTGAATAAACCACTAGCGCCCAGCTTGGCGAGGCGATAACGCGCATTAAAGTCACCCTCTTCGCCTACCGCAATAATATAGGCCGCTTTATGCTGGTATAAATCAGCGCGTTTTTTATTCCACACCGCAATATCGGCAATGAGCTCACTAGGAGCAATAATAAGACTGATAGGCGTGGCGTCTAAATTATCTAAGTTAGAGACATAGCGCGCCTCAAAACCGTAGTGATTTAATGATGTAGCTAACGCCTTTAATGGCTCCCCGACAATTAATAGCTGGGAGTTATATTCTTGAGCTAAGGGGGCAAGTGGTAAAGGAGGCTCAAGGGTCGCATTATCTTCTAAATAGTGAGTTAATTGCAGTAATTGTTGGATAAGCTCATCGATAATAAAAGAGGTAGCAGAAATTGAGGTGCTTGCTTGTTGGCTTAGAAAATCATTTACTTGTTGCTCTATGCGACCAGCATACAGTCCTAACCGCGTGTAACCAAAGGTACCCGCCGAGCCAGCAATACGGTGCAGTAATTGCTGTAATTCCATTAGCTCAGCCAGCGTCAAGCTTCCTTGTTGCCAGTGTGGAAGACAATTAGATAGCTCGCGTAACTGAGTGCGGGTACGTTCAACAAATCGCTCCTTTAAGATAGCAAGTTGATGATTTATAGCGGTCATCTCAGACGCCATTGAATTCTCCAAGCTTCATGTGAAGGTTAATCAGATGAAGGACTAACAGATTATGGTTAGTATTGCGAATGCCATGCTAGCGCAGCATGAGTACAAAAATCTACTAAACAGGATGCGCCATTATGATTACGCCTCTTTTACCCGACAATGAACAACTCCGTTTACAGGCATTATTTGCCACCGGGTTGTTGGATACGACTGCAGAAGAGCGATTTGATCGATTAACTAGAGTAGCGCAATTAAGCTTTAAAGTAGAGATAGCATTAATTACCTTGTTAGATACGCAGCGCCAATGGTTTAAGTCAAAACAAGGGCTCTCGATACAGGAAACGGATCGTAATATTTCTTTTTGTGGTCACGCTATTTTAACAGATAAATTACTTATCATAGAAGATACGCAACACGATCCCCGTTTTATAGATAATCCCTTAGTCACGGGTGAGCCGTATATTCGCTTTTATGCGGGCGCGCCCTTGCATACCCGTAATGGTTATCGCATTGGTACCTTATGCATTATAGATAGACAGCCTCGACAGCTCACCGCAGAAGACAGACAATTATTACGAGACTTGGCCGATGCAGTAGAAGAGCAAATTAATCAGCGCACCTTAGAAGCGGCGTTGCAACTCAGTGAGTCGCGGGCCGAGCTGATTATTGAAGGGGCAGATGTCGGCACCTGGCAATGGGAACCGCATACCGATATTAGCCATATAAATGAGCGGTGGGCTCAGATGCTGGGCTATGAGTTAAAAGAGCTGCTACCGGTTACGCGCTCGGTGTTTCAAAATCTGGTGCACCCCGACGACTTAGCAGGGGTGTTAACAGCCGTAGCGCAACATCAATCAGGAATTACGCCAGTTTATCACTATAAATATCGCATGCGTCATAAACAGGGACATTGGGTCTGGATTTACAGTCGAGGGTGCTTACTGGGATATAGTAAAAATAATCAACCTCGAGCGATGTATGGCACTCATTTAGATATCACTGCTGAGCAAGATGCCTTGGTAGATTTGGAGCATAAGAACCAAGCCTTAATATTACTCAACCGACTCGCATTTGACTTAACCGGCACCTTGGATGAACAGATCCAACAAGCACTACACTTAGGCTGTGATTACCTGCAAATGGACTTTGGTGCGGTGAGCGAGATATTAGGTAATACTTATGTGGTGCGTTGGTGTAATGCTCCCTCCGAGTCAGGTATCACCGCAGGGCTACAGCTGATGGTGCAAGACACCTATTGTTATTTATTATTGCAACAGTCCGGTATTTTAGCTATTTCCCATATGGGCGCTTCTGCCTTCCAGCAAGAGCCTTGTTACCAACAACACCAATTAGAAAGCTACCTTGGTATTCAGTTAAGGGTAGGTAGCCAGTTATTTGGTACCCTCAGCTTTGCTGCAGATGCAGCGCGTGAACGGCCTTTTAATAGTACCGATAAAATGTTTCTTGGTTTATTAGGCCACTGGTTAAGTGAGTTATTAAACCAGAAAACTCAGCAAGAGCGTTTAGATAAACTGATTGAACAGATGCCGGGCGCCCTGTATCAATATCGAGTTTGGCCCGATGGCCATCATAGCTTTCCTTACAGTAGTGATGGCATTAAAAAGCTCTATCGTGTTACCCCGGAACAAATACAACAAGATGCCAGAGCTGCCTATAAATATATCTATCATGAAGATATAGCGCACGTGGATGAGGCGGTGCAGATGTCAGCACAACATCTTAGTCAGTGGCACGCGCAATATCGCATTGTGCAAGCTGACGGCAGCTTGCGCTGGGTTGAGGGTCGCTCTTTACCTGAACGACTAGAAGATGGCAGTGTGGTGTGGCATGGCTACGTGGTCGATATTCAGCATGAAAAAGAAGCAGAGCTGGCACTCGCAGACAGTGAGCGCCGTTTACGCGGGCTGTTTGAGTTGTCACCGATTGGTATTGCCTTAAATGACTTTAAGAGTGGCGAGTTTATTGATGTTAATCAGGCGCTAGTGAATATCACCGGCTTAAGTAAAGAGCAGCTGCTGGCCGCGGATTATCGAGCCTTAACCCCACCACATTATTACGTCCAAGACCGCCAAGCTATCCAATTATTATTAGAGCAGGGGACTTATCCTCCTTATGAGAAATCTTACTTACGCTACGATGGCACACACCTTTCGGTTCGACAACAAGGGATCTTAATGACCGATACCGGGGGGCGCACCTTGTTGTGGTCGTTAGTAGAGGATATCTCTGCACTAAAAAAGCCGAGCGGATTAAGCAAAACTTTATTGCCACAGTCAGCCACGAACTGCGTACGCCCCTCACCTCCATTACCGGTGCATTATCTTTGCTAGAAAAGGAGGTGGTAGGCGAGTTACCCGTAAATGTTCGGCAGATGCTTAAGGTGGCTGCGAATAATAGCCAGCGTTTGCACTTATTAATTAACGACTTACTAGATATAGAAAAGCTAGTGTCTGATAAGGTGCATTTTGTATTAAAGCCTTATGATTTAACGGCATTAGTCAAAGAGGCCATATTAATGAATAGCCCACTCGGTGAAGCACAAGGTATTACGCTTAGTCTTGCGGCAACGCTCGAGAATGCATGGGTGCTGACCGATAAAGATCGTTTTCTACAGGCGCTGTCTAATTTGCAGTCAAATGCCATTAAATATTCTCCTGCAAATGGCCAAGTCACCATGACTATTACTCAGCCTAAAGAGGGAGTACTGTGTGTTGCGGTACAAGATCAAGGCCCGGGCATTCCTGAGAGCTTCCAGAGTCGGATATTTGAGAAGTTTGCTCAAGCCGATACCTCCGATACCCGAAAAAAAGGCGGCACTGGTTTAGGGTTAGCTATCACTAAGCAGCTAATGGAGCGAATGCAAGGCAGTATCGGCTTTATATCAGAGGCAGGCCAAGGCAGTTGTTTTTGGTTAACGTTACCCGCAGCCACCCAAGTGGATAATAGCGTGTAATCGAAAGGCCCGCAGCGAAGTAGAAAGGTATGCTTCGCTGCTTAGGCTCTAAATAGAAGCCACTTCTTGCTCGGTGAGATGACGCCACTCACCGGGCGCTAGGCTTTCATCTAGCACAATATCGCCCACTTGTAGGCGATGCAGTGCTACTACATGGTTGCCTACTGCGGCAAACATCCGTTTTACCTGATGATACTTACCTTCTTGAATGGTCAGCAACACGCGGGTGGGCGTTAGCTGCTCAAGGGTGGCCGGTAGCGTGGGTTTATCTTCGTTATGGAGCTCTAGCCCCTTGGCAAATTGTTGAGCAACTGCGGGCGCTAAGGGTTCTATTAAATCCACTTGATAGACTTTAGGGCAGGCACGTTTTGGTGCGCGCAGTCGGTGCGACCATTTACCATCGTCGGTGAGCAGCAACAAACCGGTGGTATCCACATCTAAACGACCCGCGCACTGTAAACCGCGATGTAGCTCGGCGGGCAGTAAGCGCAATACGCAAGGATGGGCATCGTCTTGGGTAGCACTAATATAGCCAGCTGGCTTATGCAGCAATAAGTAACGTGCCGCTGGGCTGGCTAACAATTGTCCATCTATGCTGACCGCTTGGTTAGTGATTTGGGTATCACCTTTTTTAATCACCACGCCATCGACGGTAACGTCACCGCGGTGTAGCGCTTTTTTAGCGTTAGAGCGGGTGATGCCACAGGCTTCAGATAAGTATCGATCAAGGCGCATTAGAGGATATCGTCCAGTTGGTTTGTATCTGGCTTGCTATTCTCATCTTGTAGCAGCCATTCCGTTAAAATGGCCTTAGCTTGATCTAAGCCTAAAAATTTAAGTGAGCTAAAGGCTTCGACGCGAATATCACCACCATATACCTTCACCGCTTGGCGTACTTTTAAGACTTCTGACTGGCGAGCCCCTGGCTTTAGCTTGTCGCACTTCGTTAACAGTGCTAATACCGGCAGTCTACTTTCACACGCCCACTGTAACAGTTGTTGATCGATGTCTTTTAGCGGATGGCGAATATCCATTAACACCACTAAGCCTTTCAGACTTTCACGTTTTTGTAGATATTCTGACAACGCCGCTTGCCATTTTAGCTTCATTTGCTCTGGTACTTTGGCATAGCCATAACCAGGTAAGTCGATTAATCGTTTACCTTCGCTGAGCTCAAACACGTTAATGAGCTGAGTACGACCAGGTGTTTTACTGGTGCGCGCTAGGCTTTTCTGCTGTGTTATGGCATTTAAAGCGGATGATTTGCCGGCATTAGAGCGTCCTGCGAAAGCAATCTCTATTCCGGAATCCTCGGGCATTTGCGTAATATCAGGCGCACTAGTGATAAAGTGGGCACTGTTAAAATTTATCTGTTTGTTATCCAATATGAATTCCCTTAAGTTCTCTTACCCACTTTGCTTACTTTTCTGCAAAATCGTTGTAGAATGATGCGGTTTTTGAATCGCATTGTAACATGCCCTCGCAGGTATGTGATCTGGTAAGCTCTTACAACGAGAAGTCGCAACGTCATGAAAAAAATTATTTTCACGCTAGCATTAATGCTCGGAGTGGTTGGTGTAGCCCACGCTCAGGGTGATGCCGAAGCAGGTAAGGCCAAGTCCGCTACCTGCGCTGCATGTCACGGTCCTGATGGCAATAGTCCAATAGATATGTACCCTAAACTAGCGGGTCAGCACGCTTCTTATACTGCTAAACAGTTACAGGAGTTTAAAGCGGCTGCCACTGGTAGCGAAGGTCGTGCTAACGCTATTATGGGTGGTATGGCTATGCCATTGTCAGAAGAAGACATGGCAGATCTAGCCGCTTTCTACGCTACGCAATCTGTTACTCCTGTTGCAGTACCTGAAGAAGTCATCGAAAAAGGGGCTGCTCTATACCAAGGTGGTGATATCGATCGTGGCATTACTGCGTGTATCGCTTGCCACGGTCCTCGCGGTGAGGGTCTGGAAGCGGCTAAGTTTCCCAACTTATCCGGTCAATACCCCGCCTATATTGCCTCTCAGCTAGAGATGTTTCGTAGCGGTGAGCGTAATAACGATCATAACAGCATGATGACCAGTATCGCTGTTAAGCTAACCGATGATGATATTGAAGTATTATCTCAGTATGTAGCCGGTTTGCGTTAATACTATTTTTCTGGGGGCGCTACGCCCCCACATTTTGGTCTCTCCATGTCTGCCCAGGCGCACGACCTGCACTGTCCCCTTTGTTATCACTTCCATGTCACTTTATTTTGGCAGGATAAACAGCGCTGTTATGTTCGCTGTGCTCAATGCTGCCTTATTTTTGTGCCAGCTCGCTATTGGCTAGATGCCACCGCCGAGCAAGCGCAATATGATTTACATATCAATGCTGATCACGATCAGGGTTATCGACGCTTTTTAAGTCGAGTGGCGGTGCCCCTACAGGCGCGTTTAGTTAAGGGTAGCCAAGGGTTAGACTTTGGCTGTGGGCCCGGCCCGGTTCTTGCCAGCATGCTGGCAGCATCAGGTTTTGCTATGGCGCTTTATGATCCTTACTATGCTCCTAATAGACAGGTGCTTAGTCAGCAATATGATTTTGTCTGCTGTACTGAAGCCATAGAGCATTTTTATCATCCAGGTAAAGAATGGTCTTTATTACTGTCGTTACTTAAACCTGGTGCTTGGTTAGCCATTATGACCAAACTTGCATTAGATAAAGCGGCATTTTCTCGCTGGCATTATAAACAAGACCCCACTCATGTGAGCTTTTTTAGCCGAGAAACCTTTACTTGGCTAGCTACGCGAGATGGATTAACTGTCGAATTCATCGGTAACGATGTCATCATGTTACAAAAATCGGAGTCAACAACATGACACGTATTAAAAAAAATCGGGCCACCGGCCAAACCGGCGCGCGTAAAAGTAGTCAAGAATCTATACAAGCAAGCAAAGCGCGCAAACGCAAAGCAAAACGCAAAGGGTTACCACCCGGTTCACGTCATAACGTAGCAGGTAGCGCAGGGCAGCAGGAAAAAGATCTGGCTAAAGATCCCCGTCTCGGTTCTAAAAAGCCGATTCCGTTAGTAGTTGAGTCTAAAAAGACTAAATCAGCTGCCACAGATAAAGCGAGTGAAATAGCTAAAGTCACGCCGGTAGAGGATATCGCAAGCGAGCTACTCCCAGCAGAGCAAGAGCTGGAACAGTTAGAAAGTAACGAGCGACTCAATGCGCTATTAGATGACGTCGATGCCGGTAAACCATTAAGCAAAGAAGATGCTGCTTGGTTAGATAAGACCTTGGCTCGTCATCAGCAATTATTAGAGCAGTTAGGATTATTGGATGACGAAGCAGAGGCAGAGTCATTAGAGGGAGATGATCTCTGGACGCGCTTTATGGATGCAGAAGTTGATCCTGCTCAATACCAGGACCAGGAAGATAAGTCATGATGTCAGCTTGGGTAATAGTCGCCTTGGCGGGGGTGGTGATTATTGTGGGGCTGGCCCTGTACGCGGGTAAGCTGCTGGCGCAATTAAAGTTGCAAACCCAGCGCCAACGTCAGGCGATAGATAAGCGTAATGCGCGGATCTTAGAAAGCATCCACACTATTGCACTGGCGGTAAGCCAAGATCAGTGTAACTTGTCGGAAGGGGCGATTCGCTTAACGCACTTATTGAATGCGCTGCAATTTACCCAGCCTCAAGACTTTCGCAGCCGTTACCCCGGGGTGCACGAGCTCTATGAAAAAGTAAAAGAAATGCCTACCCACGAGGCAAGAAAAGAATATAAACGCAACGAGATCATGCGATTCGACCTGCAACGCGCCGGCTTTGAACATGAATTAGAAGATAAAATCAAAATTGAGGTGAAGGAGCTGGCTCGTCTAGAAGTGCCAGCTTACTAAGCTGGGGAGAGTTTATGACTGCACAATTTGAATGGGATCAGGCGCTGATCGAGAAGTATAACTACTCAGGTCCCCGATATACTTCTTATCCGACGGCGCTGGAGTTTAACGATAAGTTTGGGATAACTGAGTTAGAAACGGCCGCTCAGCGTTATCCAGAGCGGCCGCTGTCTCTGTATGTGCATATTCCTTTTTGTCATAAACTCTGCTATTTCTGTGGCTGTAATAAAGTCATTACGCGTCATCAAAGTAAAGCCGACCCTTACCTTGATTATCTTGAGCAAGAAATCACTCGGCTAGCGCCGTTATTTTCCGGCCGTACTGTTACTCAGTTGCACTGGGGAGGCGGGACACCCACCTTTTTGACAGAGCCGCAAATTCGTCGGTTAAATGGCTTGCTGCGCGCCAATTTTAACTTTGCCAGCCAAGGTGAGTACAGTATTGAAATCGATCCGCGTAAGATTGAGCTTAGCCTGCTAGATGTATTAAAAGAAGTGGGCTTTAACCGCATTAGTTTAGGGGTACAAGATTTTAATAAAGCGGTACAACAAATGGTCAACCGCGAGCAAGACAACGACTTTATTAAATCGCTGGTGCTGCGTGCAGCCGAGTTAGGCTTTCGCTCCACTAATCTAGACTTGATTTATGGCTTGCCACTACAAACTCCAGAAAGCTTTCACTACACCTTAACAGAAATTGCCGCACTCAAACCGGCTCGGCTATCGGTGTTTAACTACGCCCATTTACCCAGCCGTTTTGCCGCTCAGCGTAAATTAAACGAAGCAGATATGCCTAAACCGGCCGAAAAACTGCTGATGCTAGAGCAAAGTATTAACTTTCTAACCGAGCAGGGTTATCAGTTTATTGGTATGGACCATTTTGCGCTGCCCGATGACAGCCTTGCCATCGCGCAGCGCGAAGGTAAATTACACCGCAATTTTCAGGGGTATACCACCCAAGGCGATTGTGATTTATTGGGCTTAGGGGTATCAGCCATCAGCATGCTCGGCGATGCTTACTCACAAAACCATCGTGATCTAAAAGCCTACTATGCCCAGCTCGATGAACTAGGACACGGACAAACCGTGGGTTATGCGTTAGATAAAGATGACTGCTTGCGCCGAGACTTAATTAAAACCCTGATTTGCAATTTCGAGGTGGAGTTTGCACTACTAGAGGCAGAGTACCAGATTAACTTTATGGATTACTTCAGTGAAGATTTGAGCTTGCTGCAGACCTTTATTGATGACGAGCTAGTCACTATTAGCGACACTGGCATTAAGGTGACTTTAAAAGGCGAGCTGTTGATCCGTAATATCTGTATGTGCTTTGATGTTCACTTGCGCCGTCAAGCGCGCATGCAGCAGTTTTCGCGCGTAATTTAAGATAGTACCGAGCTAAATTAAAATCGGTGTTGGGGGTTAGTGGTAAGCAGGCTAACCTCCCGTTTTGACTAACAGCCTACTGCTGAATGCTTACCAACTTTCTTAACGCTGCTTTTTCTGTAGAACTAAGAAAAGCCATCTCTAGCGCATGGCGCTGGCATTGATGGCTTTGCTGAGTAGTTAAACCGGCTTCGCGAGCCGCCTTATGATACTCATGGCGCAATTCTATGCCTTGTACTGCCGGATCGTCGGTATTTAAACAGACGATAATCCCCTTGGCTAAAAACCGATGAATAGGGTGCTGAGTTAAGTCAGCGACGGTATTAGTAAGCAAATTAGAGGTGAGACACGCCTCTATTCCAATCTCATGTTCTGCTAAATAATCCAATAAGGCGCTATCTTGAACTGCGGCCACCCCATGGCCGATACGCTCTGCGCCCAACTTGTTAATGGCTT
>JAAYRH010000153.1 GCA_012518835.1 Aeromonadales bacterium | reverse complement strand
GCATTGTACAGCCAGCGTTTGTAGAAATGGTTCGCACCAAGTTAAAGGTAGGCGGTGAATTTCATATGGCCACCGATTGGGAAAACTATGCCGAGCATATGTTGGAAGTTATGAATGCTGCGCCCGGTTACAGCAATGCTGCCACTAGCGGTGATTATATGCCTCGGCCCGATTATCGCCCGTTAACTAAATTTGAACAGCGAGGTCATCGATTAGGCCATGGCGTCTGGGATCTCATTTTCACCCGCACTGCTTAAAACTCGCATTTTAATGTTGAGCGGCTAGTGCTAAATACTGCTGATGTAGCTCGGTTACGCGCTGCTGTAATTGGTTAAGATCACTACTGTTATTGTCCAGTACATCGTCGGCAGCGGCCAGACGCTGTTGGCGGCTGGCTTGACTCTTCATAATAGCGTGTACTTGGGTGGCATCGGTTTTATCCCGTTGTAAAGTGCGCGCCACCTGTTGTTCGGGTGTGACATCTACCACTAATACCCGATGGCACAGCTCGGTTAATTGATTTTCTACTAACAAGGGCACCACCAATAAACAGTAAGCCGAGGTGGCTTGTTGGCATTGCGCTATCATGCGCTCGCGGATCAGCGGATGCAGCAGCGCCTCTAACCATTGTCGATGGACAGGGTTGGCAAAGATATGCTCTCGCAACATGGCGCGGTCTAAGCTTCCGTCATCGGCAATCACCTCTGGGCCAAAGTAGCTACTAATCGCATCCAATGCCGGTTCACCCACGGCCACCACGTCACGAGCAATAATATCGGCATCCACCACTACAATGCCTAGCTCAGCAAAAAAGTTAGCAACCGTGCTTTTACCACTGCCAATGCCACCGGTAACGCCGACGATATAGCTCATAATGCAATACTCCAATACCAATCAACAAGCTGCTGCCCCCAAAATAAATAGATGATACCGCCTAGGGCTAACGCAGGACCAAAGGGCAGTGCTCGCTCGTTATTGAGCTTGCGGCTCGTCATAAGTGTTAAGCCAATTAAAGAGCCAGCGATAGAGGCAATGAGTAAAATAGGTAATAACGATTGCCAGCCAAACCACGCACCCAGCGCCGCTAGTAATTTAAAATCACCATAGCCCATTCCTTCTTTGCCGGTAGCTAGCTTAAATAGCCAATATAAGCTCCATAAAATGCCATAACCAATAGCGGCACCGAGCACTGCATCAAAGAGCGGCATAAAAAAAGCATTAAGGTTAAATAATAGACCAAGCCACAGTAAGGATAGCGTTAATATATCGGGCAGTAATAGGTGGTCGATATCAATGGCGGTCATGGCTAATAGCAACCAACAAACCAGCAAGGCTCCCAGCAATTGAGGGGTAGCGCCAAATTGCCATAATGCTAGAACAGAAAGTAGCCCACTAATCAGCTCGATTAAGGGATAACGGGCGCTAATGGCGCTGTGACAGTAGCGACAGCGGCCACGCAAAACACACCAGCTAAGCAGCGGAATATTATCAAGGGCACTTAATTGCTGCTGGCATTGGCTGCAGCGCGAGCGGGGCCTAGATAAGTTAAACGTAGGCTGTGGCGCTACTGGTTGATTAGTTAAAGCGGCACATTCTTGTTGCCATTCACGCTGTAACATTACCGGTAGACGATAGATAACGACGTTTAAAAAGCTACCAATTAACAAGCCAAACAATATTACTCCAGCATACGTTAGTAAGGGATAATTGATTAGCCAGTTGCTGAGCTCAGCCATTTATTTTCCTTCTATGAATAGTTTATTTAGTCAAACTATGAAGAGGACTCATTGAGCGCCGATGGCTTAGTGAGCGGAAATAACAATTGGGAAATAAGCTCCTCGGTAATCGGTTCTCCGGCGATTAAACGACCTAAAATTTCTGCTCCTAATGAGGGCAAGGATAGGATCACATCGGGCTTAACTTGTTTTATTTTATTTACATGGACGGCACTGTTAACGAGAGCGACGGTTTTAGTGTCGACTCCACCGGCCTCTTGGGCGGCGAGCACAATAAAGGCATTTTCTGAGTCATCGTTACCCAGTGCCAGCACATAAGTTGCGTGCTCAGCATTGGCCTGAGTTAGTACCGCAGCATCACTGGCATCGCCAATAATAATATCTGTATCTGCAGGGTAGCCCGTAGCAGAATCATCAGGAGCGATCACTACAACTGGATGCTGTGCTTGGCATAACACTGTATACACACTCTGTGCCAGAGGTGAGGTTCCCACTAAAATAATATGATTTTTTTTCATACGCTTATGATGCTTACCATTAACTAAATTTTTAATTCGTCCCTGTATCAAAGGGCCAATCACCGCACTCACTGCAGTAGCCAGTACCGTAATCCCTAATATTATAATAGAGGTAGTAAAGAGGCGACTATTGATTGAAGTAGGCACAATATCACCAAAGCCTACGGTGGACATGGCGACAATAGAAAAATAAAAAGCATTACTAATATTATTGATAGCAGGGGAGAAGTCGCTGCCTAAATAAAGTGTCCCAGTAGTAGAGTAGGCTAATAGTAGCGATATCCCTAATACTGCAAACAAGGTTCCAGAAATCACACTGGCCTGATTAAAGTGACGACCATACAGAAAAAGCAGGGCAATGAGCAGCAGTAAATAGGCATTGATATTCACCAAGTTTGCGCCGTGTGTACCTTGCCATAGATCGTAAGCTAAATTGCTAAATAGTAAGAATAGGCTCATCACCCAGGCGGTACGGGCGCGTAACGTTAAGCCGATAGCATTGACGATTAAACCCGCTCCTAGTACTAATACAAACAATACGTTAAGAGCAGGGGAGTCGAGTATAGTATTTAGGTTATCCATATTTAAGTTGCTATCGGCATGACTTTTTAGGAGTGCATAGACGGCGGGTTGCAGGTCATGTAACAACACGGCGCCGTGGATGGCGACTAAGCAGGCGAGCAGCCAATGCAAAGGGAGTTTGGCGTACCCATGTTGAATGGTTTTTCCTAACTGTCTAATGTTCATCATCAAAGCAACATCACTGGTGGATTAAGAGGCGCTAGTAGCGTTCATTCTACCTAAATAGTGATGCTTACTCATTGATTAAATTGTAAAACTAGTATTATCGGATCACATTGCCTAATTCAAAAATAGGTAGATACATGGCAATCACTAAACTGCCCACAATTAAGCCAAGCACCACCATGATCACCGGCTCAATAAGGCTGGTTAATCCCGCCAGCATTTCATTGACTTGATGCTCATAAATATGAGCTATTTTCAGCATGATAGTGTCGATGGCACCGGACTCCTCGCCGACGATCACCATTTGGATCATCAGTTCAGGAAATACAGGGGTGGCTTGCATGGCAGAGCTGATCGGCGTGCCTGCGATTACTTCACTGCGCATCTCTAGCACGGCTTGGCGATAAATGCGATTACCGCTGGCATTAGCCGCAGCTGCTAATCCCTCAACTAAAGGAATGCCAGCCGAAAAGGTGGTCGCCAAGGTACGCGCAAATCCAGTGAGTGCCGCCTTGCTGATAATAGAGCCCACAATAGGCAAACTGAGCAAGGCACGATCTGTGGTGTAACGCCATCTAGCAGAGCGGCGCCAAGCACGTCGATAGCCGAGCCCAAGTAGCAGGATGAAGAATAATAAATAAAACCAGTAACGCTGCAGCCATTGAGAAAGCGCAATAGCCCCCTGAGTAAATAGAGGGAGTGGGGCACCAAAGCTATCAAAAATGTCAGCAAATTGCGGGATAACAAATAACAGTAAAATCGAGGTGACTGCTAGTGCCACCATTAATACCAGGGTGGGATAAAATAGCGCTTTTTTGACCGTGGCTTTTAGTGCTTCGGTACGCTCGCGGTAGTCGGCTATTTGCTCAAAGATCCGATCTAAAGCACCGGTTTGCTCTCCTGAGAGCACTAAATCGCAATATAAAGCATCAAACTTATCAGGGAATTGTTTAAGGGCGCTCGACAAAGGAATTCCTTCAGCTACTTGGCTGGCGAGTCGATGGATAGTCGTGCTAAAAGTGGTGTTAGATGAAGAGCGTGCGATTAACGTTAAGCTTTGTAGTAATGGTACGCCTGCCTCTAGCAAAATGGCTAACTGACGAGTCATGAGGGCAATATCAGCAGGAGTAATGCGCGACTTTTGTTTGAATAAGCTGGGGCGCTGTTGGCGTATATAAGTACTATTGATCCCTTGGCGCAATAGTTGCTGTTTAACTGCGCTGACATTTACCTCCTGGATTACGCCTGACACGGTTTGTCCTCGTCTGTCTATTCCTTGCCATTTGTAGGTAGTAGGTGTTGGTTGACGGGGCATGGCATTTTCTCCTTGTCGGCTAACCGGTCACTCGATTGGCTTCTGCTACACTGGTTATCCCTAACCGCACTTTTTCTAATGCCACTTGGCGTAAGCCCATCATGCCTGCCGCTTTTGCTGATTTATCAAGCGTGAGTGAGTCTGCGCCATCCATAATTAGCGTAGCTAATGTCGCGTCCATCACTAATAACTCATAAATACCGCTACGACCAAGATAGCCATCATTACACTGGGCACAGCCGACCGCTTGGTACAGGTGGAGCTCCTGTTGAAGTTGCTCTTTGCTAAACCCTAAGTTTAGTAACTGCTGGTTGGATAACACTTCTGGTTTTTTACAGTGACTGCACAGCAGTCTTACTAAACGCTGCGCAATAATAAGACTCACCGAGGAGGCAATATTATAAGGTGCGAGCCCCATATTACTGAGGCGGCTTAAGGTATCGGCTGCTGAATTGGTATGGAGAGTTGAAAGCACTAAGTGGCCGGTTTGAGCGGCTTTTACTGCGATTTCAGCGGTCTCTAAGTCTCTTATTTCTCCTACCATAATAATGTCGGGATCTTGGCGTAATAGGGCTCTTAATACAGTAGCAAAGCTGAGGCCAGCTTTAGGATGAACTTGAACTTGATTAATACCGGGCATAATAATTTCTACAGGATCTTCAGCCGTAGAAATATTAGTGCTAATAGTATTTAAAATACTTAAGCCGGTATAAAGAGACACTGTTTTACCCGAGCCCGTGGGGCCGGTCACTAAAATCAAGCCTTGGGCTTGATGCAGAGCAGCCAGATAGCGAGATACTTGCTCTGCTAATAAGCCTAGTTGATAAATATCTAGTTTAGCGGCGGAGTTATCCAGTAAGCGTAATACGACTTTCTCTCCCCATTGGGTAGGCAGGCTATTAACTCGCATATCAATGGCTTTATGAGGCGTTAGTTGTAGTTTTATTCGACCATCTTGGGGTAATCGTCGCTCAGCAATATCTAAGCGTGCCATCACTTTAAGACGGGCAGCAAAACGATGTGCCAGCTCGATAGGAGGAGAGGCAATATCATGGAGTAAGCCGTCAATACGAAAGCGGACGCGATAAAACTTTTCATAAGGTTCAAAGTGAATGTCTGAAGCGTCGCGGCGCACCGCTTCTTGCAGCATATTGTGAATGTAGCGCACGATGGGCGCGTCATCGTGCGCGCTTTCTTCTGCTAACAAGCTGGCGCTATCGAGTGCCGCTGCTTCAGATAGCTCACTGGGATTGAGCTGCTCTAAATCCAAAAGCTGAGTGGCATCGTCTTGTTGTAATAGGTTTATCCAGTGCGCTAACTTTGTTTCTTCAACCAGCTGACAATCCGTTGCTTTACCAAACCGAAAGCTAAAGTCATCAAGGGCTGCCACATTAGTGGGATCGGCCATCGCTAAGTACAGGACATTGTTGCGCAATGCGATAGGAAGTGCATGGTGGCGTACAATTAAATCGAGGTTTAAGTACTGTGGCGGCAAAATGTCTAACGCGAGTTCATTTAGCTCAAACAAAGGTAAGCCATAATGCTCCACACAAAATTCCGCTAGCATTTGGCTAGAAAGGAATTGCTGCTCTACTAAGCAGCTAGTAAGTGGCTTGCCCTCTTGTTGAGCCAACGCTTGTGCTTCACTTAGCTGTTTAGGGCTAAGTAAGTTGGCGTGCAATAAGCTGCGGGCTAAGCCACTGGATAACTGAGAAGTCTTCATGATCCTGACTAACACAAGTTATCTTCAACACAAGTGCCTACATTACCGTTTGGGTTTGCTTGCCAAGTTAATCTACTATCGTTATCGGAAAGGCTTCCTACTAAAATAAAAGTTACTGCTTCTAGCTCTTGCTTCCCCGTAGCTGTTATTACCCAAGTGTTAGCAGGATCGCCAGTAGCTGCTACCTCTACTGAGTCAACATAACCTGGACCGTCCTCCTCGTATGTTGGAGCTGCGTTCATCCCAACGGCAGCACAAGCTGTACCTCCGGTTTGTACGCAGATATCAACTGCGGTTTTTACTGGGCCGGTAGCGGCGATGACTTCAGAGAATTTAGCTTTTCTGGTGTAAGT
Source organism: Aeromonadales bacterium (assembly GCA_012518835.1). Taxonomy (GTDB): domain Bacteria; phylum Pseudomonadota; class Gammaproteobacteria; order Enterobacterales; family Aeromonadaceae; genus Oceanimonas. The sequence goes on along the minus strand of JAAYRH010000153.1, from coordinate 3,624 downwards.
TTGATAAGCCGGTAGCGCAATGGCCGCTAAAATAGCTACTATGGCTACCACTATCATCAATTCGATTAATGTAAAACCCTGACTTGCGAAGGAGCTATATTTTTTCATAGTGTCATCCTTGACCTCATCAGCGCAGTTTTTAAGGGTTAGGCCTGCGTTAACCATAAATAAAATATAGCAACAACAGCTGATTTTGCTTGTTTTTTAACCTCCCACTCAAAGAGTGTGAGTTATCCGTTTTTGATCAAGTTCCAGTTAAAGCCTATGCCGGGGTCGGTTTTTCGACCCGGAGCAATATCGCTATGTCCCACAATGCGCTCAGCAGTAATCTCCGGATAATGGCTTTGCAGCAGCTTAATTAGTTGATTTAGCTGTTGATACTGAATGCTGGTGAAGCTACCGGTATCGGTGCCTTCTAACTCAATGCCGATGGCAAAGTCGTTACAGCGCTCGCGGCCAGCAAAGCAAGACTGTCCTGCGTGCCAAGCGCGTTTATCAAAGGCTACATATTGCACAACTTCGCCACTGCGGCGAATTAAACAATGGGCCGAAACCCTCAGCCGATATATGTCTTCAAAATAAGGATCCTTTTTAGGATCCAGTGTGCCCATAAATAACTGATCGATATAAGGGCCACTAAACTGCCCCGGCGGCAAGCTAATGCTATGGATTACTAATAAAGAAACTTCACCGTTAGGGCGCTCATCAAAGTGAGGTGAGGGACAATGGCGTGCCTGAGCTAGCCAAGCGTCAGAGTTAAGAGTGAAAAAAGGAGTCATTAAATTTGCGCACCATATCGTGAGTCTTAACGATATACTATGAGCCTTATGGGCTCGGGAGCAAGCGCTAGGGTGTGGTATGAGTCAGGGTAATTCTTCGCAGCGTAGGTTGGGAATAGTAATGTGGCTCTTGGCATGGCTGCTAGGGCTGGCCTTGTTTACTTGGTATTTTCAGCAAAAGCTGGTGCAAGATCATAACCCTAACCAACAGCTGCAGCAGCTAGACCCACAAACTATCGTATTAAAGCAAAACCGTTATGGTCATTACTTAGCCAGTGGCAGTATTAATAACGAGTCGGTGGTGTTCTTGCTTGATACTGGGGCCACTCAAGTGGCAGTCCCACAGCAAATAGCGCAGCGACTCGAGCTGGTAGCCGGCCCTAAAATAGGATTAAATACCGCAGCGGGCCGGGTCGTGGGTTATCAAACTAAAATAAAAAGTCTGTCTTTAGGCCCTTTCAACTTGTACGATTTACAGGCGGTGATCATGCCCAGCGAGAGCGATGAAATCTTGCTGGGAATGAACGCTCTTCGTCAGTTTGAGCTGATCCAGCGTGATGGACACTTAACCATTAAACGTTAAATACTGAATAGACACACATAGGATGACGGGCAACTAAGATGTTGGAACAAGAAATTCGTTTTAATGTAACGGCGGCACTTTCCGAAGATTTGGGTGGCACTTTAGATCCAACCAAAGATATCACGGCCCAGCTATTGCCAGCTCAACAAGAAGTGACTGCGCATGTGATTACTCGAGAAGAGGGTATCTTTTGCGGCAAGGCGTTTACTGAAGAAGTATTTAAGCAACTGGGTAGTAGTGTACATATCACTTGGCTAGTAGTAGATGGCGAGGCAGTGTCTCCTAATCAGCGACTGTTTACGCTAACCGGTCCGGCACGCGCCATTATGACTGGGGAGCGCACTGCCCTTAACTTCATTCAAACCCTGTCAGGAGTGGCCACAGTTACCCGTGCTCATGTAAACAAATTGGCTGGCACTCAGTGCCGGCTGTTGGATACAAGAAAAACGCTGCCGGGTCTGCGCCATGCTTTAAAATATGCCGTTACCTGTGGTGGCGGACAAAATCATCGCCTTGGCTTATACGATGCCTACCTAATTAAAGAAAATCACATCTTTGCTTGTGGTGGTATAGCCAATGCAGTGGCCCAAGCGCAACGGTTACACCCTGGCAAGCCGGTGGAAGTAGAAGTAGAGTCGTTAGCAGAGTTGGAGTTGGCGCTCGCGGCGGGAGCCGACATTATTATGCTGGATAACTTTACCACCGAGGATATGCGCACCGCGGTGAGCTTAAGTGCTGGCCGCGCCCAGCTTGAAGTGTCGGGCAATGTTACCTTAGATACCATAGCGGACTATGCGGCGACGGGAGTCGACTTTATTTCAGTGGGGGCACTCACTAAGCACGTGCAAGCGCTAGATTTATCCTTACGCGTACAAGACTAAGTCTGCTTCTTATAAAAGGGGCGTAGCGCCCCTATTCCGTTTCTTAAATCTCTTCTTTTACTCCATTTCTTTGCCTAAAAAGGCTCTTTTTTAACGAATCATTGACCTTTATTTAGCATTTGAACTAAGGTTAACCTTGCCTTTCGTTGTTGATTATTAATGAGTCTATTGTATGCAATTTATATTAAATTATTGGACATAGGTCTCACTCTCTGATACCTTTTTTTAACAGTGTCAATTGGTCTTACCAATAATTAAGCGGATTCCATGTTGAGCCAGCGCATCAAACAACCAAAACTTGCCGATACTATTGCTGCCAAAATCGAGCAGATGATAGTGGAAGGTAGCTTACAGCCCGGACAGCGACTGCTGCCCGAGCGTGAGCTTGCCGAGCAGTATTCGGTGTCGCGCCCTTCGGTGCGTGAGGCGATTCAGCAATTGGAAGCTCGAGGTCTGCTGTCCCGTCGCCATGGTGGTGGCACTTATGTGCAAAACGCCTTAACCAAAGGACTAGCCGACCCCTTATTTCAGTTGTTGGCGGAACATCCAGAGTCGCAATACGACTTATTAGAGTTTCGTCATGCAATGGAGGGGATCTCGGCCTTTTATGCAGCCATGCGCGGCAATGAAGCTGACTTTGATACCATTCGAGCCGCACAGCAAGCTATTGTTAATGCACAGGAGCAGGGTGATTTACCTGCAGAAGCGAAAGCGGCGGCAGAGTTTTATCTCGCTGTAGCCGCAGCTGCACATAACGTTGTATTACTGCATTTGTTGCGAGCTATTAAGCCCATGCTGGAATCCAGCATCTTACGAAATATAAAAATACTTAACCGCCGACCTGGCATGGTTGAAAGAATTCGGGTGCATCGCGCCAACCTTATTAAAAGTATATTGTCGCGGGAACCTGAACAGGCAAGAGATGCATGTCATGAGCATCTCGCCTTTATTGAAGAAACCTTGTTTGATATTGAGCGGGAAGAAAGCCGAATTCAGCGTTCTTTACGTCGTCATCGTCAACAAGAATAACAATGCCGCCGGCAATTAATAACACCCATGGGCGTGTGCCCCAAACGAGATAGGAAACAGCCATGTCTGATATCCTGAAAAACGATGTGGATTCAGTAGAAACTCAAGAGTGGCTTGATGCTCTTGAATCTTTGATCCGTCAAGAAGGACCTGAGCGTGCTCAGTATATTTATGAGCGCCTCACCACTAAAGCCATTAAATCTGGTGTTGATGTGGTCAGAAATGCCCACTCAGATTACGTAAACAGCATCAAGTCTGAAGACGAGCCTGAGTACCCGGGTAACTGGGATCTGGAACGTCGTATCCGCGCCATTATTCGCTGGAACTCAGTGATGATAGTACTGCGTGGCTC
>JAAYRH010000020.1 GCA_012518835.1 Aeromonadales bacterium | reverse complement strand
TCGCCCGACTCGCCCCGCCGATTTTGATGCTCGCGTTAAAGCGGTTAGTCAGTTTCGTAAGCTCGACGCCGCCGCAGCGCTTGCCGCCGCCAATAAGCGCGTGGGTAATATTTTGGCGAAGTTTGAAGGCGAGATCCCAAGCCAAGTTAATACCAACTTATTACAAGACGATGCAGAAAAAGTACTCGCCCATCAACTCAGTGAGCTTAGCGAGCGCGTAGCACCTTTGTTTGCTAAGGCCGATTATCAGAGTGCCTTAAGTGAGCTGGCGCGTTTACAAGAAAACGTCGATAACTTCTTTGATGAGGTGATGGTGATGGCTGACGAGGAGGCACTACGCCTAAATCGTTTAAGCCTACTTAACCAATTGCGTAACCTCTTCTTGCGCGTGGCGGATATTTCACTGCTGCAGTAAGCTCTCTTTAAAGACTAGAGACCTTTTGCCACGGAATACACGGAAGAACACGGAAAAATAGACATGAGATAAGTTCGACAAGTGAATAATATTTAAAATAGTAAGAGTTCGTTCTCTGATAATTGAAACTGGCTCTTACCATTAATAATCACTTTCAGATCTGATCACTGTTTTTCTGTGGGTTCCGTGGCAGATAGGGTTTTAGCTCTTGAACTGTCTTACCGCTTCCCGCTTATCGCTATCTTTCAAGCCTCGCCTCACGCGGGGCTTTTTAGTAGGTCGACAGCTAATCGCAGATCGGCTAACGTGAAGTCTTCTTTTTATTCATTTTATGACTGGTATTTATCTCATGGAATTTTCAGCGTTTGGTCAGAAGTTTACTCGCCATGCCGGCATCACCCAATTGATGGACGACCTTAACCAAGGTCTTACTACCCCTAACACCATAATGCTCGGCGGCGGCAACCCAGCGGCTATTCCTGAGGTTCTCGCCTATCTAGATAACCAAGCTCAGCAGTTACTAAAAAGTGGTGAGCTCATTAAAGCCATGGCCAATTACGATGGCCCTCAAGGTAAAGACACCTATATTTTAGCGCTGTCTAAGTTGTTATCCGAACAGCTTGGCTGGTCGATTGGTCCCGAAAATATTGCCTTGACCAACGGTAGCCAAACCGCTTTCTTTTATTTATTTAACTTACTGGCCGGTGAGTTTAGTGATGGTCGTAAAAAGAAAGTACTGTTTCCACTAGCACCAGAATATATCGGCTATGGCGATGGCGCTTTAAGTGAAGACCATTTTGTCGCCTGTAAGCCTACTATTAGCCGCTTAGAGAATGGTTTATTTAAATACCATGTAGACTTTGAGCAACTGGAAGTGGGTGACGATATTGGTCTAATTTGTGTATCACGCCCCACCAATCCCACGGGTAACGTACTCACCGATGAAGAAGTGATGCGCTTAGATGAAATTGCTCGCGAAAAAGGCATTCCGTTACTCATCGATAACGCCTATGGCATGCCCTTCCCTAATATTATATTTTCACAAGCCACACCGTTTTGGAATAACAACACTATTTTATGCATGAGCTTATCTAAGCTCGGCTTACCGGGTGTACGCTGTGGCATCGTAGTGGGCTCGCCCGAGATCATTAAAGCCATGACTAACGTGAGCGGCATTATTAATCTAGCTCCCAGTGGGGTTGGCCCGGCGATGACCTTACCGATGATGGAAAGTGGTGATGTATTAAAACTTAGCAACGAGGTCATCAAGCCGTTCTACCAAAAGAAAGCACAGCAAGCGGTACAATGGTTACAAGAAGCTATCACCTTGCCGCAGTTTCATATTCATAAACCAGAAGGCGCGCTGTTTTTATGGTTATGGTTTGAAGACTTACCCATACATAGCCAAGAGCTGTATGAACGCTTAAAGCAAAAAGGCTTATTGGTAGTATCGGGTCATTACTTCTTCCCTGGTATTGAAGATAAAAACTGGCAACATAGCAAAGAGTGTATTCGCCTTAACTACGCGCAGTCAGAAGAAGATGTACAAGCAGGTATTAAGATTTTGGCTGAAGAAATTTACGCTATTTATCAAGCACCTCAAACAACGCTGTAAGCCATACGTCGTAAGCTGTAAAGTGTTAGAAGAGCTAAGTTAAAACGCAGACCATAATAAGACAGCTTATTTTGTAAGGTTTATATAACAACGCCGACCCTAGGGTCGGCGTTGTTCTTACTGAATTGCTAGCAAAGAATTAGCTAGTTTGGCCTATAGCAATGGTTTTTGGCTTAGCTGCTTCTGGTACATCGCGCACCAGATCAATGTGCAATAAACCATTTTCCATATCCGCACCTGTTACTTTAATATGATCTGCCAGCTGGAAGCGACGCTCAAAGCCGCGCTCGGCGATACCTTGGTACAGATAATTTTTCTGCTCGTCATTCGACTCTTTAGTGCCTTTCACCGTCAAGGTATTTTCATGACTGGTTATGTCCAGATCATCTTGGGCAAACCCAGCAACCGCCATCGAAATCCGATAATGATTTTCGCTTAGCAGCTCAATATTATAAGGGGGATAGCCATTATTGTTACTGCTGGTATTGGCGCTTTCCATCATCGATGCGAGGCGGTCAAAACCAATAGCAGAACGATATAAAGGAGTAAGATCAAAACGTGACATAATAATATCCTCTTATGAGCGATGTAGTTAAAATGCTCTCCGTTATGGGACGAGCCAGGCAACTGTGTGGAAATCCTCTAATGAGCGATTCCCTTGCCTTAATTATTATATAAGGCCACGTTAGAGGGCTTTCAAGAGTAAAAAGTGAATTTTTTGCACAAAAAAAGATCCCGCGGGATCTTTTTTTAAATATTACTGATGTTAACTGCTTACCTAGTCATCTAGCTTATCAGTCACCGCACCGGTAGAAGCCGAGCTTACTGTGTGCGCATACTTGGCCAACACACCACGATTATAACGCGGTGCTGGAGCCTGCCACTTGGCTAAGCGCGCCGTGACTTCAGCATCAGATAGCTGCACTTCTAACTTATTGGTTTCAGCATCAATGGTAATAATATCGCCATCTTCCACTATCGCCAACGGGCCGCCTTGCTGGGCTTCGGGAGAAATATGTCCCACGACAAAGCCATGGCTACCACCAGAGAAGCGACCGTCGGTAATTAACGCCACTTCTTGGCCTAACCCCTTACCCATAATAGCCGAAGTGGGGCTGAGCATTTCTCGCATACCTGGTCCGCCCTTGGGTCCTTCATAACGGATTACCAGCACATCACCCGCTTTAACGGTGCCATCAAGAATACGCTCTAAGGTCTCTTCTTCAGAGCCAAATACGCGCGCAGGGCCAGTAAAGGCTAACCCTTCTTTACCGGTAATTTTTGCCACCGAGCCCTCGGGCGCTAAGTTGCCATATAATACACGCAAGTGGCTGTCTTTCTTGATGGGGTTATCTAATGGGCGAATGATGGTTTGCTCTGCTGGATAAGGGGCAACCTCTTTTAAGTTCTCAGCTAATGTTTTGCCGGTCACGGTGAGGCAGTCGCCATGCAACAAGCCTGCGTCGAGTAGCATTTTCATTAATGGCTGTATGCCACCAATTTCCACTAACTCTGACATCATATAATGACCACTGGGGCGCAAGTCTGCCAGTACCGGAACTTGCTCACCAATACGTACAAAGTCGTCTAGTCCTAAGTCCACCTCTACTGCATGAGCCATAGCCAACAAGTGTAATACCGCGTTAGTAGAGCCACCTAGGGCAATGACGACGGTAATGGCGTTTTCAAAGGCAGCCTTGGTCATAATGTCTGAGGGCTTAATGTCATGCTCAAGTAAGTTAAGCACCGCGGCGCCAGCATCACGACAGTCTTGTAATTTATGCTCAGAGGTCGCATTTTGTGCTGAGCTATTAGGCAAGCTCATCCCCATCGCTTCAATCGCTGAGGCCATGGTATTAGCGGTATACATGCCACCACAAGCACCAGGGCCTGGGATAGCGGTTTCTTCTACTTGCTTCACATCAATCAGCGACATATCGCCTTTAGCATGGGCGCCTACTGCCTCAAATACCGAAATAATATCGGTATGATTCGCACCCGGCGCTATGGTGCCGCCATAGACAAACACCGACGGACGATTAAGACGTGCCATCCCAATAATGCAGCCCGGCATGTTTTTATCACAACCACCAATAGCCACAATGCCGTCAAAACCTTCGCAGCCAGCAACGGTCTCAATGGAGTCGGCAATCACTTCCCGCGATACTAATGAATACTTCATACCAATAGTACCGTTAGCGATGCCATCCGATACGGTAATGGTATTAAAGATAATACTCTTACCGCCTGCGCTATCAGCACCGTTACCTGCTTCTACTGCTAGTTTATCGATGTGCATATTACAGGGCGTAAGGTTACTCCACGTAGAAGCTATACCCACTTGGGGCTTGGTAAAATCTTCATCGGTAAAACCCACCGCACGCAACATAGAGCGCGCAGGCGCCTTAGTTGGGCCATCAACCACCTGACTCGAATACTGACGACGTTTGTCCTTGCTCATACGGCTTCCTTAATTAAGATCTGAAATGTCACAATAAATAAATGACAGTGTAACCAGCTTAGTTACAAACGGATACTTCTTAACAGTAATATCATCAAAAGTCGCCATAGGGGATCAAGGGTTGTGGCGGCATATCTAAGTCTCCCT
>JAAYRH010000152.1 GCA_012518835.1 Aeromonadales bacterium | reverse complement strand
TCAGAAGACGATGATACAGCGCTTTTTAAGGCAGCGGTGCAGGGTGTCCGCAAATTAAAGCAGGATACCATAAGTCCGCACCGCCCGCCGGTCAAGGTAAAAGCGCAGCAACGCCAAGTCCGTAAAGACAGGGCTGAAGCGCACCCATTTTCTGATGTCTATGAACCGCACCTCGATGAAGAAGGCCCTACGCGCTATCGGGCGCCACAAACCTCAGCTTATGAGTTAAAGCGCTTGCGCCGCGGTGACTATGTACCCGACTTGTTTTTAGACTTGCATGGTTTAACCCAAGAACAAGCCAAAGAAGAATTATCAGCGCTATTAATCGCCGCCAAACGCCAGCATGTACAGTGTGTGTCTATTATGCACGGTCATGGTAAACATATATTAAAGCGCCGCTTACCTATGTGGCTGGCCCAACACCCACAGGTGTTAGCTTTTCACCAAGCCACCCGCTATTGGGGCGGTAATGCGGCCTTGCTGGTATTACTACAAAGAGAGTCACGTTAAGGTATGGGGCGCTTCTAACCAGTCTAGTACGCCCACTTCACCCTCGGTAAACGAAAGTCGAGCAAGGCCTGCTGTTGGAAAGCTCGGTGGCGCTATGCCTGGGCATAAGCTTTCTACTAAATAGCCCACCATCGGCATATGGCTGACCAATAAAATATTACCGCCCTCGCCCACATCTTTATAGGCCAGCAATAAACTCGCGGCCAGTGCTACGTCGGCATCGGGTGTAAACTCCGCACAGGTATCAACCTGTTGGGCGCTTAAGATTTCACTTAATTGATGCCAAGACTGTTGCGCTCGTAAGTAAGGACTCACTAATACTCGCTCAAACTGGGGCACTTGCGGCGCCAGCCACTGGGCCATTAACCGTACTTCGGCTTTACCGTCGGTGGTGAGCGGTCGTGACTCATCATTTAGTGCTTCGGGTGCCGCTTGGCCATGGCGCATAATAAAAATATTCACTATCACCTCACATTTAGCAGGTCGCCACTGGTAAACGGCGATTTATACCAATCTGGAAAACTAACGGATCAAAACCTTTTGCCACGGAACCCACGGAAGAACACGGAAAAATAGTGTTCAGATCTGAGAAAATATTGAACACTTGTCGTATGTGAACTTCGTCCGTGCCTTCTATGTTCTTTCGTGGCAAAAAAAAGCCTTTAATCTTTAGTTTTTTCCTTAATGGAAACTGTTCACATACTTACTTGGATTGGTATTAAGCATAACATCGGTTTTAGTCGCGTTGGTTCTAGATTAGCGCAGACAAAACCCCTGCTCTTTTAAGAAATCTAAGATAAAGGGGCGCGCTTCTTTGCTAAGCGTATCGCCAATTTGGCCGGTCCAGGTCATTTCTTTACGGCCCCCGGTACGGGTGCGGTAGTAGTCTTGCACTACTTCGTCATAGGCTTGCATGGTAGCGCTATCAAACTCAGCTGGATAAGCATTGTCACAAAACATTAAGCTGGCCGGTAAACGCGGCTTGGTTTCTGGATCTTGTGCCGGATACCCCATGCACAAACCAAACAACGGAATAACGCCTTTGGGCAGCTGTAACAAAGCACTTAGCTCGTGGGGATTATTACGCACCGCACCAATAAATACCGCACCTAATCCTAACGATTCTGCAGCAGTCATGGCATTTTGACCCATCAGCGCGGTGTCGATAGCACCAATTAACAATTGCTCTGCAAAACCGGTTTGCGCTTCTGGCACCCACTGCAGGTGGCGATTGAAATCGGCACAAAACACCCAAAACTCAGGTGCGGAACCAATGTAAGGTTGCTTGCCACACAGCGCCATCACCTTTGCTCGTAACTCAGGATCCGTAATACGGATCACCGCCGAGGCCTGCAAAAAGCTCGAGCTGGGTGCCGCTTGTGCTGCTCCCATAATCGCCTCACGCTGCTCTACACTTAACGCTTGCTCAGTAAACTTACGAATGGAGCGGTGATTACTGATCACCTTAATAGTAGGAGTCATTATTACCTCTTATGATGGGTCTGTGTATGATGAATACCTTAATCTATCTGTGTGCTAATTGGGAGTTACCAGGTGCGGGAAACACTACATATAGAACCTATGTCACGCCATAATGGCCTTACCCTTACTCTGACGGGTCTGATCTTGATGCCCGTGCTGCTGCTAGTAGGATATTTTTTAGGTCAGCAAGTGCAATTGGTTATCGTGTTCTTGTTTTTAGCCTGCATGGTGATGACCTTGTTGGGCATACTTAAACTGCGCGAGCCGCGCTATAGCTTCTCGTTAAGTGAGGAGCATATTCACTTTCATCATCGAGTCGGCGGCTGGAGTTTACGCTGGGACAATATTATTCGTATCGATCAGGCACGGCTGCAAAGAGACATGGGTCTCGAAGAGCTACCTTATGTGGGCATTAAGATCCGCCACTACGATAGTTTATTACCGTTAATGACGCCTCGCTTAATCGTGCATATTTTAACCGAGCAACGCCCCTTACTAGCAATGGCATTGCGCCATGGCGCGATTAGCCGTCGTGAATTACAAGACTGGTTAGTAGAAGACGGTCGTTATAAATCCGAAGGGGGGCAAGTGTATCAGGGAATTACGGCGATGCTGGGTAACCGAATGGCGCATTTGCGGGATTTATATGGCTATGATTTATTAATTCATGAATCATCACTCGACCGAGAGTCGAGCGAGTTTGTTAGCTTATTGCGTGGCTATTTAGCATCAGCCCAATCTTTTAATCCACCTGAATCTCAGGCATAAAAAAACCCTTGATAATCAAGGGTTTAATTATAAATTTGGCGGTGAGAGAGAGATTCGAACTCTCGATACGTTGCCGTATACCCGCTTTCCAGGCGAGCTCCTTCAGCCACTCGGACACCTCACCAAATTGTGTGCATTTTTTATAAGGTGTTGCTGCACCTCAAGAACGGAGCATATGTTAGGTAAGCTTCCCTTTGGGTGCAAGTCTTATTTGAGAATTAGTAGCCAGTTGCTGGATATAGCGTCAATTTGCTTATCTTTTAGCTGTTTAGCACTCAAGTATCCCAATTATTTACGCAAGGCCCTCGGGTTAAACACGGACAAGGGGCGACGATCTTCTCTAACTCTGGCATACTTAGTGCCCAGTTTTTAGGTTATTTAGGATGATGATGACGGCAACAGCAAATGAGACTCAGCTTAATGAACGTTTTCGGGGTTACTATCCGGTAGTGATCGATGTAGAAACCGGGGGCTTTAATGCAAAAACCGATGGCTTGCTGGAAATTGCCGCTATTACCTTAAAAATGGATAAAAATGGCTGGTTAGCACCGGATCAAACCTTTCACTTTCATGTAGAACCCTTTGAAGGCGCTAATTTAGAGCCTGCCGCCTTGGAGTTTACCGGTATTGATCCATACAGTGCCCTGCGCGGTGCTATTTCAGAGCGAGAAGCGCTTGATCATATTTTTAAAGGGGTGCGTAAAGGATTAAAAGCCCACAAATGCCAACGGGCTATTATTGTGGCGCATAACGCCTCTTTTGATCATGGCTTTGTGATGGCTGCTGCCGAGCGCGCGGGTATTAAACGTAACCCCTTTCATCCATTTGCCACCTTTGATACTGCAAGCTTAGCGGGGCTAGCTCTTGGACAAACGGTATTGGCTAAAGCGTGTAAAGCGGCAGGCATGAAATTTGATAACAAAGAAGCACACAGTGCATTATATGATACACAAAAGACTACGGAGTTATTTTGTTTGATTGTTAATCGCTGGAAAGCACTCGGTGGTTGGCCATTAGCACCCGTAGAACAAGATCAAGAAGCGGCTGAGCCAATAGAAAATGCCGCCGATACCTCGGCTTAAGCGCGCTTTGACTCGAGAAATGAGTATTCGAAAAGGGTGAGATC
>JAAYRH010000151.1 GCA_012518835.1 Aeromonadales bacterium | reverse complement strand
ATGCCGAGCTTACTGTGCAACTAGCATCTCGCTTGCGCGAGCGAGGGTATTGGGTGGGTGCGATCCGCCCGCCTACCGTGCCCATAGGCGCGGCGCGGTTGCGTATTACCTTAAGCGCCGCCCATACTAAAGCCGATATTAGCGCCTTGCTAGCAGCCCTCACCACCGCCAGCGCTGAGTTTCGATTGTTATAAGTAGTTCGGCGTAACAGACGTGGCTTTATGCTACTAAGTAACAAAGAAGACTAACTCTTAAAGTTTTTTTGCCACCAAATCCACAAAAACCACGGACGAAGCGTAATAAGGAAAGAGCTTACCCAGTATTTGTTCGTTTAGATCTTGATTTTTCTGTGGGTTCAGTGGGTTCAGTGGATTCCGGGGCGAAGATGTCTTAATTTTTCCGTGGGTTTTGTGGATTTGGTGGCGAAAAAGTCTTTAGTCTTGCGCCTTTAATAGCTGGGCTGGGCGCTATATTTTAATATTTAACATGAGTGATGCCATGAACGGTTTGTTAATAGATGCGCTACCCATAAATAAACATAAAGTAGCTGCCGCCTTTAGCCGTGCCGCCGCCAGTTATGAGCAACATAATGAACTACAGCAGCGCACCGGTCAGGCGCTATTAGCTAAGCTGCCCCAGCATGGTCAGTGCGGTTTAGACTTAGGCTGTGGCAGTGGCTGGTTTGCCCCCGCTTTAGCGACCAAAACCGACTGTTTACTCGCCTTGGACTTATCACCCGCCATGCTGCAACAGGCCACCACCAAAGCTCGTCTATGGCCTATTTGTGCCGATATGGACCATCCCCCAATAGCCAAACACAGCTTAGATTGGATTTTCGCTAACTTATGTATGCAGTGGAGTACCGATCCGGCAGCTTGGTTAACGCAATGGAGCGAGCGACTTGCTCCCAGCGGTGTACTGGTGTTTTCTACTTTGCTTGATGGCAGCCTGCAATCGTTAGCGCAATGTTGGCGACACGCGGGTCTGCCCAGCCCCATTAATGACTTTATTAAACCTCACTCCTTAATGAGTGCCTTACAAGCTACTGGCCGTAGCTGGCAGCTTCAGCAAACCACCGAGCAGTTAAGTTATCCGCACTTAACGGCGTTATTAAAAGACTTAAAAGGCATTGGCGCTAATCAAGTGAACAGACCGCGCTCTACGGGATTAATGGGAAAAAAACGCTGGCAACAGCTTAATAATAGCTATCCTAAAACTAGCCAGGGTCAATGCATGGCCACCTATCATCTTGCTTATGGAGTTATTTATGGCTAATACCTTTTTTATTACCGGAACCGACACTGGGGTTGGCAAAACGCTGGTCACCGAAGCCCTTATGCAAGCCGCTAGCGATTGCGGCTTATGCACTGTGGGTTATAAACCCGTCGCCTCGGGCTGTGAAGATATCAATGGAGAGCTAAAAAACCGCGACGCCTTAATCTTACAAGACGCCTCGTCGCTAGCCTTGCCCTATGCCATGCATAACCCTTATGCGTTTGCTCCTGCTATTGCCCCTCATATTGCGGCGGCCCAAGCTCACCAGCAAATTGAGCTAGCCATCTTAAACGAAGGCTTAACGGCATTAAAAGAAGAGGGCGCCGAATATATTTTTATAGAAGGTGCCGGCGGCTGGCGCTTACCTATTAGTGAGCAGGCTTACTTATCGGACTGGGTGAAACAACAGCAATTACCGGTGATCTTAGTAGTCGGCATTCGTTTAGGCTGCATTAACCATGCATTGTTAACCTTAGAAGCCATTCATCACGATGGCTTAACGGTGGCGGGCTGGGTAAGTAATCAACTGTATCCCAACATGAGCCAATATCAGGCCAATGTCGACGCCTTAAAGCAGCGCATTAAGGCGCCGTTATTAGCCGAAATCCCTTGGTTAGAAGGTAACCCCAGCGACAATATTGACGCCTATATAAATATTGATCCTTTATTAGAAAATAATTAACTTCCCCTCTTGAAAAAACGCTAAATGACCGCATTATACTGTCAAGTTTATTGCATCGGCGCTGTCCTTTAGCGCCCATGCTAGATTAACCTGTAGTTAACCCTAGGAACCGTTATGAAACGTATTTTGTTGTTTATCGCTACTAACCTAGCCGTAGTCTTGGTGCTAGGGATAGTGCTGAACATTGTTTTCTCTATGCTGGGCATCGATCGCAGCAGCATTAGTGGCTTATTAGTATTTTGTGCCGTGTTTGGTTTTGGTGGTGCTTTTATCTCACTGCTAATGTCAAAATGGATGGCGAAACGCGCCTATAACGTTCAAATTATTGAACAACCCCGTAGTGAAGTAGAGCACTGGTTACTGAGCACCGTGACTCGTCAAGCCCAGCAAGCCGGTATTGGTATGCCAGAAGTAGGCATTTATGACTCCCCCGACATGAACGCCTTTGCCACCGGTGCCAGCCGCAATAGCTCGCTGGTGGCAGTGTCGAGCGGCTTAATGTACAGCATGACCCGCGATGAAGCCGAAGCGGTACTGGCTCATGAAGTAAGCCACATCGCTAATGGCGACATGGTCACCATGACTTTGTTACAAGGCGTGGTTAACACCTTTGTGATGTTCTTTGCTCGTATCATCGCCAACATTATTAGCAGCGCGATGAGTAAAGATGACGAAGAGGGAGGCGGCTTAGGTGGCATTGCCTACTTTGGGGTAGTGATGGTGCTGGAATTAGTGTTTGGCATATTAGCTTCCATTATTGTGATGTGGTTTAGCCGCTACCGTGAATACCGGGCCGACGCAGGTTCGGCGCGCTTAGTGGGCAAAGAAAAAATGATTGCCGCCCTACAGCGCTTAGGCCAAGGCTCACAAGCCGAGCTAGAAGGCTCCCTCGCCGCCTTTGGTATTAACGGCCGTGGCAGCAGTGAACTATTTATGAGCCACCCGCCACTAGAAAAGCGTATTGAAAGCTTGCGCAACTTGTAAAGCAAAGCCTTACGTTTAACGCCATACGCGTTACGTTAAAGAATAAAAACACCGCCTTTTGAACTGACCCCCATTTTTAGGGCGGTGTTTTTTCGCAGATGGCGGTTTATTTAATAATTATCCCCAGCACGCTGGGGATTTTTTATACTAAAATGTTAGAGCAACAAAATAACAACCTGCATCTCATTCTTGATAACTAAAGAGTAATAGATTTGAAGTAGACAGTGCTTTTTGCTTAATTGGTATATATCTAAAAGAGCAGAGCGCACCAAGAGGTGCCCAAGGGCTTACGGTTTGATACCCAAGACTATTTCAACCTAGTTGATGATACTGGGCGAACGCTACGTGATGATAAGCAAGGAGTCATTCAGCCCAGTAGCGCTAACATATTACATCGATTGAATATACCGTTAGAAAACTGGTTGAAAATAACCCATGAGTTTAAGTATTTGTTTACCGGACCAGTAGGAACATT
>JAAYRH010000150.1 GCA_012518835.1 Aeromonadales bacterium | reverse complement strand
CCGCCCATTTCTAAGCCAGTAATTACCAACAAGACTTTCAAAATCATTCCTTGATTAAATATGAAAAGTGCCTAGGAGCATTAACAATAAACTCAGTAGGTTAATTGTTAATTAAATACTTCTTTTTATGGTGCTCTATTTTTTTGAGCTCCTGTTGCCATAACTCCATAATGGCAGCGGGTTGATAGTGCTGCGCTTTTTCTTTACTTTTAAGATGGATTGCGTTGCGAGCTTGCTCGTCATTCATCAGCTGCAGCAGAGCAGCAGCAAACTGATTTATATCTTGGGCGGGCACCAGTATGGAGCCGGTGCTATCTAGGATCTCGGCCGGGCCGGTATCACAGTCAAAACTCACCACCGGCAGGCCAAAACAGAGCGTTTCTAATAACACCATAGGAAACCCTTCAAAGCGCGAGCTTAGGCAGAAGATTTCGGCTTGACGATAGTAGGCTTCCATATTATTGCTATTACCTACCAACTCCACACTGCTGGTAAGATTATTATCTGCTATAAACTGTTGTAACTTTTCTCTGTCTTCTCCTTCACCCACAATTTGTAACCGCCAGTCCGGTACTTCTTTGCTTATTTTTAGCCAAGCTTGTAACAGCAAGTCAAAGCCTTTTTGGTAAGTTAAGCGGCCTACTGCTAGTACAGTTTTCGTGTTAGCTTGTTTAATGTTGCTTTGTACAGAAAAAGGACAGGGATTAGCAATGGCAGTGATTTGTTGTTTATGTTTCGTACCTGCCAGCCAATACTCCTTGTCGCGCTCAGTTAAGGTAACAACAGCGTCGCAATATCTTGCGGCCAACTGACGGGCGATGCGCCGACGTTTTTTACCTAGATCACTATTAAAGTTAAAGTGCTCCCAGCAAATATGCTTTATTGGCAGCCCAACCACTGCCGGCAAAGTAAGTAATACCGACAAGGTTTCTACCACAATTAATATATCTACCTGGTGTTCTTTTAACTGCTTTCTTAAAAAAGCAATATTTTTAGGCATGCGATATAACGCATTTCCCTTTGAGCTTCCCAGGGACAATAATTGTATTTCTTTATTTATATTAAAAAAAGGCTGCTCGCCATTGACTATACTTGCCAAGATCACTTCATATCCTGCCTCTGACAAGCCATTAGCCAACATAGAGCCCACCCGCTCGGTGCCGGCGCCTAAATTAAAGTCACCACCCAGTATTAAAATTTTCACATCAAGTCCTTTGATAGCAAGGGGTTGCATACGACTAGCTACTAAATCCTTTTAATAGCTTTTTCATTCCGCCTTTAATGTAGGTGGCGGGTTTAATAAACATAGGCAAAGCGGGAATATACTTATTACAGTAATAAAGCAGCTGTTGCTGCCTTGCTATTATTCCGTAGCGGTAGCTTTTTTCAATGGCATTAGAGAAGTTTTTAGTATCTCGCTCTTTAAGATAAGATACTGCCAAGGTGTAATAGATGCCAGAAAGCTTGATAGACCAATCTAGATCTTCAAAGCCTGGTAGTTTATTAGTTCTGGCAATAGCAGCTTCCATCTCATTAAGAAACTTAATATTATTGGCAAGCGCATTCTTGCTCATACGTTCCGACCAAGAGTTCTTTGCCATCATACGATAAACCGAGCCCACCTCAGGGTAATATACTAACTTGCCATTAACCGCGGTATATAACTCAGTAAACAAGTCTCCTACCGGCGTTTTGCCAAACACTACTGAGGATTTAATTAAGCACTCTTTTCTTAGTAAATAAGATGCGGTGGGCGCAAATTGCCATACCTCATTAAGAACCTCTTGTGCGCTAAACTCCTTTAGTTGATCGCCATAGTAACAGTGCAGGTGACTTTGAATAACACCATCTACTTCTAGTTTACCCGGTGATACCACCATAGATACCGTAGGATCTTTTAATATTACTTGATATTGATTTTCAATTTTAGTTTTACTTATCCAATAATCATCGCCTTCGCACAAAGCAATGTATTCGCTACGACAATGCTCGGCAGCTAACATGCTAGTAGATATACCCTTACTATGTTGATTTTCGCTTTGTATGATACAGCGAATAAGGTGTGGATACCTGATGCGATATGACTCAATAATATCTTTAGTGCCGTCCGTAGAGTTATCGTCGTGGATCATGATTTCGTACGGAAAAGTAGTTTCTTGTATTAAAAAGCCTTTGATGGTTTGCTCAATATAATCTTTTTGGTTAAAGCTAGTACATAAAAATGATACGGCGGGTTTATTCCAGTTGGCTTGCACCCTGTGCATTATTTCGTTTTCGCTTAGTAGCTCATTCATTGTCATACCTATTTTTATTTATAATTAATCTAGAGCTGGTTAAGCATGCTCTGCCATTTTTTTAAATTGTGAGCTACTTGCTACTAGTTCTTGATAGGTACCTTGATTCACTACTTTACCTTGATCCATCAAATAAATAATGTCGCACTTTTGTACTGTTTTTAGACGGTGAGCAATCATAATAATAGTTTTTTGACCACTAAATTCATGAATGGCTTCCATTATTATTTTTTCAGTAATGCCATCTAGCGCACTGGTGGCCTCATCAAATACCAGGACGTTTGCTTCATGATATAAAGCACGGGCGATGCCAATGCGTTGGCGTTGTCCGCCAGACAGCTGCACCCCACGCTCACCCACTTTGGTATTCAGCCCTTCAGGGAGTTGAGCAATCAGTTCGCTTAAGTTAGCCAATTGCAACGCTTTGTTGACCTGAGCTTCATCTATGTCTTTAGCTGGCAAGCCAAAAGCAACGTTTTCGGCAATGGTGCCTTCACTTAAAAAAATACTTTGCGGTACAAAGCCCAAGTTATTTTGCCACAGGCGTTTATTGTCAGCGGTGAGCACAGTGCCATCCACACTCAACTCGCCAAGTTGTGGGGTTAGCAAGCCTAATAACACATCAATCACCGTTGACTTACCCGAACCAGAAGCACCAACAATACCGATTACGCTATTAGCCGGAATATTCATGTTAACGTTTAGTAACGCTGGGCTAGGTTTACCAGGATAAGTAAAAGTGATGTTTTTTAAACTCACTTGCTGCTGTAAAGGCAAGTTAGGCGTGGCGGCAGTTTGACCAGTCTTAGTCGAGAGAGCTGAATCGTGATTAGCCATACCTGAGTGATTATTCACAGATTGTATTAAATCTTCTTTTAACGCTTCAAATGCAGCTGCGTTACCCTTAATTTCTACCACACTGGAGTATATTTGCTGCAGCGCCGGTAGCAATTTAAAGGCAGCCAACGCATACACGGCCAGTATGGGTAATATGGTACCTAAACTGCCTTGGTGTTGGATAATGAGTAACAGTACCAAACCAATCATGGCCCCAAAGGTAATTAATTCCATAAAATATCGAGGCATTTGGCTGATAGCAATAGTGGTTCCTCTCGCATAAGCAAAGGTTTCACCACTTTTCTTAAAGCGCTCTACAAAATCATAACGGCGATTAAGCAGCAGTACATCTTTAATGCCGCCAAACCCTTCGTTCATTAACCTAAAGCGTTCGGTAGACATCTTTGATATGTTGTGACCGTTGGCAAACAAGCGCTTACGAACCACTTTATAAATCAAGATATAGGCACACACAAATAACAAAGATGCGGCGATGGCCACTAAGGGATCATAAATAAAAATACTGATAGAAATAAACAAAGATAATACGACTTTAGCGTTCATGCTCATTAAGGGCTGTATAATATAATCAGTCACTCTGAGTGTTTCTGAAGAGACTTGCTTAGTGAGATGAGCACTGCTGCCTGTTGCATGAAACAACCAGTCTTGCTGTAGGTAATAATTATAAAGGCGATCTGCAAGCTGAGTACCTACCCCTGAGGCATAAAGCGATAACTGCCAAATAGTAAATGTGGCCATAATAGTAGATAGAAACAAGGTCACCAACACCAGCACCCCAGAATAAAACAAAAAGTCCATTGGAGTGCTAGCACCCGAAATATTATAAAGCGTGGTAAATATCCCGCCCTGCTCCACTAAACTAATATCTCCTACTAATGCCATAAAAGGAGCAATAGAAGCCACTCCTAATAGCTCGGTAAAGGCCATTACCACCACCAACACTTGCAGGATATAAAACTTCCTGATCTGGCTGGGGGTAAGCAATGAAAATAACTGCCGGATCATTTTAAACATAGAATAAATCTCTTATGGTATTAATTTTATTTCTCAATGTTTCTTTGCAACCTTGATAAAGCTCGAATATCAATTTAAGACTCATCATACTCATATTTACATACTGCCTAATGTTAAGCACTGCTGATCCTGCTTAGTGCTCAGGGTCAAAATAAACTGACAGACAATAAGCGGAATATTCATCATGCCGGCAGAGAGCGTTCTATTTTTCATTATCAAGGCAAATGGTTAACAGACAGAAAATGACAGCATTTGGTCGCTATTACCTTGATAAAGTCCTTTTAATACATTTAAAATAATATTTTGTTCTCTTTCATTTAAAGTAGGATAAATAGGCAAGCACAGTATTCGGCTGGCAATATCTCTAGAGTGCTTACAAATTTGTTTGGCTTTCAGGTAGGTCAAGGTATCTAAACTAGGATGAAAATAGCGTCTCGGTAAAATATTATTCTGCTTAAGGTACGCTTCTGCCTCAAGTAATTGCTGCTCACTTTCAAATAACACCGGTGCATAAGCGTAGTTATTATCACTATGCTGGCTCCACTGTTGGAAGCTCACCACCTTGGTTAAATCTTCCACATATTTGTGCCATACCTTAGCCCGCTGTTGCTTAATATTATCTATTTCATCAAGCACACACAGTCCCATTGCCGCTTGAAATTCACTCATTTTAGCGTTGGTTCCTAGCGACTCAATTTTACTTGGTCCTGAGATCCCAAAGTTGATTAGTAAGCGGATCTTGGCCGCTAGTTGATCATCATTAGTGATCACAGCGCCGCCTTCAATAGTATGAAAGAGCTTAGTAGCATGAAAACTCAAGGTACTAATATCGCCATAATTCAACACACTTTGCCCTTTATATTGCGTATCAAAGGCATGGGCGGCATCGTAAATCACCTTGAGCTGATGCTGATCTGCAACTTTTTGAATAGCTTCTACCGCGCAGGGGTTACCAAACACATGCACGGGTACTATGGCTGTGGTGTTTGACGTGATCTGGGCGGCAATGTTAGCGGGATCTAGGTTAAAGGTGTGAGGATCAATATCAGCAAAGACAGGAGTTAACCCTTCCCATACTAATGTGCTAGTAGTAGCCGCAAAACTAAAGGGCGTGGTAATTATTTCACCTGTTAGCCCTAGTGCTTTATAAGCTAACTGTAAGGCGAGTGAGCCATTAGCAACTAATATTAAGTTTCTTACTCCTAGATGCTGAGTTAAACGCTGCTCTAGCTCTTGCAGTAAACAGCCATTATTAGTTAGCCAAGCACGGTCAAATATGTCGCTGACATAAGATTGATATTTTTCTTTTTCTGGTAAGTAAGCTTTAGTGACTGGGATCATTCTCATTATCCTTTGATTAAATCCAACAGATACTTCCCGTAACTGTTTTTGCTAAGGTGTTCACCTTGCTCTTTAATTTGTTGCTTAGATAACCATCCATTGTTATAAGCAATCTCTTCTAAACAGGCCACTTTAAAGCCTTGGCGCAGCTCAATCGTTTCTACAAAAGAAGCCGCCTGCAGTAAACTTTCATAAGTACCGGTATCTAACCAGGCAAAACCACGGCCTAGTAATTCTACATTTAACTGTCCTCGTTCAAGGTACGCTTGGTTAATACAAGTGATTTCTAACTCACCACGAGCCGAAGGCTGAATATCTTTGGCAATGCGGATGACTTCGTTATCATAAAAATATAAACCCGTGACCGCGTAGTTTGATTTAGGGGCCAATGGTTTTTCTTCTATTGATACTGCACGCCTTTCTTGATCAAACTCCACTACACCAAAGCGCTCAGGATCTTTCACTTGATAACCAAACACAGTAGCACCTTGAGCCCGTGCTACAGTTTCCCGTAATTTAGGCGAAAAATTTGGACCATAAAAAATGTTATCGCCTAATACTAAGCACACATTACAGTCACCAATAAACTCTTCTCCCAAAATGAAGGCTTGTGCTAACCCTTCAGGTCGAGGCTGGATTATGTAACTAAGTTCAATACCAAACTGGCTACCATCCCCTAATAATCGCTCAAAGCTGTTTTTATCTTCTGGGGCAGTAATAATAAGTACTTCACGAATACCCGCCAGCATTAACACCGACAGGGGGTAATAAATCATCGGCTTATCGTAAACGGGTAGCAGCTGTTTAGAGACACCCTTAGTAATAGGATATAAACGAGAGCCACTACCGCCGGCCAACACGATTCCGCGAATGTTGAGTGTTGAGTGTTGAGTGTTAAGTGTTGAGTGTTGAGTATTGAGTGAGTTCATTTCTTGGAGTTCGCTTTTATATTTTTCTGTGTGTTTTTTACAATTGTGGTGAGTATCTTTATTAGCTCTTCGCTTTGCTCAAGTAAGCTAATGACATGCGGTTGCGCTTTATCTAGATATTCAGTTTCGCACAGTAACTGTAACCAATACTTTGTCTCTCTTGCTTCTTTGCTCGCAATGCTCATTTTAGAAATAAAGTCAGCATTGCTTTGAGCTGCTTGTGCTTCATTGATGTTGGCGCCAATAGAAGTACCGGATCTTAATAGCTGTTTTGAAAGCACATATTCTTTATGTTCTTTAGATAAAAACTGATAGAGCCTGATGATACGCACCGCAAACTCGAACGACTTATCAAGCACATTATTCTGTTGAGTCATCACCACTCTCCCTATGATGATAAATATTATTGGATACTCTAGAGGGTTTAATATATTAAAAACTCAATACTAAACACTCATAACTCAACACTAGTTCCAAGGCGTTGTCGCTGATACGAGCCGTCTTGGACGTTTTTGCACCATTGTTGGTTATCTAAATACCATTGCACGGTTTTACGAATACCCGACTCAAAGGTCTCGTTGGGTTGCCAGTTAAGCTCTTTGGCGATTTTGCTGGCGTCAATGGCGTAGCGGCGATCGTGGCCAGGTCTATCACTTACGTGAGTGATGAGTGTTGAGTGTTGAGTCTTGAGTGGAACTAACTCATCCAGAATGGTGCAGATGGTTTGTACTACTTCTAGGTTGGTTTTTTCGTTGTGGCCGCCGATGTTGTAGGTTTCACCGATTTTGCCTTCGGTGACAACTTTGTATAAAGCGCGAGCATGGTCTTCTATGTAGAGCCAGTCACGTATTTGGTCGCCTTTGCCGTAGATAGGAAGTGGCTTACCTTCTAAGGCATTTAAGATCACCAGCGGGATCAGCTTTTCTGGAAAATGATAGGGGCCGTAATTGTTAGAACAATTAGTTATTAAGGTAGGAAATCCATAGGTGCGCAGCCAAGCACGGACTAAATGGTCACTCGATGCTTTGGAGGCAGAGTAAGGCGAGCTTGGGGCATAAGCCGTTGTTTCTGTAAATAGCGGCAAATCTTTAGTGTTGAGTTGTGAGTGTTGAGTGTTGAGTGTTTTATCTTTTAACTCAACACTATCAGCCGGGTGAGGTAAGTCGCCATACACTTCGTCGGTGCTGATGTGGTGAAAGCGAAAGGCAGCTTTACGCTCGGCCTCAAGCTGGCTCCAGTAAGCGCGAGCGGCCTCTAGTAAGTGGTAAGTACCAAGGATATTGGTGTGGATAAATTCGGCAGGACCGTCAATCGAGCGATCAACGTGAGATTCGGCAGCAAGGTGCATTACGGCATCGGGCTGATGCTCAGCAAATACACGCTTGAGTTCGCTAGGGTTACAAATATCAACCTGTTCAAAAGCATAGCGTGCGCTATCACTGACGCAGGCAACTGATTCTAAGTTACCGGCATAGGTTAATTTGTCTAAATTGACTACGCTGTCTTGCGTATTATTTATGATATAACGGATCACGCCAGAGCCAATAAAGCCCGCGCCACCCGTGACTAAGATCTTCATATCTCATCCCTAAGATTTTTATCTTATTTATTTTAACTATATAAACTGTGCAGAAATCCTTTCTACCAGGCTTATATAAGGTGTTGAGTATTAGGTGTAGAGGGGTTTGCTAATATTTTACCCCTCTTATACTGACACTAAAAACTTATCGCTAACACGACGGACTATCGATTAAGTAGTGCTGAATTAGATACTCGACATTAAACATTAAACATGCCTTTACACTTCTCCATAGTATTCGTAATTGCTGTATCTTTTCATTGAAGCATTGGGCTCTACGGCGTTAAAGATCATCCCTTTTACCGTGGTACCATTTTGTTCATAGCGACGCATCGCCACTTCTACTTCTTTGATTGAGGTTTTAGCAAAGCGGCTCACCAGTAGAGTGAGACCGGCATGGGAGCTAATAATGGCCCCGTCGGTTACCGACAAAATAGGAGGGGTATCAATAATCACTAGATCGTATTGCTGTCTCGCTTGCTCTAGCAGTTGCTTAAAGTCGCTGTGCATTAAGAGTTCAGACGAGTTATGCGCCAGCTGACCACGAGATATAAAGTGTAAATTATTAATGTTAGTAGCATGTATTACTTGCGCTAGTGGCACTTCACCTTTTAACACATCAGATAACCCTTCTTGGGCGGGCACCTGAAATAGGTTATGCATATAACCTTTACGCAAGTCTGCATCAATCACTAATACTTTTTGCCCTGCTTGAGCGCAAATCGCCGCTAAGTTAGCACTAATAAAGGTTTTACCGATCCCTAAACTGGGGCCGCCAATAGCAATAATATTATTGCGCGCCTTTAACATAGCAAAATGCAAACTGGTACGCAGTGCTCGTAGCGACTCTACCACTAGATCGGTCGGCTCATTTTCTGCTAGTAATAAACTGCCTATATTGCTGGCTGAGTTTCTATTATTAGCAGAGCTAAGCTTTTGCTGTGCCTTGCTTAATGGCACGCTAGCATAAACATGAAGACCCACTCGTTCAAATTCTTCAGGATCGTCGATGCCACGATTCAAAAAGCTGCGTAACAATACCAAGGCTAACCCTAGGGTGGCGCCTAATAAAGCAGATAATAATACAATTAAGGGTTTGTGAGGTTTAACTGGGGATGGCGCCGTCACAGCTTCATCAATAATACGTACGTTGCCTACAGTGCCCGCTTTTACAATATTCAGCTCTTGTACTTTATTGAGCAGTTGAATATAGATTTCTTGGCTTACCTCAACATCACGGGTTAGACGCAAAATTTCTTGTTGGGTGTTAGGTAAGTGTTCTACCTTGCCCGACAACTCGTTTCTTTCTTGGAGTAACGACTGCTTTTTTTCTAGCAGCGCTTGATAGCTAGGGTGAGCTCGCGTGTATAAACGACTTAATTCAGCCTCGGCAAAGGACAGCTCATTTAGTTGCTTTTCAAGATCTACTAACTGGGTTAGTACGCTTTGAGTTTCAATGGCTAAGTCGACGGATTTATTTTGTTGGCGATAGCTATTTAACCGCACTTCAGCTCGGTCTAACTTGGCTTTTAGCTCGGGTTGCTGCGCAGTTAAAAACTCTAGGCTTTTTTCAGCTTCTGCCGATTGGCGCTGAATATTTTGTAGTAGATATTGCTGAGATATCGCCCCCAAGGTGCGCTCAATGTCTACAGGGTTAGTTCCTACTAAGTCGAGGGCCAAAATACCACTTTTTGCTTTTTCATGGACAGTCAACGCTTGTTTTAGCGCATTAGTAGCTTGTGACTCACTGGCTTTAATGAGAGTAAACTCGGTATGAGGCCGCGCTTTCAGATCGGTCACTAGCACACTAATACCATTTTGCTCGGCCAGTTGACCCACCTGCCCCTTTAGCAGCTGCGCACCTTGTTTATTGAACAGTAAAAAGCCCTGTTCAATCACTTGTAAGCGCAGTGGCTGATCCAATAAGTAATCGGGAACTTTAAGCTGCGTCACTTGAATTTGCTCCCCACCCCATGCGTAACGACTAAAAAAGGGCGGGTCAGCAAGCTGTTCACCTTGATGGTGGCGAGCCATAAACTGGCCGATCAACGGAAAATAACGCGGCGTCACTATAATATCGCGCTTGACTTCATTAATGGCCGCGCCCAACACCTTACGTGAGGTAACAATCTCTATTTCGGCACTGGCCGTGCTGGACTGCAAATTCAACTCTTCTACCTTGCCCAGCAAGCCCATACCACTGGACTTTTCTTCTACTTGTATCAGGGCATTGGCTTTATATTCAGGCGCCACTAGCAGCGCATACGCCGCGCCAAGCAAAGTAGCTAAGAGCGTGATAGCTATAATCAGCCATTTTCCATCTAACAAAGTGTAATATACGCGCCCTAAATCAACTTCATCGCCTTTAGGTAGCGGTTCCCGACTCGTGATCTGCTGTGTTGTCATGATATAGCCCTGTCCTTGGGCAGGATAGAAAGCACCAGCCAGCTATCGGCTTGGCGCGGCTTTCCTTCCTTGCTAATTAAGTATTGATATTAGGCACTAAATAGGTGCCTGTTTACGATTGCCGATGCAAGTGTTTGACCTACATCGCGGTTAATTTTAGAGGTTACTACCCGTATATACGCCCGATAAAGTAGGTAGTATTTGGCCAATAACTCGGTTCCAACGAGCCACAGGGGCGGCAGTAACAAACACAATATCGCGCTCTTGCAGCATAAAGCGATCGGCCAGCACCATAGCCACGGCGTTTTTGGCGTCTAATTGATAGACATCAGCGAAACGGTTACTTTCTGGTGGGGCCTGGCGAAAGACAAAAATGCCCTTAGCATTAGCAGTCACTTGGCTTATTCCTTCAGCATCGGCTAACGCTTCGGCTAAGGTTTTGCCATTGCGGCCCATAGGTAGCGTTTGTTGGCGGCCTACCTCACCTAGTACAAAGACTTTGCTGTCGTCGTTGCGGTTAATATTGATGACATCGTTGGGCTGTAACAAAATGTTTTGACTGACATCACCTTCTTTATATAAATCACGCAGCGAGAATACGTGCCGCTGATTGCCGCGATGCAGCACCACCGTTTGCCAGTCGGCAAATTCAGTAATGCCCCCCGCCTGACTCACCGCATCAAGCAAGGTGAGTGGGACGTTGGTAATCGCTAAGGTGCCCGGCTTATTTACTTCACCTGTCATATACACCCATTTAGAGCGAAACGCTGCTACGGTTACGTCTACCTGAGGGCTTTCTACATAATGGGCTAACCGTCTGCTAATAAGATCGCGGATCTCACTGACCTTTAAACCGGCCACCTTAATATTACCTATATAAGGATAAAACATGGTGCCATTGGTATGGACCCAGTTACCCGCCTCTTCTGAACTGCGGTACTCCCCCGCCGGATTAGTCAGCTCGGGGTGCTCCCATACCGTCACGCTTAATATATCTCCAGGACCGACGATATAATCGTATTCAGAAATTTGCCTACGCAATGCGACGTCATTAGTTAATTTATCCGTTTTTTTATGCGCTTTAGCAGACACTAAGCCTGCTGTAATGGGGTAAATCGCTACCGTCTTTCTATTCAGCTCCTTATTATCCGAATAGGTGTTATCTACAGTTCCATAAGAGCTAGAGAAATTCGATCCTGGAACAACTGTACAACCCGCTAATAAAATAGTGGTTAATAATAAGACAGACAATCCTTTGACATGATTCATTATATTGGTTCTATTTGTTAATTTAATGTTTTAGAGGGGTTAAAGATTGGGTGCTTCCTGTGCGTCGGGCACGCTACCGCACGGGCTTTACTTGCATCCCATAAACAGTGTAGAACAGAATTTTTTTTCTGCATGAAATAAATTAAATATTTTCTTAATCCAAGAAATACTTACGATTTATCATGCTAAAAGCGAGTGGTTAATGGTTAATGGTTAATGGTTAATGGTTAATGGTTAATGGTTAATGGTTAATGGTTAATGAAAATAACACTCAACACTTAGCACTCAACACTTAGCACTCAACCCCACAAACCCCTACTTTCTTCCTGAAAGTAAATATCCAAAGGAGATAAAGCACAGCCAAATTAAAAATACTGCAGATCCTACTTCGGCTATAGAGAAAATAATAAAATATAAAGATGAGAAAAAGCACAACTGTGCGGCAAGGTTTTTACCCTTAAAAATTTCTAACACACTTCTATATAACATATATATAAAAGGCGTATAAAATAATAAGGCGCCTATCCAGCCAAACACCAACGACAAGTGTAAGTAATTATTGTGCACCCCACCCACACCTGCGCCCATGTATAGCTGCTGGCCACTGGCAATAGGACTAATATATTGTAGTGCAATCAGCCAGCGATAGGCCCTATCACTGGTAATATCACCGTTTGCGGCGGTTGCCTCAAACTTAGTAATAATAGGCTCCACATAGCCCAAGTTATTAAATAAAATATAAAACCCGCATAAAAACAAGGCAAGCAGCGCAAACTTTGCTGCGGCGCCTTTGCTCATCCAAAAAGAATAATATTTAAATTTAACCAGCTGTAAGGCACTGAACAGACCCAACAAGCCTAACGGGACCAGCGCAGATATAAGAGAGGTTCTGGAGTTAGAGGCCAGCATAAATATAAAAAACACAAAACAGGAGCCCAGCAAGAGAGCTTTATAACCTAGGCTTTCTTTGTTGCTATCAGCGATTAGTATGATCAAATAAATACCAAACAGCACAGAGGCAAACAAGCCCATTTGGTTTTCATTACTGTACACCCCTTTAAATTGGTATACCGAAAACCCAGATAGAAAAGACATGAAACAAACAATTAAACAGATATATAAAAAATACTTATAATAGACACGTAGATTAAACTGGGCGTTATAGCCTACTAGAGTAAACAAAGCCGCTGCTAGGGTAAAAAAGCCAAAGGTAACCACCGCCTCAAAGCTTTGTTGCAAAAGGCTGGCCAGCAAAGAGTAAACAAAAGCCAGCGCCACAAATCCCAACATGTTAAGCACATGCTTTTCAAGATTAAAATAATTAACCTTTAAAAAAAGCAAAGCACTGACCACAATTAGTGTTGCAGGAAATAAAGCAGAGCTTTCATAGATACCAAACTGAACCACGCTACTAAACACTGCAAGCAGTAAAAAAAACTCTATGTAGTAAATTCTAATTTTCACTAAACCATCACTCTAGGCTAAAAAAGAAACCATAACGGCCTCTTGACTACTAAGCACCCGCACAGACAGCTCCCTTCTTGCTAGGCAGAGATAGATTACAAAGGGAGAGGCCCGATCGAGCGTTAAGTGTAGAACAGAATTTTTTTCTTGCAGAAAATAAATGAAATATATTTTATTAGAGAGCATGGATAGAGAGGCGGAATAAAAAAGCACCCTCTTTTGCCGGTTGGGTGCTTTTTCTTACTACTTGATCGGTATGGCTGATAGCTTGTGACTTTTTTGAGTTACATATTCGCCACTATGTCGTCGGCAAATTCGGAGCACTTACGTAAGGTGGCGCCGTCCATTTGTCGTTCAAAGTCATAGGTCACCGTTTTATTAGCAATGGCGCCTTCCATGCCTTTTACAATTAAGTCGGCGGCTTCGTTCCAGCCCATATGGCGGAGCATCATTTCGGCCGACAAGATCAAGGAGCCGGGGTTTACTTTATCTTGGCCGGCATATTTGGGCGCCGTGCCGTGAGTGGCTTCAAACAAGGCAACGGTATCACCGATGTTAGCACCCGGAGCAATACCAATGCCGCCCACTTGGGCCGCTAGGGCATCAGAAACATAGTCGCCATTTAAGTTCATACAGGCGATGACGTCGTATTCGTCGGGGCGCAGTAAAATTTGCTGTAAGAAAGCGTCGGCAATGGCGTCTTTAACGATAATTTCTTTGCCGGTGTTGGGGTTTTTAAAGGAGCACCAGGGGCCGCCGTCTAGCAGCTTGGCGCCAAATTCCTCTTGTGCCAGCTGATAGCCCCAGTCTTTAAAAGCACCTTCGGTAAACTTCATAATATTGCCCTTGTGCACCAAGGTCAGTGAGTCACGATCGTTATCAATGGCATATTGCAGCGCGGCACGAACTAGGCGTTGGGTGCCCTCTTTTGAAGTAGGCTTAATGCCAATACCACAATCTTGTGGAAAACGAATATTTTGTACATTCATTTCGTCGCGCAAAAAATCGATGACTTTAGTGGCCTCAGCACTCCCAGCCTGCCACTCAATGCCCGCATAAATATCTTCGGTATTCTCACGAAAAATGACCATATCCGTGAGCTCAGGGTGTTTAACGGGGCTAGGCGTACCTTGGTAATAACGCACTGGGCGCAAGCACACATATAAATCTAACTGTTGACGCAAGGCGACGTTAAGAGAGCGAATGCCACCACCAACTGGCGTGGTGAGCGGGCCTTTAATCGCTACATGATAGTCGCGCATAATATCGAGGGTTTCATCGGGCAGCCAAGTATCGCTGTCGTACACTTGAGTCGCTTTTTCGCCGGTGTAGATTTCCATCCAGTTAATTTCTCGCTCGCCGTTGTAGGCTTTCTTGACAGCGGCATTAACCACGGTGTGCATGGCGGGGGTAACGTCGACGCCAATACCGTCGCCTTCGATGTAGGGAATAATAGGATGGTTGGGCACATTCAGTTTGCCATGGGAATCGATGGTGATTTTTTGCCCAGTAGCGGGTACGGTTACCTTGGAAGACATATCATTCTCCTTATGTAGGGACGGGTGTTGCTTTTCTGTTTGGCTTTACCTTTAAGTGATGTAATTTAACGCCTTAGCAGCATAGGCTATTTGAAAGGAAATGTTGAATATTAAAAACCATGTTAATGCATGCTTGTTAAAGTAACCTCTGGCGGGTATCTATTCAATATTAGGAGATTCTATGAGTCATCATCCGTTTGCGGTGACGTTAGCAGTAATTGTTTGTGCGAACGAGCGGTTTTTAATGGTAGAAGAAT
>JAAYRH010000149.1 GCA_012518835.1 Aeromonadales bacterium | reverse complement strand
TCACTCCTCACAGAGCTCTACCGCTTTTACTATTTGCTCAAAGCGTTGTTGCTCTAACTGGGCAAAGCCGGCTTGTTTGCGCGCCTTTAGCTTATTTAATAATGGCGTACTAATACCACACAAATAGCAGGCAAGCGTGTGTGCCGTTAACGGCTCGTTAGCTTGAGCTTGCAAGAGTTCGCACCATTGCTGTAGCTGTGATGTGCTAGGTAGTGGCGGTAACGCCGGCGCAGGTAGGCTGGCGACCTTGCCTTGGCACACCGAGCAGTGGCCACACTGAACGGGTGCGTTATGGTCGCCAAAGTAGCAAGCGAGGGTATAACTTAAGCAAGTATTACTTTGAAAGAAGGCGAGCATGTCATTTAAGCGTTGGATCTCGCTATGTTCTTTTTGCTGAAATAACTGATGTAAACGGTGCGTTTCGGCCGCTACATCCAGTTGTGGCTGGAGCACCTTATATACTTCCACCATTTGTTTGCTTTCTAGACTAATCAACCCCTGCTGATCTAAATAGTCCAATGCTGCTATCACCCGTTGGCGTTCGCCTTGAGCTTGTTGCCAAATCGCATCAAAGTTGACCTGACACCACGTTTTGGCCAACGGAGAGCCAGCAAATACCGCCTGTAAAAAAGCCTGACGGTCTGGGTTAAAGCGACTGATAATGTTTTCTGGCGTCGCAATAAACTTAAAGCGATAGTCAGCAAAATAGCTATATAACGGCTCAATCACGCCGTGGAGTTCAAGATAAACTAGTAGTGTTTTTAAGGGCAATAATCGCACATTGGTTTGGTTAGACAAGCGCAGTGGCATCAACTCCCACTGGTCTTGGGCTTGACTCAGATCTTGTAGTACCGCACTAATCGCAGCGGGCTCGGGAGTATCGCCATACACAAAGTTCTCTAGCACGTTTAGTCCCGCTTGATTCCCGAGTAAAGTGCAATAAGAGTCTTGGCCATCTCGACCCGCGCGGCCAATTTCTTGGCTGTAGTTTTCAATCGACTTAGGTAAGTCGTAATGAATAACCCGACGAATATCGGCTTTATCTACTCCCATGCCAAAGGCGATGGTGGCGACCATGCAGGGCACAGTGCCCGCCATAAAAGCGGCTTGTAGTTGACGGCGTTTATCTTGATCCATACCGGCATGGTAAGCCTGAGCGGGAATGCCGGCCGCCGCGAGCTGAGAAGCCACCTGCTCGGCAGTGTGTTGTAAGGTTACGTAGACAATTGTAGGAAGGTGCGGCGCTGGGCTTAATTGCTCAATTAAGGCAGCGGTTTTATTAGCTTCCATTACTGGAACAATATTAAGGTGCAGGTTAGGGCGATAAAAACCAGTAATAGTGACCTGCTCTGACGTTAGGTCAAATTTTTGCTGCATATCGTTGATGACATTGGGGGTCGCGGTGGCCGTTAGCAGTAATACCTGAGGAATATTTAACGCTTGGCGGTAGTAGGGCAGTTTCATGTAGTCGGGGCGAAAGTTATGTCCCCATTCCGAAATGCAGTGGGCTTCGTCTACCACTAATAAAGAAATAGGCACTCGGCTAATAAATTGGCGAAACCGTTCGTTTTTTAGTCGCTCCACCGAAATCATCAATATTTTGATCTCACCATTTTTTACGTCTTGCATGATCCGCCGACTTTCTTCAAAAGTTTGCGTGGAGTTAATGCTGGCAGCGGCAATATGATGATGATGCAAAAACGCTAGCTGATCTTGCATGAGCGCTAATAGCGGGGAGATCACTAACGTCAAATGCGGCAATAGTAGGGCCGGCAATTGATAACACAAAGATTTACCTGAGCCAGTAGGAAAAATAGCGGCAGCAGATTGACCTGCCATAAGAGTGGTGATTACCGCCTCTTGCCCGGGGCGTAAAGCGTTAAAACCAAAGTGTTGCTGTAATTGAGTAAGGAGGGTCATTGATAAGCCAAGCTAAAGTATCATAACTATTAGCTTGGCGCTAAGCGCAGGCTTTGGCAAATAAAGAGTCGACTAATATACTCCTCCCAAGCAGGGAGGAGAGGAGCTAGAGGGCCATTAAATCTTGATGGAAAGACTTCTCACAGTAATTACAGCGAAAACGCACTTGGCCTTGCACGGCGCGCACTTTGAATTTGCTACTCACCGGTTCGTTATGGCTAATGCAATTAGAGTTGGGGCAGGAAAAAACGCCCTCTACTTTTTCTGGCAGTTGTAATTGCAGCTTCTCAACCACTTCAAAATCTTCAATCATATTCACCGTGGCATCCGGAGCAAACAGTGCCAGTTGGTTAGCTTGTGCAGCAGACAGACGTGTGTTTTCTACTTTAATAATATCTTTAGCCCCCCAAGCTTTAGAGGGCAGGTTTAGGCCAATGGTGATTTTTTCTTTGGTTTTTACTAGCCCAAATAAACGCATTATTTTAATGCCTTGGCCAGCAGGAATGTGATCAATCACGGTGCCATTATGAATGGCTTCTACTTGTAGTTGGCTTTTATGCATGGGCTTTCTCACAGACTCTTGTTTAATACTAAAGCGAGCAGAGCTTGACGAGCGTAGACGCCATTTTCTGCCTGTTCAAAGTAGTAAGCGTAGGGGGTATCATCCACCGCTGGGGCAATCTCATCTACTCTGGGTAAGGGGTGTAAGATCTTTAAACTGTCTTTGGCATTTTCTAGTAGCTGAGTAGTCAATATAAAACGTGATGCCACATGCGCATATTCGGTTTCATCAAAGCGCTCTTTTTGTACGCGAGTCATGTACAGAATATCTAGCTCGTCCATCACCTCTTCCATGTTATCGCGCAGCTCAAAATTAATGCCTTTCTCGGTGAGCTCATCGCACAAATAGTCCGGCATGGCTAAGGCTTGAGGAGCAATAAAGTAAAACTTGCAACCAAACAAGCTCAACGCTTGTACTAGTGAGTGTACCGTGCGGCCATATTTTAAATCACCCACAAAAGCGACGGTAAGGCCTTGCAAGGTGCCCTGAGTCTCATAAATGCTAAATAAATCTAGCAGCGTTTGAGTTGGATGTTGGTTAGAGCCATCGCCGGCGTTAATCACCGGTACCGAAGAAAACTCGGCTGCTAAGCGGGCGGCACCTTCTTGAGGATGGCGCATCACAAAGGCATCACCGTAGGAGCTGATGATTTTTACTGAGTCAGCTAGCGTTTCGCCCTTTTTAGCCAAGGAAGTACTGGTGCTATCAGAAAAGCCAATCACCGAGCCACCAAGGCGATGAATAGCGGTTTCAAAAGATAAACGTGTACGAGTAGAGGCTTCAAAAAAACAGCTGGCGATGACTTTGCCACGCAGTAAGTCGGGTCTAGACTGCGTTTTGAGCATGACGGCCGTGTCGATGATCAATTCCAGCTCGGTGCGGGTAAAATCAGTAATAGAAATTACATGCTTGTGATATAGGGGGTTCGCCATCAGCAACGCTCTTTATAGGTATGAAAAGTGAGGATGTTGAAGTTCAACCGCTGCTCCTTAAGATAGGGCTATAGTATTAAAAGCACTTACGTAGAGAGTATGAAATGTGCTTGCCTAACTCAGGTTAGCGCTTGATAAATCTGTGAGATTATAAATAAATGCCGACTTAATGCAAAATATTAGCACAATCTGGTGAAAAGATAGGCGACTGAACCTCAGTATTACAAATAGCGCTTTACCTTTGGCGGGGGATCGCTATACTTCGTTTCGTATTGCAGGGGTGTAGTTCCAATTGGTAGAACGGCGGTCTCCAAAACCGACGGCTGGGGGTTCGAATCCCTCCACCCCTGCCAAAATTAGTAAAAAGCCAGCCTAGAGCTGGCTTTTTGCGTTTAGGAGCAAAGCTATGACACCTGTTCAATCAAAACTTTGGCAACTATTAGCGCAACCTCATTGGCGCTGTGTTCATCCTGAACGGCTTCCTCTTGCGCCCCGCCCACCGCTGGCCGTCGCTCAAGTGCGGGTGGTGCTTGGCCAAGGAAAGAATTTACCGACTTGGTTGCAAACCGATCTATTACACGCCTTGTCTTTATCAGAGACTCAATTTCAGATAATAGATGAAACCGAGTGGCTAGCACAGCAACAGCCCAACGCGCCGGTATTATTAGGTTTTGACTTAACCAGTGAGCAGCAGGCAGTAGGTTGGCAGGGTCATTTGCCGTTAACAGCCCAGCAAAAGCGCGAATTATGGAGCTACTTATGTCGTTGCTACTTCGCCCCTTAGTGTTTGACGATCGGCATGTCATGGAGCCAGTCGAGCAAGCGGCTCATCAGCATCCATGGAGTGTAGCGTTATTAGCTCAAAGCTTTAGTGAGCGTAACATCAGTGTTGGAGCATGGCGCGAAGAGCAGTTGCTCGGCTATTTTATTGCCGACACCATCCTTGATGAAAGTACCTTGCTTAATATTTGTGTGCATCCTTGCCATCAAGGCCGGGGGGTTGGTGGTGAGCTACTACACTATTATTTTGAACAATGTGCACTGCGCCATATTAAATATCATTACTTAGAAGTAAGAGCGTCAAACCAAGCGGCGCAGGCGTTATATGCTCGCTACGGTTATGTAGTGTCGGGGCGGCGGCGCGATTATTACCCAACTCCCTGTGGTTATGAAGATGCGATCTTGATGCAACTCACTAAATAACAATAAAATTAAGCAAAGCGCCATAACTTAGCCATACTTAAGTTTCGCGATTTTTGTCTCTCTTTTGCAAGGATGCCCATGAGAGCCTTTATTTTTAGTGTATTTAGTCTCAGTTTATTGTGTGCTCTTCCTCTT
Organism: Aeromonadales bacterium; assembly: GCA_012518835.1. GTDB lineage: Bacteria > Pseudomonadota > Gammaproteobacteria > Enterobacterales > Aeromonadaceae > Oceanimonas. The sequence goes on along the minus strand of JAAYRH010000149.1, from coordinate 6,792 downwards.
CAAGCAGACACTTACCGCTATCGAGACGGCGGTGGTCGCTTGTATTATTTTGATAGCCAAGCCAGTGCTTTAAAAAATGCTTCCTCAGGCAAGCAAGAGCGTGGCGTGAGTAAGAAGGGCGTATTAGTGCGGGTAGTTGAGAAACCTGATGGTCACTATTTCTTTGCCCTAAATCGTTTGCGCACCCCCGTCGCAATGACCTTTCGCTTTCGTCACAATGGGCAGCTTGCGATTCCTGCGTCGCTAAAAGGTACTATTATTATTCCTAGCACCAGTGAAAAAATGATAGGTAAGCTTAAGTCCAGCGCCCATTATCGTTATGAGTTTGCCTACCAACCGCAAGTTCAGCGAATGAATAACAATGGCCGCGCTTTTATAGATGCTCATACTCCCGATTTAGCGTCCCCTGTTAAAGGCCGTTACCTTATTTCACAAGGCTTTAATAGTAACTTTAGTCACAATAAGCCAGCTAACCGCTATGCGCTAGATATAGCGCTGCCGGTAGGCACCCCCTTGTATGCCACTAAAGCCGGCGTGGTCGTGGCAGCCGTTGATCATTATGTAGGAGGGGGATTGGCGCCTAAATATCGGGGCAAAGCGAATTATCTGCGTCTGCGTCATGCTGACGGTACTATGACTTTATATGCGCATTTAAATACCGGCTCCTTATTAGTGCGTGCAGGAGAGCAGGTGAAACAAGGGCAACGAGTGGCCGCTTCTGGCAACACCGGTTATAGCTCGGGCCCGCACTTGCATATTGCCTTACAGGTAGAGCGCAAGGGAGTGCGAGAGTCAATTCCCTTTACGTTACACGGATCACAACCGCTAGCAGGCAACTGGTTAAGCGATCCGCATCTGGGTGTGGGTACTCAAGATTAGCGCGATCAAATATACAGTTTGCTTAGTTAATTTAAATTAGAGTTATATAACGAAAAGTTGAACTCACTGGATAGTGACTCTGCTAGTAAAGGTCCAACTAGTATAAAGTTTTGCTTATGCACTCATTCGCCTTTTATTTAACTGCCGCTGTTTGCTGCGCCTTTAGAAAAGCAGTTGCTTTCTCTGGTTTGCTATGGCCTTTTACTCTTCTTTGTAAGTATAAGTGCACATAAATAGGTAGGAATAGCAGATGGCAGAGGTAGTTGAGGTGGCAAAGAGTGAATCTCGTAGTATAAGCCACTATATGCAGGTGTTAGGCCCCGGAATATTAGGCGCGGCGGCAGCGATTGGAGGTTCCCATCTGGTAGCTTCCACTCAGGCAGGTGCGCGCTTTGGTTGGCAATTAATTGGGCTGATCTTGCTAGTAAATCTGCTTAAATATCCATTTTTCCAAATTGGCGCCCGTTATACCATGGCGGCCGATGAAACTTTGATCCAAGGATATGATCGCATCGGGCGTGGCTACCTGTATTTATTTACTACGCTGAACTTAGCAGCATCGGTGATCAGCGCGGCTGGGGTGGCCATGTTATGTGGCAGTATTTTAGGACTATTTATTGGCGATACGCTAAGCGTCACCCAGCTGAGCATGATAGTACTGGCCGGCTCTTTGGTATTTCTCTTTACTGGACACTATAAAACCCTCGATAAGGTCACTAAGTGGATCATTATGGGGCTCGCTGTGGCAACGCTAAGTGCGGTATTTATTGCTTTTAATAAAGGCGGCGTAGCACCCCCTGAATTTGTTTCCCCCAGCCCGTGGAATTTGGCGTCAGTAGGTTTTTTAGTGGCGCTGATGGGTTGGATGCCAGCGCCTATTGAACTGTCTTCTTGGAACAGCGTGTGGCTACGTCAGAAAAAGGCCCTCAATAAAAACCTCGATTATAAAGATGCGCTAGTGGATTTTAATGTCGGCTACATTACTTCTACTTTATTAGCATTGGCGTTTGTCGCCTTAGGCGCGCTGGTATTACATGGCAGTGGGGTTAGCTTGGCCACCTCAGGCATTGGCTTTGCACACCAGTTGGTAGATGTGTATGCCAGTGTGATTGGTGACTGGAGTCGGTGGTTGATTGCCTTAATTGCTTTTCTTTGTATGTTTTCTACTACAGTAACGGTGCTGGACGGTTATAGCCGTGCCTTAAGCGAATGCTTAGTGCAGTTTAAGCAACCGCAAGGCAGTGGTCCTACGGGGAGCGGCAGCCGTTACACTTACCCATTAATGTTGGCCATGGGCGTGATTAGTGCCTTTATTATTATGTTTTTTAAAGGAGCCTTGTTGGCCATGCTGGAGCTGGCGATGATCTCAGCATTTATTAGTGCCCTAGTTTTTGCGTGGCTTAACTATCGCTTAATGAAGCTACCTCTGGTACCAGAGCGCTATCGCTTGGGGCGGGGGATGGTTATCCTCAGTTGGGCAGGCATTTTGTTTTTTGCTGGCTTTAATCTGTTATTTGGTTATTGGTATGTGTTTGTAAAATAAGATTTGTGATCTTAGGCGCTAAAACAGCCATAAAGGCGATATCAATCAATGATATCTTGGTTAATGAGTACCAAATCGTCTGTATTTTTGCATAATCACGATATTCGCAAAGCGAAGTAAAAGGGAAGGAACGGCTTGTTTTTAGCTGAGTTGCCTTAGGTACTCAGTGAGAAATTAACATTAATTAGGGATTTATTATGCTAATTGGAATACCAAGAGAAACGCTTAGCGGCGAGACTCGCGTGGCTGCTACACCAAAGTCCGTAGAGCAGCTGCTTAAGTTAGGCTTTGAAGTATGCGTCGAGCAAGGCGCCGGTAAGCTGGCCAGTTTTGATGACAGTGTATTTCAAGACGCTGGCGCCACGATTGTCGACAGCGAACAAGTCTGGCAAGCGGGCATGATTTATAAAGTGAATGCGCCCACTGCTGATGAAGTAGAAAAGCTGCAAGCAGGTACCACCTTAGTTAGCTTTATTTGGCCAGCCCAAAACCCAGAGCTAGTAGAGCAGTTATCGGCTAAAGGCGTAACAGTGCTGGCGATGGATATGGTACCCCGTATTTCGCGCGCTCAATCATTAGATGCACTGTCTTCGATGGCGAACATTGCCGGTTATCGTGCGGTAGTAGAAGCAGCTCATGAGTTTGGTCGCTTCTTTACCGGACAAATTACCGCTGCAGGTAAAGTGCCGCCTGCCAAAGTATTAGTGATTGGTGCCGGTGTCGCGGGACTGGCGGCGATTGGGGCCGCTGGTTCGCTGGGCGCTATTGTGCGGGCTTTTGATACCCGTGCAGAAGTAAAAGAGCAGATCAACTCCATGGGCGGCGAATTTTTAGAGCTGGACTATGAAGAAGAAGCTGACTCTTCTGACGGCTATGCCAAAGAAATGAGTCAGGCCTTTATTGATGCCGAAATGGCGCTTTTTATGGAGCAGGCCAAAGAAGTCGACATCATTATTACCACGGCGCTCATTCCAGGGCGTCCCGCACCTAAGCTAATCACCGCCGAAATGGTGGCGAATATGCACCCCGGCTCGGTGATTGTTGACTTGGCAGCGCAAAACGGCGGTAACTGTGAGCTCACTAAGCCCGGTGAGCTATTTGTGTCTGACAATGGCGTAAAAATTATTGGCTATACCGACTTAAATGGTCGTTTGCCTACCCAGTCCTCTACTTTATATGCCACTAACTTGGTTAATTTAGCCAAACTGCTATGCAAAGAAAAAGACGGTAATATTAATGTCGACTTTGACGATGTGGTATTGCGTAACATGACGGTGGTGCAAGCTGGAGAGGTGACTTTTCCGCCGCCGGCGATCAGTGTTTCAGCAGCGCCCAAACCCAAAGCAACTGCGCAACCTACTCCAGAGCCAGCACCTAAAACGCCAAGTAATCGTAAATATTACTTAGGCGGGATTGGCGTACTGTTGTTTGCATGGTTATCGGCCGTGGCTCCGGCAGAGTTTTTATCTCACTTTACCGTCTTCGTGTTGGCGTGCATCGTGGGTTATTACGTGGTTTGGAATGTATCCCACTCTTTACATACGCCTTTAATGTCGGTTACCAACGCGATCTCGGGGATCATTGTGGTGGGCGCGCTCTCGCAAGTGGGCGTCGGTGGCTTTATCAGTTTTTTAGCTTTTGTGGCGATACTGATAGCGTCAATTAACGTGTTTGGCGGTTTTACCGTGACACACCGTATGCTGAAGATGTTTAGGAAGGGCTAATCGAATGTCACAAGGACTAGTAACTGCATCATATATTATTGCCGCCGTACTCTTTATTTTGAGTTTAGCTGGTTTATCTAAGCAAGAATCTGCTCGAGCCGGTAATTGGTACGGGATCGCCGGGATGACCATCGCGTTATTGGCGACTATTTTTAACCCTGAAGTCACCGGTCTTGGCTGGATTATCATTGCCATGGCCATTGGTGCTGCCATTGGTATTCGTTTGGCGCTAAAAGTCGAGATGACTGAAATGCCCGAGCTAATTGCTATTTTGCACAGCTTTGTGGGCTTGGCCGCGGTATTTGTAGGTTTTAATACCTATATGCAGCATGAGCCGATGTTTGGCGCCATGCTCAATATTCATAATACCGAAGTGTTTTTAGGCGTTTTTATTGGTGCCATTACCTTTACTGGCTCAATAGTGGCCTTTGGTAAGTTACGAGGACTTATTTCTTCTAAGCCCTTAATGCTGCCCCATCGTCATAAGCTCAATCTAGTAGCAGTGGTGTTGTCATTATTGCTGTTAGTGTGGTTTGTTCAAGTCGAAGGCGCTACCTTCCCGCTATTAGTGATGACCCTGATTGCCTTGGCGTTTGGTTGGCATTTAGTCGCCAGCATTGGTGGGGCCGATATGCCAGTAGTGATTTCAATGCTGAACTCTTACTCCGGTTGGGCGGCGGCGGCGGCGGGCTTTATGCTGTCTAATGACTTGCTGATTGTCACCGGGGCGTTAGTAGGCTCAAGCGGTGCGATATTATCTTACATTATGTGTAAGGCCATGAACCGCTCCTTTATCTCGGTGATTGCTGGTGGCTTTGGTTCAGACGGCGCGGCGGCAGGCAGTAGTGATGAAGAGGAAGGTGAGCACGTTGAAGTCACCGCCGATGATGTGGCCGATATGTTGAAAAACTCACAATCGGTTATTATCACCCCGGGTTATGGCATGGCGGTAGCTCAGGCGCAGTATCCGGTTGCGGAGCTGGTGTCTAAATTACGTGCCGCAGGCGTTAAGGTACGCTTTGGTATTCATCCTGTGGCAGGGCGCTTACCTGGCCACATGAACGTGTTACTAGCGGAGGCCAAAGTGCCTTACGATATCGTATTGGAAATGGATGAAATTAATGATGATTTTAGCGATACCGATACTGTACTCGTCATTGGTGCTAACGACACCGTAAACCCGTCGGCTGCCGAAGATCCAGCCAGTCCTATCGCAGGGATGCCGGTGTTAGAAGTATGGAAAGCTCAGCAAGTAGTGGTATTTAAGCGCTCTATGAATACCGGTTATGCTGGGGTGCAAAACCCACTGTTTTTTCGTGATAACAGCGTTATGTTGTTTGGCGATGCTAAAGACAGCGTGGATAATATCCTTAAGGCGTTATAACAGCCGTAATGCGATATAACTAACAGGGAGCTTCGGCTCCTTTTTTATTAATAAATAGCTAAGGAGTGCTAAGTAGTTCGGCGTAACAGGCGTGGTTTTATGCTGCTACTAAGTAATAAAGAACAACCACGGACGAAGCGTAATAAGGAAAGAGCTTATCTTATCTAAGATCTTACCCAGTTTGTTCGTTTAGATCTTGATTTTCCGTGGGTTCCGTGGCGAAGTTGTCTTAAGTTTTAAAAGCAAGCTTACGACATATCCCACATTAGTTTTAAGGCATTACTTAAGCTACTTATTATCAGAAAAGGGTATAAAGAGGCCGTATGGAATTTATATTAATCGCCATTGTGGTGGTGATCGTGATTTGGGCTATTAGCGCCTATAATAATTTTGTTAAGTTAATAGAAGCGGTGTACAACTCAGAAAAAGAGATTTCAGTACAGTTAGACCGGCGCGGCAAGGTATTTGATAGCTTAATTGCGTCTGTAAAGCGCTATATGGAACACGAAAGTGAGGTTTTTACGCGCATTACCGCCTTGCGCGCAAAAACCCTGGACTCTAGCGCCTCCTCTCAAGAGGTAAAGCAGGCGCAAGACGATTTATCTAAGGTGATCAGCAGCGGTGCACTTAATATCGCCGTAGAAAACTATCCGGAGCTAAAAGCTGATCGCAACATGTTGCAGCTGCAAGAAGAAATAGTCTCCACTGAAAATAAGCTCTCTTTCGCTAAAAAAGCCTTTAACAATGCGATAGAGCGCTACAATGTGGCTAAGGGTAGCTTCCCTAGCCTGATTATTCCCAGTATTTTTAGCAACTTAAATAAAACCTTTGTTTATTGGACGCTCGATGAAGAGACCATAAAAACCGAAGAGGCACGTCGCGTGCGGTTTTAAAGCGTAGCCCCGGCAGGGGCTTTTTGTTGCGCCGTTTTATTTTACAGTGAGCCATTATGGACTTTAGAGAGTCAATCCGCGTTAATAACCGAAAAACCAAACTGGTGATCCTAAGCTATATCTTCATTATGACGCTGGTAGGGCTATTAGCTGATATTGCGATTCGACCTTTATCAAACCAAGGCTTATTGCATGATATGCAGTTATATCTTACTTTTGCCGCTATTCCTTATGTCACCTTAGGGATCTTGTTGTTGACCTTGCTAGGCATTTTTTTGATTAGTAAATTTGGTCATAAAATGATGCTGGCGGGCGCTACCTATCGCGAATTAAATCCTAATATGACGCTCACCGATCAAGACCGTCGAG
>JAAYRH010000148.1 GCA_012518835.1 Aeromonadales bacterium | reverse complement strand
TCTTGCAGCAGAGCCCGTAACCGATAATATTCATACCCTAAATACAGTGTTGGTCACCTCTAGCGCTGAGCCCGATGGCTTGCAAGACATACCCGCCAGTATCAGTGTCATTGATGAAGCTGAGCTAGAGCAGGCAGAAGTAAATTATCTTGAAGATATTGTCACTAGCACTCCTAATGTGAACGTCAGTGCTGGGGCTTCTCGGGGTAAATATTATCAAATTCGTGGCATTGGCGAGCGCAGTCAGTTTACCGACACCATTAACCCTTCCGTGGCGGTGGTGGTCGATGGCATCGATATGAGTGCCATGACCTTGGGTGCCGGCTTATTGGATGCTAAACAAGTCGAAGTATTACGCGGCCCTCAAGGCACGGGAATGGGCGCTAACGGAATGGCCGGCTTAATTAATATTCAAGCTAATGAGCCAACTGATACACTTGAGGGATATTTAGATCTGACCGCTGCGCAATATAATACCCAAAACGTAGCGGGCGCTATTGGTGGCCCTATTAATGACAAAGTGTCCTACCGACTGGCGGCACAACACAATAGTAGTGATGGTTTTATCACCAACGATTACTTAGATCGTAAAAATACTAATAATATCGATGAAACGCTACTACGTACTAAACTGCGTATTGCCGCTACTGAGGATCTCGATATCGACTTAACTGCCTTTTATGCCAATATCGACAACGGTTACGATGCTTTTTCTCTCGATAATACCCGCCATACGCTTGCCGACCAACCCGGCCATGATAAACAAGAAACTTTCGCGCTAGGCAGTAAAAGCAGCTGGTATGGTCATGATGCGTTTATTTTAGAAACCGAGCTAAATATTAATAAAAGCAAGCTGGAATACGGCTACGATGTCGACTGGGCTTACGCAGGCTTTCACCCGAAAGAAAAGAATGATACTGATAATTATCGTCGTGACGAGCACAGTGGCAGTGCCGATGTTCGATTTATTTCTACCGAAGACTCTACACTGTTTAACGATACGACCGACTGGCGTGCTGGTTTATATTACTATCAGCGCCAATCTGATCTAGTACGAGATTACACTAGAAATGATGGCCCATTTTCCAGTCGTTATAAAACTCAACGCCTTGCGACTTATGGGGAGCTTAGCACGGCACTTACCGATAAACTGACATGGATTAATGGGTTACGTCTTGAGCAAGATCGCACCTTGTATAGCGACAGTGACAGCGAACATCATCAGCCAACTGAACATCTGTGGGGCGGCCGCGTGGCACTGGAATACCACACCAGTGACCAACAAATGCTGTATGGCTTAATTGGCCGCAGCAATAAAGTCGGCGGCTATAATGCCAACAATACGCTGCCAAAAGAGCTGCGTGCCTTTAACTCTGAAACTCTCTGGAATTATGAGCTAGGCGCAAAACATCATCTGTTAGATGAGCGTTTAACCACGCAAATTGCGCTTTTTTATCAACAGCGCGATCATGCTCAGTTGAATGCGTTACGCAGTGATCAAGGCGTGAGCTTTGATTATATCGATAATGCCGAGCGCGCAGATAGCTATGGTTTAGAAGCCCAAGCCCAGTGGCAAGCCCTCGATACCATGCGCTTACATGCCAGCTTAGGGTTACTTCATACTCGCTTAAAACAAGCAGGCGCCAGCTTTGATGGCCGCGATGCCGCCCATGCCCCAGAGTATCAATTTGCCTTGGGTGTGGATTTTGATCATGGTCGCGGCTGGTTTTCTGGACTAGATATTGAAGGGAAAGATGGTTTTTACTTCTCTGACAGCCACAATGCCAGCGCTAATGCTTACACTCTGCTTAATGCCCGAGTAGGCTATCAGCAAGATAACTGGCGGGTCACAGTGTGGGGCAAAAACCTTACCGATCAAACCTATGCGGTACGGGGGTTTGAGTTTGGTAACGATCCACGCAACGGCTACGCCACTGAGCAATATGTACAGTTAGGCGCGCCGCGCATGTTGGGCGTGAGCACACGCTTTATGTTCTAAGGGCCACCGTGCCATCATCAAAACCCGCCCAGCACGGGTATCGCTGGACGGGTTACCGTTTATCAACATTACTCAGGAAACCCCACTGGCCAATCGGCGGCATCAACAGAGTCTAAGGGAGACACCCCCAGTTCACCCTGCCATTTTGTAATAAAATCACCGTTTGGATCGTAGAGCGCGGTTTGCTTTTCGATATTAACGTGTCGCCCGCCTCGAGGATCGACGCCTACCCCCGCAATATATTGCCAATTTCCCCAATTAGCCGCCACATCGTGATCTAATAGTTGCTGCTGAAAATACGCCGCGCCATAACGCCAATCTAGCGCCAGCTCATTCACCAAGCAACTGGCCACTATCTGACGACCGCGATTAGACATAAAGCCGGTAGCATTAAGTTGGCGCATACAAGCATTCACCAGCGGATATGGCGTATTGCCCTGGCACCATTTATTAAAACGCTCACTATAAAAACTGGTTAACGGACGCTTGGTCGCTAAACCTTGAAACTGAAATAAACTCGGCCCAAGCTCGAGCGCCAACCATTGAAAGTACTCTCGCCATAACAACTCAAAGCCAATCCAATAGGTAGAATCATTGGCTTGCTGCTCGGTTTCATAACGCTTAAGCCGTTGCCATACTTGTCGTGCAGATAAACAACCGA
>JAAYRH010000147.1 GCA_012518835.1 Aeromonadales bacterium | reverse complement strand
AATAAAATCAGTTAAGGGTGAAGCGTAAAGGGTGAAGAGAACAACCTAATGATCGCCCTCTTATTTCATTTTAATTTTTTCGTGTTCTTCCGTGGATTCCGTGGCAAAAAAGTCTTTAGGTTTAATCTTTACCCTCCACCCTTTCCCCTTCACGCGTGCTTAAAACGGCATCCAAGGGCTATTAAAGAACTTAGCTAACCAACCCCGAGTTTGGGTATTAGCAAAGTCACCGGTGCCACCATAATAAATGCGCGCATTAGCCACGCGGTTAGATGCAATGCGGTTATCGGCACCAATATCTTGAGGGCGGATCATGCCGCTTACACGTACATATTCTTCACCGGTGTTTAAAGTGATCCATTTTTCACCCTGCACCATCAAGTTGCCGTTAGACAACACTTGCGCCACGCTCACGGTAATACTGCCTTGTAAGCTATTGCTTTGGTTGGTATTAGCATTACCATCAAAGTCACTGTTGCTTGATAACGAGGCACTTAGCGGATTGCCCGCAATGCTCACCCCGCGCCCGCCAAGGGTGGGCGCACCGATATTGACACTAGAGTCTTTACCTTGCTGGGTATTAGCCCGCTTTTGCGCACGGGTGGCTTCGGATAATTCAACAGTAATAATATCGCCCACGCGGTGCGCTTTAATGTCGGAATATAGGCTGTTGGCGTAGTTATCAGCAAAAATACCGCCAGTGGGCTCTAACTCTTGTTGGCTGACCATGGGCATCACAGGGGCATAGGCCGGATCATCAGGCAAAGGAGTATAAGGCGTACTAGTACAAGCGCTTAGCCCTAACAAGGTCATCGCCATTAAGCTTATTTTGCCTTTATGATTGCCCACTCGCATCTTATTCACCTTTGTTATAACTGCTGGTTCACATACGCCATCATGTCATCGACGGCAGAAATGACTTTAGAGTTCATTTCATAAACGCGCTGCGCTTGGATCAAATTCACCAACTCTTCGGTCACGTTAACGTTAGCGGTTTCTAGCATGCCTTGTTTAATAGTGCCGTAGCCATCAGCGCCGGCAATACCTTGCATGGCCGGACCACTGGACTGAGTTTCTAAGAACAAGTTTTCGCCCTTGGGCTGTAATCCCGCAGGGTTGGCAAAATCGGTGACCACTAGCTGGCCAATAATTTGTGCATCCGCTTCGCCCGCTAATTGCACCGAGACTTCACCATTAGTAGCGATACTAATACTTTGCGCATTCTCAGGGATCTGAATTTCTGGCTGAATAGGATAGCCATTGCCTGGGGTGACAATAATGCCTTCTTCGTTGAGGGCAAACTGACCATTTCGGGTATAAGCCACTGTGCCATCGGGCATGAGGGCTTCAAAAAAACCACGGCCATCCAGCATCACATCAAGCGCATTATCGGTGGTTTGCACGCTGCCTTGGGTAAAGGTTTTTTGCGTCGCCACCACTTTACTACCCGCACCTAACATGAGGCCTGAAGGTAAGTTGGTGTCGGCAGTGGCACGGCCACCAGGCTGATGAATATTTTGATACAGCAAGTCTTCAAAAATGGCCCGGCCTTTTTTAAAGCCGACGGTACTGGCGTTTGCCAAGTTATTGGAGGTGACCGAAATATTGGTCTGCTGGGCGTCAAGGCCGGTTTTACTAATCCATAATGCGGGGTTCATCATACTCTCCTAATTAGATGCGCAGCAGTTGCGTATGAGCTTTATCATTTTCTTCGGCATGGCTCATCATTTTTAATTGGGTTTCAAAGCGCCGTTGCAGATCAATTAAATGAGTCATCTCAGCTACCGGATTAACGTTACTACCTTCAAGGGTCCCGGCTAATAATTGCACCTCGGCAGAAGCGGCTTCTATTTGCCCGTCTTTACGACGAAACAGCCCATCTGGGCCTTTTTCTAAGTCACTGTTGTTGGGCAACACGGTTTTAATACGTTGTAATTCTTCTCCACCGTTAGCGGGCTCACCTTCAAGACGCGCAAAAATAGTGCCATCACGGTTAATTTCCATTTTCTCTAACGGCAGTGGCAATAATATAGGCCCGCCCATGTCATCGAGCACATTTAGGCCATTACTGGTTTGTAGTAGGCCTTCTGAAGAAAGCTGTAAGCTACCAAAGCGGGTATAAGCTTCGCTGCCGTCTTTGCCTTCTACCGCCAACCAGCCGTCACCGGCTACCGAAACGTCAAGTTCCCGTCCTGTGGTTTGAATAGGACCACTGGCAAAACTTTGCCCAGGGCGCTCTGCCATAGCAAATACGCGGCTCGGTTGCCCTTCACCAAAGGCTTGCATAGCTCGCGCTTGTTCCATATCGGCTTTAAAGCCGGTGGTATTGGCGTTAGCTAAGTTGTTTGAGCGCAACGCCACACTGTTCATGTTTTCTTTAGCACCGCTCATGGCGATATAAAGTAAGTGATCCATTTAGGCTCCGTTGACGCTATTAAAAATAAGACTGTTTAAACTCTCTGTTTAAATAATGATGCAAGAATAGTGCCAAAAAAGCTGTGAGCTCGCAGCCGTAAGCTATAAGTTAAAACGAATACAAAAAAACCGCTCTTTAAAAGAGCGGTTTTTATCTTCTGACAGCTTGTAGCTTACAGCTTAAAGCTATTTTTTATCGGATCTGCAAAATGGTCTGCTGCAAGGTGCTGTTCACTTCTAACGCTCGCGAGTTGGCTTGGAAGTTACGCTGTGCAGTAATTAAGTCGACCAACTCTGAGGTTAAGTCGGTATTTGACTGCTCAAGGGCAGAAGCATCCAGCTTACCAAATACTCCAGTATTGGGCTGACCAGTCACCGCTTCACCTGATAATAATGACTGACGCCACTGGGTATCACCAATTTGCGTTAAGCCCTGATCGTTAGGGAAGCGTGCCATGGCGACAATGCCTAAGTTTTCGGTGGTGCCATTACTGTAAGTGGCCTGTACTAAACCATCGGCGCCCACATCCACTTTAGTTAACCGACCCACAGTGGTGCCATCTTGACTAGAAGAGGTCACTTCAAATGGTCCTGAGTTTAGCGTAGCTGAGTCAACTTTAATTTTTACTTTTTGATCAGACTTTGAACCATTGGTAAAGCCTAACTTTTCAGTTTCGAGGTTTTTAAGCTCCGTAATAGTTGCTGCATCTAGCTGACCAGTGTCATCAAACTTAATATCTTGAGGATTCGCTAACGCATCTTTGCCGTCCACATAGACATGCATCTGCCATTTATTCTCTGTAACTGCAGGAGTTACACCTTCCGCAGTTGGTCCCACCTT
>JAAYRH010000003.1 GCA_012518835.1 Aeromonadales bacterium | reverse complement strand
GTAAGTCGCCTTCTCGTAAGGCCGGTGAGCTCGATAACCGCGGTAGTCACTTCTATCTGGCAATGTACTGGGCACAACAGCTAGCAGCACAAACCCAAGATAGCGAACTGGCCGCCCATTTTGCTCCGCTAGCCAAACAGCTTGCCGAGCAAGAGCAGCAAATCTTAACCGAGCTTAATGCGGTACAAGGTAAAGCCGCGCCATTAACCGGTTATTACTATATGGATCCTAAAGCGCTTGAACAAGTGATGCGCCCAAGTGCCACCTTAAACAAGGCGCTAGCAGCACTAAACTAATTAGTCCTGACATAAGAGATAATAAGCCCAGCGATGCTGGGCTTATTTATAGACTCAGCATAACTAAATATTGCTGTACTAAGTAGTTCGGCGTAACAGACGTGGTTTTATGTTGCTACTAAGTAACAAAGAAAAACGAATCCTTAACGCTTTTTACCACACAATCCATATTATTTTTAAGGCATTACTTACCACCGCATTATTATGTGCTTGGTCTTTGCCACTATAAATTAGAGTGATCTTATGGCTAACGCCGCGCTTAGCTAAGTCTTGTAACGCGTCTTCCTTACTCACTCCTCGGGCCAGAGTCGGTCTAATAACACTTCATAGCCGTCCTGAGCATCAGCTGCTGCATAAGCGCGCTTAATATACCGCCATTTAACCTCCTTTTGCTGACGGCTTCACCTAGTTCCTTTCTCTATACCCATAATGGGCGAGCAATTACCTTAATACCAAATTATCTTGCTAGACTAGCGCCAGCTTTACCTTATTTCCAGCCAGCCTCTTATGCGCTTTTAACCATCAATCGTTTGGTAATTAGGGCTTTAATTAATAATGAATAACCACAGGATGAACGTTTTTATGTCTCGCTCAATTTTATACTCCTTGGCACTCGTCTCGCCGTTACTCGCAGCGCCCGTGTTGGCCGATTCGCCTTGGGGTGGCAGCGTTGGCGCCAGTGTTATGGTCACGCCAGACTACTTGGGTGTGAGCAAATTGCACCTAAGTGGTTTGTGGGTGTGAGCCCTAGCTTGGGTTATAGCAGCAGCAAATGGACTCAAGATATGTTTAACGTTTCCCATAAAGACGCGGCTCGCAGTGGACTTAATCCTTATCGCGCTAATTCAGGCTATTTACGCCTTGGGCTAACGGGCAATATCACCTATATGTTTGCTGAGCGCTGGTCGATGACCGGTGTAGCTGGAGTCACACAATTAACCGGTGATGCCAAAGACAGTCCTATCGTTAAACAAGTAGGGGATGCCACTCAAGTACTGGCCGGCATGGCCGTCAGCTATCATTTTTAATACGCAACCTTGTTAGCCCACTCAACAAAGGGATAAATGCTTCACTTATCCCTTTTGTCTACTTTTCTGCTTTAGCCTTAAATAATTGATTCGTGATAGAAGCATATTTAACATATTAACCCTGTTTAATAGTGCATATTTTCTGTCTACCTGCTCGTCTCCCCTGCTTTCTACTCACCGTTCAATGCAACAGCCAAGCAACAATCACAGCTCAACTTTAGTGCTGAACAGCGGTTTAGGAAGTTAAAGCTGCACATTAATCCGCCAAATGTTACCTGAACTCTCAATAATCTAACGATTACCGAACGGGCGGCTTGCGAAGTTTTATAACTTTTGTCAATCTTGCTTAACTTAGCAAGGACATTAGAACTCGAAACAATGGAGAGCAGCACATGGATAAGCATTACTCACTTAAGCGTACTCTAAAACAGCTCACAGGTTTATCAGCTCTGGCGCTGGTTACTGCGACAGCTGCTCACGCCGACAATTGGCGCTATGCCCATGAAGAGTACAAAGACGATGTACAAGATGTATATGCTCAAAAGTTTAAAGAATATATTGAAGATAACTCTGATCACACCTTGCAGATTTATCGCTTTGGCGAGCTAGGTGAATCCGATGACATCATGGAGCAAACTCAAGCGGGTATTCTTAATTTTGTCAACCAATCTCCCGGTTATACCGGAGCGCTGATCCCCGAAGCACAAATCTTTTTTATTCCCTATCTGTTGCCGACGGATATGGACACCGTGGTTACCTTCTTTCGCGACAGTAAAGCCATTAATGAAGACTTCCCTAAG
>JAAYRH010000146.1 GCA_012518835.1 Aeromonadales bacterium | reverse complement strand
GCTGATAGCTGATAGCTATCTCTTAACCTATCACTTGCGGAATTTGCTCAATAAGTTCAAAAAAGAAGTCCATTAGCATGCCAAATCCCCAATGCGCACCTACCGCTAAGGCGCCCAACGTCATTAATAAACGCGGCAAAAAGCTTAAGGTTTGTTCGTTAATCGAGGTCGCTGCCTGAAACACCGCTACCGTTAAACCAATAGCTAAGCTCGGCAAAATCACCGCCGATACTAAAATGGTCACTAACCATAAAGCGCTTCTAAAAATATCGACAAAGACTTCTGGACTCATTACCCCGCTCCTAAGCCAAAACTGTTTGCCAAGGTGCCCATAATTAAGTTCCAGCCATCGACTAATACAAATAGCATCAGCTTAAAGGGCAATGAAATCAGCATCGGCGACAACATCATCATCCCCATGGCCATCAAAATACTGGCAACCACTAAGTCAATGACCAAAAATGGCAAAAACAACATAAAGCCAATTTGAAATGCCGTTTTAAGCTCACTGGTCACAAAAGCGGGAATTAGCACCCGCAGTGGCACTTCGTCTTCACTGTCCACTTGAATATCGGCAATATTTAAAAAGGTATCTAAGTCTTTTACCCGTGTTTGCGCCAGCATAAAGTTACGCACCGGTATCTCGGCTCGCTCTAGCGCTTGTACCGAGGTGATCTCTTCCGCTAAATAAGGCTGTAGTGCCTCGTTATTCACGCGGTCTAATACCGGCGACATAATAAAAAACGATAAAAATAAACTAATGCCAATTAAGATTTGGTTATTCGGGCTTTGCTGCAAGCCCATGGCTTGACGCAAAATAGACAGCACAATAATAATGCGCGTAAACGAGGTCATCATAATGACCACTGCCGGCAAAAACGACAGCGCCGTCATTAACGCCAGCACTTGCAAGGTTAAGCTATATTCTTGGCTGCCATCGGCATTAGTGGTGACAGTCACCGCCGATAACCCTTCTTGCGCTAAGCTAGGGCCACTAAACCCCACTAATAACAATAGCCATAACCAATTAGGGAGCGGGCGCATTAGGCGGTCTCTTGCTAGGCGTAGGAGTCACAGGACGCACCACCGGTGCCACCCGCTGAGGTGCTTGAGGTGTTGCAGTGGCCGCCGTGGTATTAGTAGCGAGGGGCTGTGTTAGTTTATCTAAACAACTAATTTGCTGCCCTGTCACGCCTAACAAATATTGTTGTGCCCCCACTTGTACTACTAATACTCGCTCTTTTTGCCCTACATTTAAGGTCGCTACCACTTTCAGCTGACGATGGCCGCCTAACAAATTAGCACTGCGCAGCCGGCGCAGTAACCAGCCTAAAATGAAGATAGAGCCGATCACTAAGCCTGAGGATATGGCCCACTGTACCCAATCAATGTCTGGCCCTTGTCCGTTAGTGGACGCTTGTGCCAGCACTAGCGGAGAAAAACTAAATAGTATTAATAATAAGCGCATTATTTTAACTTTTTAATCCGTTCTGTTTGGCTAATGACATCGGTAAGACGAATACCAAATTTATCGTTCACTACCACCACTTCGCCGTGCGCGATCAAGGTGCCATTAACCATGACATCCAGCGGCTCACCGGCTAAGCGGTCTAATTCCACCACCGAGCCTTGGTTTAATTGCAGCAAATTACGAATGCTAATTTGCGTGCGCCCCACTTCCATGGAAATGGTAACCGGAATATCAAGGATGGCGTCGAGTTTACGGCGCTCCTCGCCGCCGAGTGGCTTGGTATCTTTCGCACTAAAGTCATCTAGCTCAACGGGCTGGGCGTCCTCTTCACTGCTCTCATTAGCTTGAGCTTCTTGTGCGGCTTGCTCGGCCATAGCTTCGCCCCACACGTCATCGATGTCGTCTTGATTATCACTCATTCGCTGTCCTCAATGGTTCTTTCTAATTCTTCTAATTCGGCTTCGCCATCAATGCGTACCCCGCGACGGGTAACGCGATTAAGCTCTGTTTTGACGGTTTCTGGCTTTTTAATTTTTTCTAGAATGCGCACTGCCATTTTATCATTGGCGCGCCCTAACTGAGCGCGAAAGCTGGGCAGCTCTTCTACCGACACTAATAAGTGCTCAGGCATGTCAATAGGAATAATATCACCTGGGGTAAAGTCCATAATTTGGCGCAAGCTAAGCTCTTTCTCTAACAAGCGCACCGACATGTTCACATCGACATCTAAAATTTCATCGCGCAGCGCTTTACTCCAGCGCAAGTCGTTTTCGCCCTTGTCACTTTGTACCCCAGCATCAAGTAACTCACGAATAGGCTCTAACATGCCATAAGGCAAGGTCACATGAAAATCACCGCCGCCGCCATCAAGCTCAATGCGAAACGAGCTCACCACCACCACCTCGGTGGGGCTCACAATATTAGCCATGGTGGGGTTGACTTCGGAGTCTAAATATTCAAACTCCACATCCATGACCGGCGCCCAGGCTTCTTTATAGTCTTCAAACACCAGTTTTAGTAGTAATTGGATCACCCGACGCTCGGTAGGAGTAAACTCGCGCCCTTCTATCTTGGCATGACGACCATCGCCACCAAAAAAATTATCCACCAGAATAAAAACTAAGCGCGCTTCCATGGTCACCAGACCAATGCCTTTTAATGGCCGAAAGCGCACCATATTTAAGCTGGTAGGCAAAAAGAGGGAATGCACATATTCGCCAAACTTAATCATTTGCACGCCATTCACCGACACTTCTGCCGTGCGGCGCATCATATTAAATAAACTAATGCGCATATGGCGAGCAAAGCGCTCATTCACCATCTCGAGGGTCGGCATGCGCCCACGAACGATGCGATCTTGAGAAGAAAAGTCAAACTGAGCAATACCATCGCCACTGCCCGATGTTTCTTCTTCTACCTCATCGGCCCCATGCAATAGCGCATCAATTTCGTCTTGTGATAATAGATCGCTCACTCGTCACCTATTGCATTACGATACTGGTAAACAGCACCTTTTCAATTAACGGATGGCCCAGCTCTTCGGTAAGAACTGCATTTAGCTCCTCACGAGCTTCTGCGCGCACTTGGCGCTTGCCGTCGGCCGTTAAATAATTATCGGCACTTTGGCGACTAAATACAGTGAGTAAGGCACTTTCTAATAAGGGCAAATGACGTTGCGCCTCTGCTTGGCCTTTATCACCCCGCACCATTAACTGCACTTCAATTTGTACCATCCGCTCACGTCGCCCAGCGGCCACCGAAAACACAAACGGCATAGAAGTGCCGACATACAACGCCTGCTTATCAACGATGGGCTCATTAGGTTCGCTATTACCCGTGGGGGTGAGCAGCCACACGCCCGCCCCACCCACGGCGACCAATAGCACGGCTATTAAAATTAATATTAGTTTTCTTTTATACCAAGGCGCCTTTGGCATCACCAGATCATCGGGCATAACTTACCTATTTAACTCACGCAAAAAAGTCTATTCTCGCATCACTGCGCAATCGGGAAGGAGAGCGTACACTATCAGCCAGCTCAAGATAAGTGTCGGCGTCGGTTTCTGCACTTTCAGCAGCCACTCCATTAGCACCCGCATAGTGTCCAGCATGTTGAGTGGCTTGTTGCTGGTCTTGCTGTGAGCCCCCGCCTTGGTCCGCCCCTTGCTGCATAGCGGCGTTTAACCCAGACTGTTGCTGGTTAAGCATTTGCTGCTGGCTCTGTTGCTGCCCACCTTGCTGTGGTTGCTGACCTTGTTGACCGGTTTGTCCTTGGGCTAACTGCATTCCCTGTTGGGTCAGCATTTCTCTTAACCTAGGTAAGGCTTGCTCGAGTAACTCTCGCGCTTGCGGATTTTGCGCCACAAACTGAATTTGTACTTCCCCTTGCTCCATACGCACCTGAATTTTTAAGTGACCTAGCTGGGAGGGGTTGAGCTGAATATCAGCTTCTTGTAGATTTTGACTGACCACCACCTGGGCCTGCTGAGCCAGTTGTTTAGCTGACTGCTCAACACCTTGTTGTAAATTAATGGCCCGCTGCTCTAGGGGCAGGCGATCATTTGTTAAGACTTGCTGACTGTCTCTGATCAGATTCATTAAGCTAGCATCTTGCGTATCACTGTGCGCACTAACACTTTGACTCACCGCTGCCGCTTCGCGGTCGGCATCACTAAGCACCAAGGAGTTAACAGCCGACCAACGGGTGTTTTGCTCCGTTTGGGCATTTTTTACTGCGCCTTCTACCGCCTGCGCTAAACTATTTTTTTCTGTGAATGGCGACTCTTCTATCGCGCTCGCGTTGGAGCTCGTCTGGTCGGCTTTATTTGCCCAACGCTCACCATGTTGTATTTGTGCCAGCCAGTTAGGGGCTTGGCTAGCAGTGCTGGTACGTACTTGAGTATCTACGGCTTTATCTAGCGCCGCTTTATCGGCGGGCTTACGAGAAGACTCTACTGACTCAACCTCTTCATCGGTGTCTATGCCGTTAGCATGATGAATGCCGTCTGGCGCTTTTTCTATGTTAGGCTGTACGCTCTGAGCAAATAAGGGTTTATCTGTACTTTGTGCCCGCCGCGCCTGCATAGGCAAAGTCGCATTATCGTTTGCTGCTCCATCATCGTCTGATAAGTTACCAGTACTCGCAGGCTGCCCCGCTGTTTTAGTATCGGCTTGTGTAACATCGGTATGAATAACTTTCTCGACAGATGAACTAACTTGACTGGCTTTTTCAGTGGCTAAGTTTGCTTGTTCAAGCACTATCGCTCGCTTATTACCATCAACGGGCTTAACGACCTCAGCTTTTGGGGTATCTGCTAGTTTAGTGTCGTCTTTCTGAGCGCGTTTAGTGTTAGCGCCTGCCTGTTGAGCCGCGATTTTATGCTCGCTATCTGTTTTAGGGTCAGCTTTAGCTTCTATTGTGCTTGTGCTTTTAGCCATCTGCTTAGTATCAGGTTTTTTGTCATCACTAGAGACTTCATCATACTGATGTGCTGCATC
>JAAYRH010000145.1 GCA_012518835.1 Aeromonadales bacterium | reverse complement strand
AGTGCCATAATAGGGCTAAATATTATCAAGGCCAACGCAGCACCAACAATATCAAACAGTCGTTTTACCATACTTATATCCTTATAAACATTAATGCGTCGCTATATATTTAAATTAAATATAGAACACGACTTGATTACTAATCGCACATCCTGTGCTTTTTAAATACCTGATTATTAAAAATACTAATACTAATTAAGCACCTAATAGCTTTATTAGTCGCGTATTCACCTTAGTCGCATCAAACTTATCTTGTGCCATTTGATAGCTCGCCAATCCCATAGGTTCAATTTGATAAGGATGCTGAATAAAGTAAATCATCTTCTCTGCCAAGCCTTGGGCATCCCAAGGTTTAATTAAAAAGCCATTCACTCCGTCAACAACCGTTTCTCGACAACCTGGCACATCGGTAGTAATAATTGGTCGCCCTATGGCCATGGCTTCTTGGGTGCTTCTAGGTACTCCTTCACGATAAGAAGGCAACACAAAGACGCTAGCGTGAGCAATGTATTCGGCTACATTGTCTACCAGCCCGGGATAAACAATCACACCGGCATCCACCAGTTGTGCTAGCTCACTGTGTTTAAAGGCGCCGGGATTTCCCTCATCAATACCGCCTAATACCGTAAAAGTCGCCTCCGGATAGCGTTGTTTAACCTGCTTAGCTGCCTCTATAAATTCATTAATGCCTTTTTCTTTTAGTAAGCGGCCAATAAATAAGAACGACACCGCGCCTGAGTGTGGCTTTACATAAGGATACTGTGCCAAGTCCAGACCGATCCCACCTAACACCACCATTCTTTTGACTTTTATATTATTTTTAACAAGTAAATCATGAGGATCGTCAGGATTAAGAAAGATTAGTTTGTGTAAAAAAACAAAGCTTATTTTATAAAGGAAGACTTGAATTCTTTGCAGCAACTTTGTCTTTTTAGACAAGCCTTCTGGCTGCTCAGTAAACATAAAGCCTAAGCCTTCCAACATAGCAATTATTTTTTTAACACCAGCTAAGCGCGCAGCAATAGTGCCAAAAATAACGGGCTTAGAAAAATAAGAAAACACTAGATCTGGCTGTATTGCTTTTAACTGTCGCATTAGCTTTAGTGTTTCCATAATATCAGCCACTGGGTTTAACCCAGTACGATTTATATTATAAACTGCCGGCACTGCTCCCATTTTAGACACTAACATGCGCTGTTGTTCGGTGTAGTGCAGTGCAAACACATGCACTTGATGACCGCTGTTCACCAACGACTCGATCAACTCTTTTCTAAACCCCAACACCCCACAGGCGGTGGTGCCTATTATTGCTATTTTCATACTTCACCTAAGATAAGTTAAATCCATTTAAACCTATTACGTTAGGAATATTTTATTTATTGATGCTTAATAAAGATTAAACAGGCACGCCGTTTAGGGCAGGTAAATAGAGCGTTAAGTAATCTTCAACCATAGTATTAATAGAGTAATGAGTGACTACTCGCTCTCGAGCCATCG
Organism: Aeromonadales bacterium; assembly: GCA_012518835.1. Taxonomy (GTDB): domain Bacteria; phylum Pseudomonadota; class Gammaproteobacteria; order Enterobacterales; family Aeromonadaceae; genus Oceanimonas. The sequence continues at coordinate 1,089 of JAAYRH010000145.1, read as the reverse complement.
CCCCCATTAAGGCAGCTTGGTTTGCATCTAATGATAATGCTCGAGCTAGAGCGTCTGATAACGCGGGGGCGTTTTTTATGGGGATCACCATACCTGCATCGGCGACGACTTCTTTAACGCCGCCACTGTCGGTTGCCACTACCACTCTTTCACAGGCCATGGCTTCTGCCACTACTAAACCAAAGCCTTCCCAGGCGGAAGAAAGGGCAAACACATCGGCAGCCGACATCAGTGCCGGAATATCTCTTCTTACCCCTAAAAACACGATGTCATCACTTATGCCTAACCTTATCGCCAGTTGCTTGAGCTCATCTTCAAGGTGCCCGGTGCCTGCCACTAGCACTATAAAGTCTTGGCGATGCTGTTTTAACAAGAACACTGCCTGTAATAAGGTCGGGTAGTCTTTAGCTGCATGTAAATTACCTACTGCTAAAATAACTTTTTTGTTATCCACCCCTAATTGATGGCGCATGTCCTGTCTTGCTTTATTATTAAAATAGAATTTATTGGTATTAACGCCATTGGGCACACTCACCATACGGTTAGCTTTAGCAGCGCCTTTAATAATAAATTCTGCTACTGCTTGATCACTAACATTAGTAGAAATATCAGCTAACGGATCAGTAAGGCGATAAGCCAACATTCTAAGCTTCCCCCCTTCATTATTACTGTGGGCAGTACAAACTAAGCGAGGGATAGGTTGAGTTAACCGTACTAGGCGAGTTAATAAATTCGCATGTACCATGTGGCTATGTACCACATCGGGCTCAAAGTCCTTAATAATGCTCTTCAATTTAATATAAGCGCTAACAACACTCTTATTGCCGGTCATTCCTAATGGAATAATTTCAATATCCGGATCAACAGGCAACATATTTGCTGGGCCTAATAAGTAAACAATTTTAACTCTGTAACCGCGTTGCGCCAGTTCATCAGCTAAGTTCACTACCACGTGCTCGGCGCCGCCCATTTCTAAGCCAGTAATTACCAACAAGACTTTCAAAATCATTCCTTGATTAAATATGAAAAGTGCCTAGGAGCATTAACAATAAACTCAGTAGGTTAATTGTTAATTAAATACTTCTTTTT
>JAAYRH010000144.1 GCA_012518835.1 Aeromonadales bacterium | reverse complement strand
GAAAAACTAACAATTAAAGACTTTTTTGCCACGGAAGAACACAGAAGGCAGAGACGAAGTTCACATGCGACAAGTGTTCAATACTGTATAGGGTAAGAGTTCCTCTCGTTCAGGCTGTGGTGGTTGGCTCTTACCTATAGCGTGATCTTGTCAGATCTGATCACTGTTTTTCCGTGTTGTTTTGTGCCTCTCGTAACAAACAAGTGTGGCAAAAGGTTTTGATCAGTTAATTTTCCAAGTTGGTATTATGAAGGGAGGCGAAAGCGCATTTGCAGAGCACGTGAGTAAGCTGCTACTTAACAGCAATAATAAGCCGGCACACAGACCGGCTCTTTATTCTTGAGCGGGTATTGCACGGGGACGTCCATCCTGATCAATAGCGACATAGACAAACTGGGCTTGCGCCACTTTATAACGGGGGCCACGTTCTGGGGTTAACACTGGCTTCACCCACACTTCTACACAAATAGTAATAGAAGTACGGCCCACTTTAACAAGTTCGCCATGGGTGCATACTACATCGCCTACTTTAACCGGCCGTGAAAAGCTCATTTCACTGACCGCCACCGTGCCAACTCGGCCAAGGGCAATCTCATTGGCCAGTAAGCTGCCGCCCAAGTCCATTTGTGACATGATCCAGCCACCAAAAATATCGCCATTAGCGTTGGTATCGGCGGGCATCGCCATGGTACGCATTAATACATTGCCTCTGGGTTGTGTTTGGTCGGTCACTTTGTTCTCTCTCTTTTTTAGTTAGTGAAGGAGTATTATGATACGAGCGCCATTTGGCTGCCACTAGAGGAAAGGATAATGCAGGTGATTGTTGCCTCTCTTAACCCCGTTAAGATTGACGCTACTCGATTAGCCCTCGCAGAGATTTACCCTAATGCAGACATTCAAGTACAGGGGTTAGCCGTCTCTTCTGGTGTCGCAGCACAGCCGTTATCTTGCCAAGAAACCTATGACGGCGCACGACACCGCGCCTTGGCCGCACAAGCCGCGATACCCAGCGCCGATCTTTGGGTGGGAATTGAAGCCGGTATTGAACAAAGAGCGGGGTTTGCAATGACTTTTGCTTGGATCCAAGTGTTAGGCCCACACTTAGATAACGCCTGCCGGAGCGCCAGCTTAACCTTGCCCCCCATGGTGGCTAAGGCGATAGCAAGCGGTGAAGAGCTAGGCGATGCCATGGATAGGCTATTTAAGCTGACTAATTGTAAACAAGGCGGCGGAGCAATAGGGGTGTTAACCCAACACCGCTTAACTCGCCGCCAAGTTTACCAAAGCGCATTGATATTAGCGCTAGCGCCCTACTATCATCCTACGCCGTACGCGCTGCCAGCCAACTAAACCAATCGGTAACGCTATAATCTAGTTGCAACCAGCGGCTTAGCTCGCTGCCATCAATGATTTTGCCCTCACCGCCACCAGCAAAGGTAGGCGGTGGTAAGCCCCGCAGCTTGGCTGCTTGGCCATAAAAATCTTTACGGCTAGGGTGATGCGGTGCACTGACATTAAGGGCGCTAGGCCAGTTGTCTTTTGCTAAAATAGCCGGCATAAAGCGCAATAAGTCTTCAAGGGCTACTAAGTTAATTGGCTCGTCGCCACCGTCAAAGCTGCGTCCCGCTAAAAAGCGTCCCGGCTCACGGCTGCCGCCTACCAAGCCTGATAAGCGCAAACACAATACCTCGGGCACGCCACTGTTATGCATCGCCTGCTCACTGGCCTGCATGCGTTCGCCGCGCTCTGAGTCAGGCTGCGCATCGGCTTCGGTTTTATTGCCCACGCCGCCATAAATAGAGGTGGCACTGGTAAAAATCAATCGTGCCACGCCGGCGTTCGCCGCTAACTTAGCCACGCTGCCCACGGCATGGGCATAGTCTTCAACCTTGCCCGGCGGCACACAAATAATCATAGTGTGCGCCGCCAGTGCCTGGGGTAAGGCCTTGGGCTGAGGGGCATTAATATCCCAGACTATTGCATCAATACCCGCTTGCGATAAACGCTGGGCTTTTTCTGAAGTGGTGGTGGTGCCACTCACAACATAGCCTTGCTGGTGCAAGGTGAGCGCTAATGGCTCACCTAACCAACCTAGACCAATAATTGCCACCGACGGCTTAATAGACATAATTTAACTCCGCAGGTTTTATAAAGTGAGGCGATTGTCCCAGTTTATCTTGATAAATCACGGAATAAACCAATACATTTTGTACGTAACCGCGGGTTTCTCGATAGGGAATATTTTCTACCCAAACATCTAATGGCCGGCTGGCACTATCGCGTAGCCAGCGGTCAATACGACTTGGCCCGGCGTTATAAGCAGCAATGGCAGCAATGCGATTATTATTATAACGGCCTAGCATTTCTTTAAAGTAATGCGAGCCCAGCTGTACGTTTATGTCAGGGCGATACACATCGGACTCGCGCTGATAGCCATTAATACTGTATTTACGCGCAGTGGCTTTTGCAGTGGCCGGCATTAACTGCATTAATCCGCCCGCCCCTACTGGTGACCGTGCTTGTTCATAAAAAGCACTTTCTTGGCGAGCAATCGCAAATAAAATGGCTTCATCTATCGCTAAGCGACGCGCTTGTTGCTGAAAAGCATCGCGATACACAATAGGAAAGCGCAAGTCTAAGTGATCCCAGGCTTTAGCCTGAATGGTCGCTAAAATCGACTTATCGTGCCAGCCTTGGTTAAGCGCCATGCTGCCCAGTGCGATGGCATCGTTTGGGTCAACCTTACTCAGCAAATGATACCACTCGCTGCGCGCCGCGGTTTTATTACCCAGTGCTAACCATTCTTGTACTCGACCAACCGCAGGCCAGCGGCTGCGCGCTTGTGCCAAGGTTAAGGTATTGGGTGCTGCTTCTTTATGGAGCGCAAAGGCATGTTTACTTTGTTGAGCGGCTAAAAAGCCATAGTAATTACGCTGTTTAGCGGCTTGTTGCCATGCTTGCTCGCCTTCACTCGATTTATGGCTCGCTTTAAGTGCTCGCCCTTTCCAATATAACCAGCGACTGTCTTGCTGTTCACTGTTAGGCAATAAGGCAATCCAGCCCGGTAAGCTTGACCAGTCTTGCTCCCAAATCGCTAACCGTGCGCGTAGCTCAAATAAGTCTTGGTCACCCATCTCGGGCAAGCGTTTATCTAACCAGCTACGATGATCGCGAGTGCGATTAAACATCAGGCGACGCGCTAACTGCTGCTCAATTTTAGTCACTTGTTCGGGTCTAAGATCGGCACTGCGCGCATATTGCGGGTACAGCCGCATTACTGCATCTGGCTCAGTATTCGCAAGTCTCTCTAATGCCACCGCCACCGCCGCTTGCTCGCGACGAGTATGGGCTTTAATAGGGTTAGCCCCCAGTAATAACTGAGGCTGCTTGCTCAGGCGCGCTAATAAGTCTCCTGCCGGCTGGGCCGAGCTACTTAGCTGACGGTTAAGATAGGTCACTAAACTGTCTTGCCCATTTTCATACGCAAGTAGCATGCGCTCCCAAATATGCTCATCGCTGCGCCCACCAATACTGGCCCAAGTACTAAATAAGGGATCACAGCTATTAGGACGCGAGCCTCCATGCAGCCACATTTTTTCGGCACCGCCCATGGCGACTTTTTTGTCACCCACCGCCCACTGGGCTCGATAATGGGCACACTGTAGCTCAACACTATTAGGCAGCTCGGGATAGAGACGTAAAAATTCCTGCCAACGCTGCTCTTTGGCAAGACGATGTAAATAACGCCCTTCTAGCCGGTCGGCCAGTAAAGAGTTGGGATAACGATTAATAAATTGGGTAACTTGCGCGGTCGTTAAGCGAGATAAATTATCGTTAAGCTCTTGGTAGTCGAGGTAGATAGTAAGCGGGTAGCTGTCTAGGCCGGCTCGTAGTTGAGAATATTTAAGCTGATCATTTTTTTTCAAGGCTTGATCGGCCGCCTGATATTGCGCGCGTAAAGGCGATGTTTGCCCCTGCGCTGCTAGACTTAATAGCACTAGCCCTATCCCTAACCAACTTCTCACCGCATACCCCTTCTATGTAAGTAATAAAATATCCTATGAAATACTAAGCACACTGCAATGGCAAACCACAAACTCTCTAGAAACTTCCCGCTTTAGGAGTGAATAAGCGACTGTGGGAGAGGCAAGCTGAGAGGGGTACTTCCTTAAATGTGGGTTAACCCATCAAGTTTTGCTTGTTTTGCAAGTGGCTGGCAAGTAGCTTATAACGTTACTAGCGCTTTGGTCACATATTTATATCGTTAGTAAAAAAGTCGTAACAAAGGTTGATAAAGATCACACCTTTAACTTAGGTTAAGGGTAATCTATAACTTGTACACACACACAACACCCTAGGGGGTTCTTATATGTCCATTACCATTACCAGTAACGTTATTGACATTTCTCCCGCAATTCGTGAACGCGTCGAGAGCCGCTTTGCTAAGCTAACTCGCCGCCAAGTGCCACTGATCACGCCCCATGTGATTATTCATAAAGAAGGGCTCAAGTATCAGATTGAAGCCACGGCTGGTGTACGTCATGACACCTTGTTTGCTAAGGCTGAAGACGAAAATCTCTATGCTGCTATTAAAGACTTAGGCCAAAAGCTAGAGCGTCAACTTAATCGCTATGCCGATAAACCCTTAGCCCAACGTGCGGTTGCTGGTCAGCCTGTGGTAGGTGAAGACGAAGCCACAGCAGAAGAGGTGGACGCTGAAATTGAAGCTGAGTTTATAGAAGCCGAGTATGAAACCCAAGCCGAGGCGCAACAAGCGCAAAGCTAATGGTCAGCACACTCGCTAAATTAAGTATTATTATATAACCTTGTTACCAGCGCCTAACGTTAAGGCGCTGGTTTTATTGTTAAAAGTGCTTGCTAGTGCGAGTCGTTTTCAGTAAATGTATAATGTATATAGATAGCTTATTGATGAGATGCTTAATGCCCACTACCCCGTTCTTCTTTCACTGCTTTTTTAGCGCATCCTTTATCACCCCTTAAGGGGGAGGCACTGCGTCTGGCAAAAAAGTAGCGAAAGACGAACAGATAAGCCTCCCACCGGGAGGCTTTTTTATTGAGTAATTAAGGGAAGCCCGATTAATGAACCTGGATGAGATCAGAACCCACATTAGTAGCCTAGATAAAGAGCTACTAACCCTGCTGGCCAAACGCAAAGGCCTCAGTTTGGAAGTGGCGCGCAGCAAATTAAAAAATCCGCGCCCCATTCGTGATCAAGAGCGCGAGCAAGCGTTACTGGTAGAGTTAATCAATGTGGGCCGGCCATTAGGATTAGATGCTCATTACATTACTCAAATTTATCACACCATTATTGAAGATTCGGTGCGCTCACAGCAGGCATTATTACAAGACCTACTTAACCCCCAAGATGAAGTGCCTGCTATTAGTGTGGCATTTTTAGGGCTACGGGGCTCTTACTCCAATATGGCGGCGCGCAAATATTTATCGCGCTTTCAGGCCACCTTAGTCGAGCACAACTGCGACAGCTTTCAACAGATCTTTGACACCGTAGAGTCGGGCCAAGCCCAATACGGTATTTTACCTATCGAAAACACCAGCTCCGGTGCCATTAATGATGTATTTGATTTAATGCAGCACACCAGCTTGTCGATTGTAGGTGAGCTCACCCAGCCCATTGAGCATTGCTTATTAGTGGCAGTGGATACCGAGGTCAGCAAGCTGAAAACCTTGTATACCCACCCTCAGGTATATCAGCAGTGCTCACAGTATTTAAAAACCCTACCCAACGTTACGGTGGAGTTTTGTGCCGCCTCCTCTAACGCCATGGAGCTAGTCGCTAAAGCGCAGCGCGACGATATTGGCGCCATGGGCAGTGCCGATGGTGGCGAGCTACATGGCCTAAAGCCGCTAGTGACCGGGCTGGCTAACCAAAAACAAAATATGACCCGCTTTATTGTGGTGGCGCGCAAGCCTGTAGAAGTAGCCGAGCAAATACCCGCTAAAACCAGTTTTATTATGTCTACCGGCCAGCAAAGTGGCGCCTTAGTAGAAACCTTATTAGTACTGCGCAACCACGATATTCCCATGACCAAGTTAGAGTCGCGTCCCATTATTGGTAACCCATGGGAAGAAATGTTTTATGTGGATGTAGCGGCTAACGTGAATAGTGCCCAAATGCAGGCAGCGTTGGTGGAGCTTAAAGATATTGTGCGCTTTATTAAAATTCTTGGCTGCTACCCCAGTGCCGAAGTAGCACCAACCCACATTTCAGCAAAAGCACTCAGCCAAGAAACCGCCTTGGGCCAAGACACCCTTGCCAGCACTAAAAAGGCCCACCAAAACAAACCAGCGCTAAGCCCACAGGAGACGACTCCTAACTCAGTGCTGCCTTTATCATTACAAGTGGGCCGCTTTAATATGAGTGGCCAAGAGCCACTGTTGGCGGCGTTAGTTAATAGCTGGCCCGAAACGGTGAGCTTGCAAGAAATGGCTCGTCACCTAAAAGAGCACGGTGGCCAAGTATTAGCGCTGCCCTGCTTTGGCGTTGGCGATCACCAGCACGAACAAGCGCGTTTACAACAGTTACGCGAAGTTGCGGCGCAGTTTGATTTAGCGGCCATGACCTGGGTGCATACCCCAGAGCAGTTAAAGCGCGCTGCTGAGTCGTTAGATGTGTTATTGCTACAACCCCTCGCGGCAGGCCGAGAAGCACTGCTAATGGCCGCTGGGCGTTGCACTCGCCCCGTCTTATTACCGGTGAGCGAGATAGAAGAAGAGACGTTAGCCGCCGCCGAGCTTATTTTGGCACAGGGTAATCAACAAGTGGCGCTGCTGGCGGGCCAAGAGCGCTCCCTGTCTCAGCTGTTGAGCTTACAAAAGCACAGCCGTTTGCCACTGGTGAGTCAGCTTAATGGTCAAGACGCGTTATTGCCCGAGCTCGCCGGCGCCCTACAAAGCGCAGGAGTACAAGGCTTTGCGCTGCGCTTTGATGAAAGTGAGTCGTTAGCGCCAATGCAACAGCTGGCTCAGCGCGTTTACCAAGGATAGCTAACGCCCTCAGCGGTACGCTTTAAGCCATAAGCACCAAGCTGTCAGCCGCACCAATAAAAATACCGCCGCTTGTTATGAAGTGGCGGTATTTTTTAGCTATAAAAGCGTAAGAAGTGAAGCGATTAACGTCCAGCCACACTCAACACTCACCCCTCACCACTCAACACTTATTCGTCGTCGGCGCCGTAGTGTCGGCTATCGTTGGCTTTCGCTAACAACATTCGGCTTTCTTTTAAGAAGGTGTCGGCATACTCACCAAAGTAATCGCTTACTTTAGCAAACTGCTCTACAAAAGCCTCACGCTCACCGGCTTCTAGTTGGGTTAACAGCTCACCAAAGCGGCTGTGATAACGGCGGATCATCTCCAGATTAGCAGGAGAGGATAAAATGATGTCCGCATACAAAGTAGGATCTTGGGCAAATAAGCGCCCTACCATGGCTAGCTCTAAACGATAAATCGGGGAGCTTAGGCGTAATAGTTGAGCCAGATCTGCTTGCTCACTACACAAATGCACACCGTAAGCAAAGCTGGTGAAGTGGCGTAGTGCTTGTACTAAGCTCATGGCTTTGTCGTGCTCAGCGGCATCAACCGCTTGTAAGCGTGCGCCCCAAATACGCATTTGCGCTAACAGCCATTGATACTGCTCGGCGCCACGTCCTTCACTATAAATAATCACTTGCTTAGCGAGGCTCGAGACATCGGGCCCAAACATGGGGTGCAAACCTAATACTGGGCCTTGGTGAGCCATCAGCATGGCAGCAAGCGGCTCGGCTTTAATACTGGTTAAGTCAACTAATAAGCAATCATCATTTAGCGTTGGCAGCTGTTGGATCACCCTTAAAGTTTGGTCGATAGGTACCGCCACTACCACTAAACCGGCATCGTGTAATAAAGCGTCGGCATTAGCCCAGTCGTCTTTTTCTAGCACCTCAACCCGATAGCCCGATAAAGTAAGCAAGTTACTAAATAGGCCGCCTAACTGGCCCGCACCGCCGACGACCACCGCTTTACCTAAATTGGGGTTCATGCACTTAAAGCCGGTGTCTTTTTCACTGGCATACGACTCGCGCATAAAGCGGCGTAATACATCTTCAATTAAATCTGGCGGCACTCCTTGGGCTTGTGCTTCGGCGCGGCGTTTGGCCAGCATAATGGCTTCGCGATCCGGCGCATAAATGGGCAGTCCTTCGCGGCTTTTTACTTCTCCTACGCCGGCCACTAGCTGTAATCGACGCGCAAACAATGTGACTAACTGCTGATCCACTTCATCTATTTGATCTCGCAGTAGCGCTAATTCATCAACCATAGATCCTATCCCCATTAATAAAGCACCGGTCCTTCCCGGACACGGTGCTTTATTATGCCTATAAACGGTGTTGTTTTATATATTTAGTGCTTAGCCTAGTCGTGACTTTAACGGCTCAGCTAATTGCTGATAGCAACGTTTTAATAACTCAGCGGTGGCGTCCCAATCGATACAGGCATCGGTAATGGACACCCCATATTGCATCTCGCTACGAGCTTGCTCGCTTGACTGGTTACCGGCAAATAAATGCGACTCGAGCATAATGCCTAAAATTGACTGGTTACCTTCTTCAATTTGGCGCACTACGTTTTCGGTGACTAACGGCTGCAAACTGTAATCTTTATTGGAGTTACCGTGGCTACAATCCACCACTAGGCTTGGCGTTAAGCCCGCTTTAGTCATGTCTTGTTCAGCAAGGGTGATGCTGACTGAGTCGTAGTTAGGTTGCTTACCGCCGCGCAAAATAACATGACCATCAGGATTCCCCTGAGTGACCAGTAACGCCACCTGCCCTTGCTGGTTAATACCCATAAAAGAGTGAGACTCGGCTGCGGCTTTTAGGGCATTAATCGCCGTACCTAAGTTACCGTCGGTGCCGTTTTTAAAGCCCACCGGCATCGATAAACCCGAGGCCATTTCGCGGTGGGTTTGCGACTCAGTAGTACGAGCGCCAATCGCCGACCAAGAAAATAGCTCCGCTAAGTATTGCGGGCTAATTGGATCTAACGCTTCAGTCGCCAGTGGCAGCTCTAACTCGGCCAACCAACACAACAGCTCGCGCGCTTGGTGTAGCCCTTGCTCAATATCAAAAGTGCCGTCTAAGTGAGGATCGTTAATAAAGCCTTTCCAGCCAACGGTGGTGCGCGGCTTTTCAAAATAGACGCGCATTACTATATACAGGCTGTCACTATACTCATCATGCAGTTTTTTGAGGCGGGTTGCGTACTCTTTAGCTGCGTCTATATCGTGAATGGAGCAAGGGCCACAAATCACTAAAAAGCGATGATCTTTACGCTGAATGATATTAGAAATCGTCTCGCGAGCCTCACCAATGTAGTCGAGGGCCGATTGAGAGATGGGCAACTTAGCTTTTAGCTCTGCGGGAGTGATCATGACTTTCTCTGAGCGAATACGAATATCATTCAAGGTATCTTTGAGCATGAGGAGTTCCTTAACTTTCGACATAACACTAGGGGGTGACGCAACCGCTTTTACCTTACCAAGGCCAAGGCGCCTTGCAAAGCCCATGCCAGACAAAGTTACAAAAAATAAGGCAAACGTCTCCCACGTTTGCCTTAAGTTAGCTTGCGGCTGGTCATTAAACTAAGGTCGCGACACTTAGGGCTGTTTTAGCCGTCAATTTCGTCCATAAAATCAGCGATATCATCATCAGACTCATCACTGCCGTCTTTACCAATACGCGCATCCTGATACTGCAGATAGAAGTCTTTAGTTAAGCCGTAGGGGTCGAGGGAGTTATCAATAATAGACTCTCTGTCTCTTAGCTCGGTACGCTCATATAAGCCACCCATGGCCCACTTACCGGCGCGCATGGCAAAGGTCATGACGTCGTAGGGGAAGTATAAGGTATCCACCACATCACCCGAGATAGAGCGCAGGGTTTTCGGCCCCATAAATGGCACCATAATGTAAGGGCCATCCCCCACCCCAAGCTGACCGAGTACTTGGTTAAAGTCTTTAGGGCGACGAGGTAAATTCATTTTTTCGGCAACATCAAAAAAGCCTAAAATCCCCACGGTACTGTTAACACCAAAGCGCACTAAGGTGGTACCCATGCCAGGTAAATCACCGGTTACTAAATGATTCACAAAGCTGGCGGGTTCTTCTAGGTTAAGCACCATATTCTGAAAGCCATCTCGCACCGGCTTGGCCACATAATCGCCATAGGCATGGGCCACAGGGCGCACTAAGTAGGGGTCCATAATATCGTAGTTAATCACCCAAGAAACTCGGTTCACCGGTTCAAAGGGGTCACGAGGGTCGTCGGCACTCGACTTAGCATAGTCAGCCGGCTTGCTACTATTAAAGGGATCGTTGGTATATTGAATAGGCTCCCGCTCTTGGCTGGCACAGCCTGCCAACACCAAGCTGGCCGCTATTACTAAGGATCGCCACATTATTATTAGCCTTCTTCTTATTAGGGTAAATCAATACGCCTCACCCGTGGTATACGAATGAGGCGGCTTGTTAGAGCGGCGTATCAATCACAATTGATATGCGCTTATCTTCTTTAGTACTTAATAGCCCACTGGTCCCTTCCCATGCATCACTGGTATCTGAGGCATTACCGCTAGGCGCAAGACGGGCCTTAATAATAATATCTTCGCTATCGCTCATCTTATTATTAGGGGTCATGGCATCCGCATTGGTTAAGGTAATGGTGAGCGGAAAAGAAGGCCGCTCAATGCGCTGGGCTGCTAGCGGCGCGCCGCCTTGCTTGGCATCAACCGCCGAAATAAACAATACCGCGCCGGGGTGATAAGGCACGCTCGTCACTGTATTTACTTCTACTTGATAGCGCGGCCCCGTCACCGCCTCTTGTCCGCCTTCAGCTAATTGCTGCTGAGCAAAGGCAATCGAGCGCTCAATCATGGCATAACGCGGACTTTCTGGCGACATGCGCTGTAAAATTTGCTCCCAGCGGGAAATAGCGCCCGCAAAATTATTTTCTTGTATCGCCATAAAGGCAAATACTGACCATGCCTCTAGATTATTAGGATCTTCTTTTAAGACCTCTTTGATCAAACTTTCGGCGCGTAAGGTTTCCCCTGTCATCGCTAACGCTTCAGCGTAAGGCACTAACACCCCGGTGGGGTTATCGCTCATCTTTAACGCTTTTTCTAAGGCGTCTCGTGCACTTTCACCGTCGCGCATTTCAATATTTAAGCGGCCTAACAATAACCAGCCACGGGCATCGTCGCCATCTTCAGCAAGCTTAGTACGCAGTGCTAAAATGAGATCTGCCATGTCCTGCTCGGTAATATCATCGCTAGGATCGATCAACACTTTGCGAGTTAGCTCACTTAAGCGCGAGCTACTGTCTTGCCAGTGCACTACTTTATCGTGAGCTCCCCACTGCCAGTAGCCCCCGTAAGCGACCGCAATCGCTATCAGCACCGCGGGTAACCAGGCGATATGGCTGCGCTTATACTTTTGCTGGGTGTTTTCACTCGACACATCGTCGAGCAAGCTTTTTTGTAGCTCTTGAGTAGCTGCTTCGCCTTCTTCTAATAAGCCTTGCTCTTGATCTTGCTCCAGCTCATGTAAACGCTGGTGATAGAGTTCAGTATTAAGCTGATTACGGCTATGGCTAGACTCAGCTCGACCCCGAGTCAACGGGAGTATTATCACCAGTACCAGCACTAGGGTCAGTAAGACGCTGGCTGTCCAAAATAAAGTCATATTAACTCTCTTTGTCTTTGTTTAGCAGTTCATGCAGCCGCTGTTGTTCTTCAATACTTAACTCATTGTCTATGCTGTGATGCGGCTTATTACGGGTACGTACTACCACAACAATAAAGCCGATCAGCACCACCAAAATAGGGCTTATCCACAAGATCAAAGTAGAAGCCATCACAGGCGGCTTATAAAGAATAAAGTTACCGTAGCGCGCCACCATGTAGTCGACAACTTCTTGCTTACTCTTGCCTTCAAGCAACATGGCATAAGTTTTATCGCGCAGATCCTTAGCCAACTCTGACTCAGAGTCGCTAATGTCTTGGTTTTGGCATTTAGGACAGCGCAGCTCTTTGGTGAGCTCATGAAACATCGCCTCTTGCTTAGGCTCGCTAAATTCATAGACATCAATAGCGGCCATAGCAGGAGTGAGCCAAAACCCAACCAAGAGGGTTAACAGTGAGCATAAACGCATGGTCTTACTCCATCTGCTCAAAAATAGGTTTCAGGGTCTTTTTCCATACAGTATCGTTAACGTCACCCACATGGCGATAGCGGATCACGCCGTTACTGTCGATAAAAAAGGTTTCTGGTGCGCCGTATACCCCTAAGTCCAGCGCCAACATGCCGGTGGGATCGTAAATATCATCGGCATAGGGATTACCTAGGTTTTTTAACCAACGCAGCGCTTTAGTGCGCTCATCCTTATAGTTAATACCCACAATATGAATACCCTCACGCTCTTTAAGCTGATTTAAGTATTCATGCTCGGCATAACACGTTGGGCACCAGGTGGCCCAAACGTTAAGCAGCATCGGCTGGCCTAAAAAGATATCTCGGCTGAGCTCGCGCTCGGGATCTTGTAAGGAAGGCAATGCAAACTCTGGCACCGGCTCATTAATTAAGACCGACTCCAGCTTGGTTGGGTCTGAAAACAGACCCTTATATAAAAATACACAGCCGGCCAAAAACAGCACCAAAGGGATCAGTAAAATTATTATCCGCCGATTCATAGTGCTTCCTCCTGCGCTTTGATGGTTTTAATCTTTTTGCCGCCCAAGCGATAACGCTTATCGAGCATAGAGATAATGCCACCAATCGACATCAGCACTGCACCAAACCAGATCCAGCGAATAAAGGGCTTGTAATATAAACGAATGGCCCAAGCGCCGTTGTCTAATTCTTCCCCAAGCGCGGCATACAAGTCACGGGTTAAGCCTGGGCTAATAGCGGCTTCAGTCATAGGCATGCGCTGTACTATATATAACCGTTTTTCGGGTTTAAGCTTAGGCAGCACCTTGCCGTCTTTATCGACACCAATCACGCCTTTATAGCCTTCGTAGTTAGGACCATCGGCTTTCTTAATACCTTCAAAAGTAAAGGTATAGTCCGAGAAGGTCACACTTTCGCCGGTTTTCATGCGCACATCACGCTCGATGCTATAAAGCTGCGTGCAGCTAATACCAATAATGCTCACCGCCATGCCCACATGACCTAAAAACATGGCCCAATGACTATTGCCGAGCTTGCCAATACCTTTGCCAAACGAGTGGCGGTGGGTGGCGCGCACCCAGGTTTCTTGCAGGCTGGTGATGATAATATAGGCACCCAAACCGATGCCGACGGCCGCCCATATTTCAAAGTTATCGGCAAACCACCAAGGTAAGCCCACGCCAATAGCAGCACCAGCCACCAGCGCAAATATCAGCTTGCCGTTGATTTCTTTCATGCTTTGACGGCGCCAGCGAAATAGCGGGCCGGCCCCTAATAGCAGTGCAAAAGGAATAATCAGCCAGGCATATAAACCATTAAAGAAGGGCGCACCAATGGAGATGCTGCCCAGCCCCAGCTCTTTATGCACCAAGGGCAATATCGTACCTACTAGTACCACCGCTAAACCGGCCATCAGTAAGATGTTATTACCCAACAGCATACTTTCTCGACTGGCTAATTCATGCTTACCGTGGCTTTTAACCGCAGCACCTTTAATGGCATACAGCAGTAGCGAGCAACCCACCACCAGCATAAAGAAGATCAGAATAAATAATCCGCGGGTGGGATCAGAGGCAAAGGCGTGCACCGACACTAACACCCCCGAGCGTACTAAGAAGGTGCCGAGCAAGCTGAGCGAGAAGGCTAAAATTGCCAGCAATACCGTCCACGGTTTAAAGGTGGCACGTTTTTCGGTGACCGCTAACGAGTGTATTAATGCCGTACCGGCTAACCATGGCATAAAGGAGGCGTTTTCTACCGGATCCCAGAACCACCAGCCGCCCCAACCTAGCTCATAATAAGCCCACCATGAGCCTAACGTGATACCCATGGTTAAGAAGATCCACGCGGCCATGGTCCAGGGGCGCGACCAGCGCGCCCACGCCGCGTCTAGCTTACCGGTCATTAACGAGGCAATTGCAAAGGCAAAGGCCACCGAGAAACCCACATAACCCATGTATAACATCGGCGGGTGAAAAATCAGCCCGGGGTCTTGCAATAAGGGGTTAAGATCGCGGCCATCGACGGGGAAAAACGGCAAGGTACGCTCAAAGGGGTTAGAAGTCACAATAACGAACAGCAAGAAGCCGACGCCAATCATGCCCATCACGCTCAGTACTCGTGCCACCGCATCAATAGGTAGCGCACGGCTAAAGCGCGCTACTGCAGCACTCCACCCAGCGAGGGTTAACACCCATAACAGCAAGGAGCCTTCGTGTGCGCCCCATACCGCCGAAATTCGATACTCTAGTGGCAACATACTATTAGAGTTAGACGCCACATAGAGCACGGTAAAGTCATGATCGATAAACGCCCAGGTTAAACAACCAAAGGACACCAGCAAAAAGCCAAACATCGAGTAGGCCAGTGGGCGGGCCATTAGCATCATGCCAAGGTTACCGCGCGCGGCCCCCATGAGGGGATAAATGCTCAAAATAAGACTCGCCGCGAGGGCGAGTATTAAGCTGAATTGTCCTATTTCAGGGATCATGAACGACTTCCTTGCAACTGCTCTGGGGAATATTCAGGTTTTATATGCTCAATTCCCTTGAGTGCTTCCGCCACTTCCGGTGGCATATATTCTTCATCGTGCTTGGCGAGTACTTCAAAGGCTTCAATGGTGCGTGCATCGGTGAGATGCCCCTGCGCCACTATGCCCTGCCCTTCACGAAACAGATCTGGCAAAATGCCATCAAAAGTGACAGTAATAACTTCGTTACCGGCATCCACCAGATCAAAACTTACTTTTAAGCTTTCTTGGTCGCGACTTACCGAGTTAGGCACCACCATGCCACCAATGCGCAGGCGTTGGCCGACTTCCGGTTTTAACTTGGCCTCGCCTTTACCCTCAACAAGTTCGGTTGGGGTATAAAATAAATCAATATTTTGCTCTAGCGCATACAGCACTAGGCCGGTCATTACCGACAGTCCCAGCAATATGGCGATAATTAGCGTCATGCGCTTTTTACGTCTTGGGTTCATAACGTATTCTCCAACTTCTGAGCGGCTTTACGACGGGCCACTCTGGCCTGTTTTTGTTTTACAGTACGCAATAAACTTTTCTTAGTGACCATGGTCGTCACTACTAAGCCAATTAAGGCCAACAGCGTGAGGCCAAAAGACAGCCACACATAAAATCCGTAGCCTCCCATGGCCCAAAATGCCGACCAAGTATCAAACTTCATGCTGTTCCTCCGCCAACTTTAGTACCCAAGGACGATGGGACTCTCGTCGCAGCAATTCATTACGCAAGCGCATAAGCGTTAGCGCACCTAAAAAGCAGCTAAAGGCCACAATCATGATCAGCAAGGGCCAGAGCATATCATTGGAAATGGATGGCTTGGCGAACTTGGTAATACTGGCGCCTTGGTGCAAGGTGTTCCACCACTCTACCGAGTAGTGAATAATGGGTAAGTTGATGACGCCGACTAACGCCAAGATTCCGGCGGCGCGCCCCGCCAGCACTTTATCGGAAATGGCATTATAAAGCGCCATGACCCCTAAATAGAGAAACAATAAAATCAACTCTGAGGTTAAGCGGGCATCCCATACCCACCAAGCGCCCCACATCGGCTTACCCCAGGCAGCACCGGTAAACAACGCAATTGCCGTAAATACCGCTCCCACCGGCGCAATAGCGGCGACCGCCATATTGGAGGTTTTAATTTGCCACACCAGCCCAACAAAGGCGGCAATGGCCATCGAGGAGTAAGCGCCCATCGATAAAATAGCCGCCGGCACATGGATATAAATAATGCGAAACGCATCACCTTGTTGATAATCTGCCGGCGCAAAAGCTAAGCCCCACACCAGTCCAATGGCAAAACACAAGACACTAAGCACAGCAAACCAAGGTAGCCAAAGTCCCGCCAGCCGGTAGGCTTCTTCTGGCTTAGCGTAAGGATGTAACCATTTCCACATGTTGCTCACAGACCTTTTAATAATTAACGTTATAGTTAAGTTATGCTTATAAGGCATAAGATATCTTATATTAGCGCTATAGAATACCTTACTGTCTTAGTTCACACTAACCCTTAGCGCGGCGGCGGTTGCAAAAGGCGCTAAAATCAAGCTCCCCATCAACATCGCGCCTAAAATGGCCAACTGCCCATTATAGGCGGCGCCAAAATTGGCGGCATCTATTGCCGAGGTAGCAAAAATAAGTACCGGAATATACAGCGGTAAAGTAAGTAAACTTAACAGTACCCCGCCTTTACCAATACCTACTGTTAATGCCACCCCAATCGCTCCTAGCAAGCTTAAAATAGGGCCACCTAAAAGTAGCGTCCAGAATACCGCTTTAAAGGCCACCAGATCCAGACTTAATAATACGGCCACTAAGGGTGACAATAATAACAACGGTAACCCCGTCAATAACCAGTGGGCCAGCACTTTAGCTAACACAACCACCGACAGTGGGCATGGCATTAGCATCAGTTGTTCTAAAGTGCCATCGATGAAGTCATCGCGAAATAGCCGCTCGAGTGCTAATAAAGACGATAGCAGTGCGGCCACCCACACAATGCCCGGTGCAATACGCGCCAACTGAGCCGGCTCTGGGCCAATACCGAGCGGAAACAGGGTGATGACAATAATAAAAAACCACAGCGGATTTAAAATATCACCGCGTCGACGTAATGCCGATACCAGCTCGCGGCGTAATACGCCACTAAACATGGCTAACATAGCGACTCCTCAACATAAGGGGTCATGTGTAATACTTGAGCGCGCTCGGCGCACAAAGACAGATCTTGGTGGGTGGTCATTAATACCATGCCCCCGCCAGCGGTGTGCTCCAATAGCAAACGCTCTAACACCTGAACACCGTCTTTATCAATCGCCGTAAAAGGCTCATCGAGGATCCACAGCTTAGGGCCACCTAACCATAGCCGCGCTAACGCCACTCGACGTTTTTGGCCGGCAGATAACTGCCCAGCAAGCTGGTCTTCTAATCCGGCCAAGCCCACCAGTGCAAGCACCTCCCATAAATCAACTTGACTCTGGCTATGGTGCATCCGGCGAAAAAACGCCAAATTTTCAAGGGCAGTGAGTTCGTGTTTAATGCCTGCCTGATGGCCAAGATACAGCAGCTCTTGATGATATTCGTCGCGATGCTGCTCAATATTATGCCCTTGCCACAACACCTCGCCACCGTAAGGCCGAGATAAGCCTGCCAGCAGACGTAATAAGCTGGTTTTACCTACCCCATTGGGGCCAGCAACTTGAATAAGACTACCGGGCGCCACCGTCAGTGATAGCTCACGAAATAAGGTGTGCTCTTCTCGTACACAGGTTAAGTGTCTGGCTTCTAGCATAGTGGGCAATGTAAACCGTCAAAAATAGGCGCAAGTCTAGCACATAGCCACTCTTTATGCAGAAAGAAAATACGCGCCAGCTTAGCGCTAGGCCTAGGTTGCTGTGCATTTTTCATGCTGTTTTATACCTGTCAAAATAAGTAGTGATCTATTTACATTAAGCCAGCTATCACAGCGTCAAACTAGGATAGTTGGCACTGACTACCCAGAGTCATCTTCAGATCTGATCATTATATTCCGTGTTCTTCTGTGGGTTCCGTGGCGGAAGATCTTGATCGGTTCGTTTTCCAGAGTGGTATTAGGGCCGGCTTGCGCGATGGCGCCGTGTATAAAAAAGCCCTGTATAAAAAGCCTACAGGGCCGTTAAGATGCAAAGTAAAAGCCTAGCTCCTTCTTAAGGCTTACCATGTAACGCAATCAATAACTCTGCTTCGGCGCGCGGCATTTCGCACTCGGCCATGACTTCCTCAATACCGGCCCCCAGTTGCACCATGCGCGTCGCGCGGCTATATAACTTGCCTTGAGGATCTTTTAGCGCTAACTCTTGTTGCTGCTCGCTAAGTCGGTCTTGTTTGTGATACAAGTCGCTCATTTTATTGCCCAAGCCAATGTTCGCCGCTTGCAACTCATCTATCTGTTTACGGTAGCTGTCACGGGTACGTGTTAACTCACGCATTAAACGACTCATGGCATCAAGCTTACGCTGGCTACGTCGCCACATCGACCAAGACACAAATAAGGAGCTCATGCCGACTAATAGCGCCAGCATGGCTAACATAAACGCCGGCTCAAGCCACATTACAGCTCCCCTATCTCATCCCATTCATCATCAGATAATAAATTATCAAGGTTCACTAAGATTAACAGCTCCCCGTCGCGGTGGCAGACGCCTTGAATATACTTGGCACTTTCACTGTTACCGACGTTAGGGGCACTTTCAATTTCTGAAGACTTCAAGTACACCACTTCCGCGACACTGTCGACTAAAATGCCCACGACTTGCTTTTCGGCTTCAATAATCACAATGCGACTATTGTCAGTTACTTCACAGGCAGATAATCCAAACCGCAAACGAGTATCTAACACTGTGACCACGTTGCCGCGTAAGTTGACTATCCCAATCACATAGTTAGGTGCACCTGGTACGGGGGCAATATCGCTATAGCGCAGTACTTCTTGCACTTGCATAACATTGATACCGTAAGTTTCGTTATCCAAGCAAAAGGTCACCCACTGTAACACTTCACCTTCCACTAAGTTTTCAGCCACATTGCGCTTATCACTCATACTTTTACCCTTATGCTGCTTAGCTCAGATCAGACCTGCTGTCCGTCAATATTTTTACCCTGCTCTAAAAGCTCAATTAAAGCCTCTACATGTAACAGAGCACACATTTTTTCTTTTACCATACCTGCCAGCCAAGGGCGAGCTCCGGGCTGGGTACGCCATTTAACTTGTTCACGGGTTAACAAGGCGGTGCCTTTTAATTGATGACAACCTAACCCCCAACTGCTATCCCCGAGGGTAACTAAATATTGATAGGTTTCTTCGGCAGTATGCCCCGGCATTGCCCAGCGGGCAGTATCTACCACATATAACTGGCGGCCTCGCTCGGTCATCATGCCAGCAAACCAGTTGGGTTTACCAAAAATATGCGTCAGTTTAGTCATTTCATAAATGCCACCTAGGTGCGTCAACGGCACCGCAAAGGTCATGCCCGCTACCATAAAATACAGCACCTGAAACTGTGCTTCGGTGTCCATATTCTGCCAGGTTGCGGCTGGTGGACTCGGAGGCACGGCTATCTCTACTTCAGTGGCAATGGTGGTCTTAGCTACTGACTCCACTTGCGGCGGCGCAATCATAGGCGCCACTTCTGAGATAATCTCTGGCGTCACAACGGGCGTGGCGAGCGCTTCTTGCTCTTTTAACTGCGCTACTTGTGCTAGTAGCGACTCTAACCCTTGGCGGCGCGCCTCAGTGTCGGGGTCCACTTCAAGAGTGGGTTTTACTTTGGCTGTGGCCTCAGGTTTGGGCTTAGTTTCAGGTTGCAGCGCCGGCGCTTCTTCACTCAGTAGGGCACCAAAATAATCATCCAAAGCATCGTTATGTCTCTGGCTCATAATGGCACCTCAATTTCATCTATCTGCCATAAATAACGCAGCAGGGTTTGGTAAGCAAATACCCCGCGACAGCCTTTAGCAAAATAAGATGGCGGCTCGTGGCGTAAGCTGGCATCACGAAACTTGGTATCCACAGGGATCACCGCCGGCCATAACTTTTCACCGTATTCTTGCTGTAAACTTTCTAAACTTTGTATCGACGCGCGGGTGCGCTGATCATACATAGTGGGCACCACCGTATAACGAAAACCATCTTTGCGGGCTCGGTGCATTAACTTAAACGTACTTACCATACGCTCTAAGCCTTTAATGGCTAAAAACTCCGTTTGCACGGGGATCAAAATACGATCACAGGCAGCCAGCGCATTAACCATCATTACTCCTAACACCGGCGGGCAATCAATAATCACCACATCAAAATCGTTTTTTACTTCGGCTAATAATCGTTTTAATACTAAGCCCATTCCCGCTCGACTACTCGAGGTGCGCTCTAAGGTAGCCAGAGAAATAGACGAAGGTAATAAAGTTAAGCCATCAAAGGGGGTTACCAAGGCCGCCTTATTGAAGAGCTCTCGGCTAGGGTGCTCGGCTGCAAACAAATCAAATAAACTGTAGCTAAGGTTATCGATATCATAATTAAAATACGCACTCAGCGAGCCGTGCGGATCGGTATCGATCAGCAAGACTCGCTTATTACGCTGAGCAAGTAAGCCGGCTAACGCCACAACGGTCGTTGTTTTGCCTACCCCACCCTTTTGATTCGCTACTGTCCAGACTATCAATGTTTAATCCTGTGTTGTGCCAATTCGAATGCCCCCGTTGGGTAATTCATAGACCCGCAAGCCTGACTCAGGCTCACCTTCTAACACACTAGAAGGCAAGGCAGCGGGGGGTTGCCACTGTTGTTTAGAAATTGCAATTTCAACGCGGCGCTGCAACGCTCGCCTTGGCTTATTCTTAGTGGCATCGCTTGGCTGCTGATAAACCCCATACGCTTCTAATGCCAGTCGGGGGGGCTCAATGCCTTCTTTTAATAACCATTCCAATACAGTACGCGCTCGCTCGGCAGATAACTGCCAATTTGAGGCATATAACTCATTACTGATCGGAATATTATCGCTATAGCCGCGTACTCGAATAAAATGATAAGTTGCCGCCAGTGGCCCTATTAATTGCCTTAGTACTTGCTCGGCATTTTTCATTAATAAAGCACTGCCTTGTGTAAAAAGTAATTGGTCATTAAACGCCAAAGTCAGCCAGTCCCCTTCTGGGCTTAACTCGACAGTGGTCAATGCCGAAAAAGGCGTTAAATTAAGTTCTAACTCGGCCTTTAATGCCGCTAAACTGGGATCGTCAGTCACTAACGGCGAACCGGTACCGTCAGTAACTTCTGTATTTGGCTCGGCGACCAGGGTATTGGCGGCGCGCGCTGGTTTTTCTTCCCCACTGAAGCGTACTAGTGCTTGTCCTAAGCCATCTAATAACGGCTGCTGTAATTCTACTTTAGTAGCATGAATGGCATAGAGCACCACAAACAACGCAAACACCAAGGTCATATAGTCGGCATAAGACACCAGCCAACGATCGAGCCCCGCATTTTGCGGCTGAGCGGTAAGCTTACGCCGCCTCATTAAAATGGCCCTTGGTATTGGCCTAACTGCCGGCTCACCATTAAACTACTGTCCCCCCGAGCGATGGCTAATAACCCCACCGCTGTTAGCTCGTGGTAGCGCAGCTGTAATCGGTAATTGGCGCGCAATCGATTCGCCACCGGTAATAAAAATAAGTTCGCTAAGCCAACGCCATACAAGGTAGCCACAAACGCCACCGCAATGCCCGCCCCTAACTGGGCGGGATCGTCTAAGTTAGACATGGCTTGGATCAAGCCCAGCACCGCGCCAATAATGCCAATGGTCGGACTGTAGCCACCCATGGCTTCAAAAAAACGTGCTTCTAGCTCTTTTTCTTCTTCTAAGGCATCTAGCTGATTATCTAATAACTGCTCAAGGGCCAGCGGTTCGGTACCGTCCACCACCCACTGCAAACCTTGGCGGGTAAAGTCATCCAGAGAGTGGTGCTCAAGACGAGACTCTAAAACTAAAAAACCTTCTTGGCGCGCTTGATGCGACCAATGCAACAATCGCGACGCCTGCTCATTAAATGGCCAATTAGGTCGTTTCCAAATGGATAATAATGCCTGAAAAGCCACTTTGCATTGGCGCCATGGCGTTTGAATTAAAGCCGCCCCTAAGGTGCCACCAAACACGATAAGTAAGGCTGGGCCATCGGCTAATACGCTTAAACTGCCGCCGTGCCACCACTGGGCCACTACAATAGATACCAATGCTAACAGTAAGCCAGTCACTGCCATATCAGCTGTTCATCTCATTAATAATGGCTTCGCCAATTAGCGGCAGCGGCAGCGACTCACTAGCAAGCCCTGCTTTTGCCACCGCTTGGGGCATGCCATAGACCACACAGGTTGCTTCGTCTTGTGCCCAAATAGTCGCGCCTTGGGCTTTTAATAATCGTGCCCCTTCTCGGCCATCAGCGCCCATGCCCGTTAACACCACCGCCAGCACTTTACCGCCATAGGTTTTAGCCGCCGAGGCAAAGGTAATATCCACGCAGGGCTTGTAGTTTACCTTGTCATTACCATCAACGATTCGCAATCGTGTGGCGCCAGCGCGACCTTCAAATAACATTTGTCGCCCGCCGGGAGCTAAATAAGCATGGCCAGGTTGTACTGGATCGCCGTCAACGGCTTCTTTTACTTGGATGTTACATAAACTATTGAGTCGTGCAGCAAAGGCCGTAGTAAAAGTACCTGGCATATGCTGGATCAGCACAATAGGATAAGGAAAGTTAGCCGGTAATTTGGTTAACACATTTTGCAGAGCTACCGGCCCCCCTGTTGACGTGCCTATCGCAAGCAATTGATAAGGCTTACCGCTGCGTCTTGGCACACTGGTGCGACTGGGCAACCCACTTTCTACAGCGGCGGGTTGAGGTGTATTTTTTTGACGAAGCGCACTTAATCGCTCAGCTGCGGTGCTTAAGCCCGACTTAGCCGCAGTTGGACTTGGGCTACGCACAGGCGTTACGGGACGCGGTCGGCGCGGACGCCGGGCAATGGCTTTTACCCGTTGCTGTAATAAGGTAATCGCTTCTTCTTTGCTACGCGCAATGTCTTCAAACCGCTTAGGTAGAAAATCCATAGCGCCAGCGTCCAGCGCATCTAATGTTGCTTGTGCGCCACTGTGCGTAAGGGAAGAAAACATAATCACCGGTGTCGGGGTGTCTTTCATAATGGCACGCACCGACGATATACCATCGAGCACCGGCATTTCTATATCCATAGTAATGACATCGGGGCGCAATAAACGGGTTTTCTCGATGGCTTCCTGACCATTCGCGGCCGTGTCTATTACCGTCATCATGGCGTCTTGATTTAAGATCTCACTGACGCGTCGTCTAAAAAAACTAGAATCGTCAACCACTAACACCCGAATTGCCATTATTTTCCCCATACTACTTATGATTAGGCATAGCGCTTAGCGTACGCCCTGATCAGGCCAGCTAAATCTAAAATTAATGCAATGCCACCATCACTTGTAATAGTGGCGCCCGCCATGCCCGGCGTGCCATGCAGCAAATTATCCAACGGCTTGATCACCACTTCTTCTTGACCAATTAAGGCATCCACCACAAAACCAATGTGCTGATTACCTACCGCAACAATCACCACATGCCCTTGCTCTTGATGCGCTTTTTGCTCACCTTTGAGTAACCAGTCTTGTAAGTAAAATAACGGCGTTGCATGGTTTCGTACCACCACTGTACGCTGCCCATCCACCATACTGGTGCGAGTTAAATCAAGATGAAATATCTCCACTACGTTAGTTAGTGGCAAAGCAAAGGTTTGACTGCCCACCATTACCATCAGGGTGGGTAATATCGCTAACGTGAGCGGCACTTTAATTTGCAGCTTAGTGCCTTTACCTAATTCGGAGTCGATATGAATGGAGCCGTTAACCGAGTTAATCCCGGTTTTTACTACGTCCATGCCCACACCGCGCCCTGAGACGTCGGTAATCTCGACTTTGGTAGAAAAGCCGGGCGCAAAAATGAGATTATAAGCTTCATTATCACTCATCCGTGCCGCGCCATCGGCGTCTAAGATGCCGCGTTTTATGGCGATATCTTTTAGCTTTTGTGCGTCCATACCGGCACCATCATCTTCGATGCCCAGCAGAATATGATCCCCTTCCTGAGAAGCGGTGAGGCGGATCACCCCCGCTCTGGGTTTTCCTGCTGCTTCGCGCACCTCAGGCATTTCAACCCCGTGATCACAGGAGTTACGCACTAAGTGCACTAACGGATCAGCCAGTGCTTCTACTAAGTTTTTATCTAAATCGGTGTCTTCGCCGACCATTTCTAAGGTGATTTCCTTGTTCATGGAGCGCGCGATATCTCGCACTACTCGAGGAAAGCGCCCAAATACCTTCTTGATCGGCTGCATACGGGTCTTCATTACCGCCCCTTGCAGATCCCCAGTAACGGCATCTAGGTTGGTAATGGTTTTAGAAATGGTTTCATCTTCATTATTAGCGGCCAAGCTTAGCAGTCGGTTACGCACCAATACCAATTCCCCCACCATGTTCATGATGTTATCGAGGATCTTGGTATCTACCCGCACACTGCTATCTGCTGCTGAACTATGACTGGCAGGCGCTTTAGCCGCCGGCTTTGCGACCGCAGGCGCAGCCTTGGCGGGAGGCGGACTCACAGGCGCGGCCGCTTTGGGCACACTTGCTGGCGCTGCTGCTTCCGGTGCAGCTACACTGGGGCCTTTACCCGCGCCGTGTAGCTGATCGAGTAAGGCTTCAAATTCTAAGTCGTCAATTTCATCATCAGCCGTGCTAGGCTGCTCAACCGCAGGCTCTTCTACCGCGGCGGACGGAACGCCACTGTGCTTACCGGCGCCATGCAACTGATCGAGTAGGGCTTCAAATTCATCATCGGTAATATCATCGCCACCACTGGCTTGGGCAAGTGTATCTTCCTCGGGCATGTCAATGTGTTCTGGTGCCAGCTCATCAAGCATCTGCTGGTATTCTTGCTCGCCTAAACTGTCGATAGTGCCATCGTTAGGAGCCGCCGTCTCGACGGGCTGAGCCTCATCTGCAGTTTCGGGCTGGCAATAGCGCTCTAATTCCGCCAATAATTCAGGATCAGCAGGAGTGGGATCTTCGTGATTTTGGATCTCAGCAAACATGGCATTGACGGTATCTAGCGCCCGCAAAATCACATCCATCAGTTCAGATGTCACTTGACGCTGACCGGTGCGTAAAATATCAAAGATATTTTCGGCGCGATGACAAGTATCCACCAAGGGCGTTAATGATAAAAAGCCGGCGCCGCCTTTAACGGTATGAAAACCGCGGAAAATCGCATTAAGCAAGTCTTTATCATCAGGCTCGCGCTCTAGCGTCACTAGCTGTTCTGAGAGTTCTTCAAGAATTTCTGATGCTTCTATCAAGAAGTCCTGCAGAATATCGTCATCTACATCAAAGCCCATATCTGCTCCTTAAAACCCTAAACTGGATAGAAGATCGTCCACACCATCTTGATCCGACACCACATCATCACGCTGTTCTGTAGGCATGATGGGGCCTTCTGCCGCTATCTTTGACTTTGGCGTTTCCTTAACAACCTTGGGAGTTGGCTCACTTGCGGGCATACGGCCAAACACCGATAAAATTGCAACCAGTTGAGCTTCTACTTCTTGTACTAAGTTAATAACACGGCGGATCATTTGACCGGTTAAGTCTTGATAATCTTGGGCCATTAATATTTCGGTTAATAAATTACGTAACTGTTCTGCATCTTGCTCAGAGTGCTGCAAAAAACCATCTAACCGATAACATAATTCTTTAAACTTATTTAATTCTAACTGGCGAGCCATTAGCTCACGCCAGCCGGGCGTAATTTCCCCTATGCCCTCGCTTAACTTATCAGCAATGGGCAAACAGGCTTCTACGGCATCCATAGTACGGTTAGCGGCCTTATCGGTCATATCGATAACATAGCCAAGCCGTTCTTTAGCATCTGGAATTTCAGTCTCTGCCAATTCGGGTAAACGCGGATCATTACGAAACTCTTGCAAAGAATCATGTAATTGCCGTGTTAATTGCCCCACCTGTTCTACTAGTTCATTTGTATGAGGCATGCAAACTTCGGTGAGATAACGATCAGCGCCATCTTGGTCGCCACGCTCTAGCATGGCGACCAAGATGCGGGCCTGGTCAAGACTAATAGTGCTTTTATGAGGTGCCATCAAGATGCCTTTATTATCCTATTCGTTCAAAAACCTTCTCAAGTTTTTCTTTTAAAGTGCCGGCAGTAAAAGGTTT
>JAAYRH010000143.1 GCA_012518835.1 Aeromonadales bacterium | reverse complement strand
CCACTCACCACTCACCACTCACCACTCACCACTCACCACTCACCACTCACCACTCACCACTCACCACTCACCATTTAAATCAGTGCTTTAGGCGCTACATCTCGGCAGAGCAGCACATAGGCCAGCAGTGACAATAAGGCGCAGCCGCTCATGGTGACTAGCATATATAGCGGTGAGGTATCGGGCAGTGAGGCTACTAATGATGCCCCCAGTGCTGCCGCGCTAAAGCGCAGCGTACCCGCCAAGGAGGAGGCGGTACCGGCAAGATTAGGTAAATCACTTAACAGGCTGGCCATGGTATTACTGCCAATCGTAGAAATAACGCCCACATATAACATAATGGGCGCCACTACCGCCCACAGCCCCCAGCCAAATAGCGGGCCCAGCGGCAGTAATAAACCGGCGACTAATTGTAAACTAAGTGCCAAGCGCAACATGGTTTTTGAACCTAAGCGGCGCACCCAGCTGCCGTTTAAGGTAGTAAATAACATTAAGCTCATGACGTTCAGAGCAAATAAATAGCCCACATGCTCCGGTGAGACATCATACAGCTCGATATACATGAAAGAGGCGCCGGTTAAAAAGGCAAACATGCCAGCAAACGAAAAAGCGCCACACAGCATAAAACCCACCGCGGTTTTATTGCGAAACAGTCGTAAATAGTTACGTAAAATAGAGCGCAAGTGCAGCGGTTGGCGTCGCTCTGGTGGCAGTGTTTCTGGCAGCCGCACTCGGCAGGCCAGCGCCACTATCGCAGTAAAGGCCGCTAACACCCAAAATATGGATCGCCAACCAAACCAGTGAGCTAAATAGCCGCCCAGCAGCGGCGCAATTAATGGCGCAAGCGTCATCACAAGGGTGATATAAGCCATGGTGCGGGCAAAGTCTTCTCGGTTAAACAGATCCCGTACCAGTGCTTGTACCACGACCGCCGAGGCGGCACCGGCAAAGCCTTGCGCGGCGCGCAGTCCCGTCAGCGTAGTCACATTGCTGGCCAAAGCGCAGAGTAGGGCGGTGAGCATAAACACCACCATGCCGCCTAATAACACGGGGCGGCGCCCTTTCGCATCAGACAGCGGCCCAAAAAATAACTGGCCTAGTGCAAAGCCCGCGGTATAAACCGCGAGCGTGCCTTGCACGCGGTGAGAGTTACTGGCTAAGTCCTCGGCAATGGCGGGCATGGCCGGCAAATACATATCAATGGCCAAGGGCGTTAAGGCGGTAGCCGCCCCTAGTAACAATAACAGCGGTAAAGTAGCAGTAGTTGACATAAAGCAGCGCTTTCCTCCAAATAAATTAGTAAAAAAGTCAGGTACTCAGTCCGTGTACCTGATGAAGGGCGCTATAAGTGTGCTGTGCGCTACCATGATGCTCCTAGTGCAGGGCCATAATTACACTATCTACCCCAAAAGTCGCCCTTGCCAGCCACGCATTTAATAGCGCCAGGCCTTGCAACCTAATGGTGACTCCATTACTGTATATACATACAGATAAGGAGTGAGCTATGGCCGTTATATTACAATATTTAGTCGTTAGAAATGGGATCGAAAAAATGTCTTTTACTAACAAAAAAGAGGCGGATGCCTACGATAAGCTGCTGGATCTGGCCGAGCACTTAGACACAGTGCTAATTGATGCACCGGTGAGCTTAAATGAAGCTGATCGCGAGGCACTGGCACTTTATTTAGCCGAGCACCAAGCCAAGCTCAGCTTACCAAGAAAAACCGCCGCCAAAAAAAGTGCCTCTCAGCCTAGCCGCGAAGCCCTGCCCGTGATCTCGGCAAACGATGCCAGCGCAGCAGACGAGCCGAGGGCCAGCGCCGGCCATTAAAGATACAAGGTTCGATAAAGTCCCGCTTGTTCAATAAGTTCATTATGGGTTCCCGACTGGCTGATCTTGCCATCTTCAAATACCAATACCCGATCGGCTTGGCGCACCGAGCTTAAGCGGTGCGCCACAATTAAGGTGGTTCTGCCAGCTAAAAATTGCGCTAGCGCTTGATGTAGCTGCTGTTCGGTATGGGTGTCCAGCGCCGAGGTGGCTTCATCTAAGATCACAATAGCAGGATTTTTTAATACCATACGGGCAATGGCTAAGCGTTGTTGTTGGCCGCCGGAGAGCTTAACACCTCTGCGACCCACTTGGGTATTTAAGCCGTGTTCCATGTTCGCCACCACCTCGGTTAATTGTGCCACCGCTAATGCCTGCCATAGGCTTGCATCATCATGCTCGTCGCCTAAGCACAAGTTTGCTCGTACGGTGTCATTAAATAACACTGGTTGTTGTAATACGGTGGCAGTGTGCTCGCGAATAGTGGCAAAGCCAATGTCTTGGCTAAGCACGCCGCCAAAGCGGATCTCGCCACTGTCGGCGGGGTATAAGCCTAACAGTAATTGAATAAAGGTAGATTTACCGCCGCCGCTGGCGCCAACTAAAGCCACTTTTTCTCCGGCCTTGATCTCAAGGCTAACGTTATCCAGGACCTTACGCTCGCTATGATAGGCGAAGCTTAAGTTGTGCACGCTAATGGGCAGCGTGACTTGATTGACAAAGGGGTTGGTATGCCCTTTTGCTTCTGGACTATCGCCTAGCGCCAGCATGGTATTAAGACGGGTGAGGGCGGCGCTGGCACCATAAAAAGAATATTGCATGTTCAGCAAGTCTTGTACGGGGCCCATCATAAACCACAGATAACTAAAGACGGCAAAGATCTCGCCTACGGTTAAGTCGGTGTAGAGCACCATAATCATGCCGGTGGCGCGAAACAGCTCTACGCCGGATAAAAACAACAAAAAGCTAGCACGACTGGCGGCTTCGCTTTTCCAAGCAAAGTTAATGGCGCTGTCGCGCACGCCGCGAGCACGATCGGTCACGCGTAATAAATAATGGCGCTCGCGATTGGCGGCGCGGATCTCTTGAATGCCATCGAGGGTTTCGACGAGCGCTTGCTGAAATAGCTCAAAGGCGGTGTTTTCATTGCGCTTTAAGTATTTTACTTTGGCGCCTAAACGGCTTGAGAAATACACCACCACCGGATTGAGTAATAAAATAAACAAGCCCAACTGCCAGCTGAGTAACAGCAGGATCACGGCCGTGCCAATGACACTTAACAGGCTGATCAGTAAACGACTGAGGGTTTCACCTAAAAATTTATCGAGGGTTTCGACATCGGTAACAAAATGAGACGTCACACTGCCGGCGCCCACCGACTCAAAGGCGCGTAACGGGGTACGGGATAATTGGCGCGCCAATAATTGTCGGATCTGAAAGGTTAAATGCTTTGCGACTTGGGCAAACTGGCGCCCTTGAATGATGTTAAACACCAATGCTAGGGCGCGTAACGTTAGCGTAATAACCAGTACGCTAATAATAAAGCCTACGCCGGTTTGCCAATCTTCAGGCAAAAAGTAACTTAAGCTGGCGGTGAGCTTACCGGGCTGCTCAAGTAGCACTTCGTCGACTAATAATGGCATTAATAAGGGGACGGGTACCGCCAGTAGGGTGGCGATCAGCGCAAATAGCTGAGCGTAGAGCAGCGTCTTACGACGACGACGCATCATTGTAATGATGTCAGACCATTGCAAAAATGGGGTCTTAATCATTTATTTCTCCATTTATCATCATCAACGTCCGCTGGTGGTGTTAATTTAGGTCAAGGGCAGGTAAATTAACTATCCTTGCTAATTAAGGCGCATTCTAACAAAGCGCTTCCTTGCAAGCACTCGCCAACTGGCGAGCACAGATGGCGAGCAAGTCTAAGCG
The DNA here is from genome assembly GCA_012518835.1 of Aeromonadales bacterium. Taxonomy (GTDB): domain Bacteria; phylum Pseudomonadota; class Gammaproteobacteria; order Enterobacterales; family Aeromonadaceae; genus Oceanimonas. Next base: position 2,837 of record JAAYRH010000143.1, on the reverse strand, counting down.
ATTGCTATTACACTAGAGTCGCTTTTGTCGGTATGCTCTTTATAATACAACTGTTTTTAGTGGGCACTGGCCCTTAGGTCTTAACCAAGGTATTTCATGGAAAACTCGGAAAAATTGAAAAACAGCAAAGAAGTCATCGCCTATTTGGCAGAGCGCTTCCCTCAGTGCTTTGTCGCCAGCGGCGAAGCTAAACCATTAAAAATTGGTATTTTTCAGGATTTAGCTGCGCGCTTAGAGGACGATCCTTGCGTCTCTAAGACCTTATTGCGTACCGCCTTGCGCCAGTACACTTCAAGTTGGCGTTATTTGCATGGCTTAAAAGCCGGCCAGAGCCGAGTCGACCTAGACGGTGAAGCCTGTGGTGAGTTAACGCAAGAGCATGTTGATCATGCCAAAAGTGCGTTAAAGGAAAGTAAAGAAAAAGTGTTTGGCTCCCGTAAAGAGCGGCCCGCTAAAAAAGCCAAGCCTAAAACGCGCAAGGTAGATCCCACTAAGCTGCTAGTCGATCAGCAGGTAAAAGTGGTGCTGGGTAAGTCTCCCGTTGCTGCTACCGTTAAAGAAATTACTCGCGATGACGTTCAGGTAGAATTAAATACCGGCCTGTCGCTGCGCGTTAAATTTGAGCATCTTATTCTTTAAGGAGCAGGGTTTGAACCGTCACAACATTCGTTTATCGCTGGTCGCCGCCGGTCTTATGGTGGCGGGGTTGGCATGGGCCGTACCGCCCAACCTGGACGCCGATGCCATTCCTGTTTTGGCCCCACAAAGTCAGCATGCGACTGCTACTAAACGGGTTACTGCACTGTTCACTCGTTCCCATTATCGGCAGTTTCAGCTCGATGACGCTTTTTCACAAGAAATTTTTGACCGCTTTATTGAAAGCCTTGATTACGGGAAGAATATTTTCACTCAAGCCGATTTAAAGCAGTTTGAGCGCTATCGTGAACAGTTTGACGATGCGCTAAAAGCGGGGCAGCTAGACATTGCTTTTGAGATGTATAACGACAGCTTAAAGCGACGTTATCAACGGTTAGTGTATGCCTTATCGTTATTAGATGAGCCTATTACCTTTGAAGGTGATGATGAGTATCAGTTTGATCGTCGAGAAGCCGAGTGGCCGAAAGATGAAGCCGAGCTAGATGCTCTATGGCAGCAAAGGGTGAAATACGATGCCTTAAGCTTGGCGCTCACTGATAAAGACTGGGATGAAATTAGCGAAACCCTTGCTAAGCGCTATAACAACGCCATTAAGCGCTTGTCGCAAAGCGAAAGTGAAGATGCTTTTCAAAGCTTTGCTAATGCCTTTGCCCGCGCTATTGAGCCCCATACTAGCTACCTTAGCCCACGTAACGCCGAACGCTTTGAAACCGAGATGAACTTGTCTTTAGAAGGCATCGGTGCGGTATTGCAAGGCGAGGATGACTATACGGTGATCCGCTCCTTAGTGCCGGGAGGCCCGGCGGCTAAATCGGGTGAGCTATTACCTGATGACCGTATTATTGGCGTTGGTCAAAAAGCCAATGATATTACCGATGTGATTGGCTGGCGCCTTGATGAGGTAGTGGATTTAATCAAAGGTAAAAAAGGCACTCGGGTCTGGCTACAAGTGCAAAGAGGCAAGGCGGCGACCGCTACGCCTAAAGTGATTGAGCTAACTCGAGATACGGTGCGTCTTGAAGACCGAGCCGCCAGTGGCAAAGTCATAGACATTGATGGTATGCCAATTGGGGTGATTGAAATACCCAGCTTCTACGTTAATTTAAGCGTGGACGTGACTGAGCAAATTAATAAGCTGAAACAAGAAAATATTAAAGGCTTAGTCATTGATTTACGCGGTAATGGCGGTGGTGCCCTCACTGAAGCGTCGACCTTAACCGGTTTATTTATTGACAGTGGTCCTGTGGTACAAATTCGCGATGGCTTGGGCCGAGTGTCAGTAAACGGTGATGAAGATGGTATGACGGTATACGATGGCCCCATGACGGTGCTAGTGGATCGCTACTCGGCATCGGCTTCTGAAATATTTGCCGCCGCCCTTAAAGATTATGGCCGCGCCATTATTTTAGGGGAAAATACCTTCGGTAAAGGCACCGTACAGCAGCATCGCAGTTTATCGCGCATTTATGACTTACATGAAAACCCGATGGGCTTTGTGCAGTTTACCATCGCTAAGTTTTATCGGATCAATGGCGGCAGTACTCAAAACAAAGGGGTTAAACCAGATATCGAGTTCCCCACGCCGATAGACGCTGAAGATACCGGAGAGAGCTTAGAAGAAAACGCGCTACCTTGGGATCAAATTGCCAGTTTAGATTATCAGCCGATTCACGATCTCTCACCGCTGTTGGCTCCCTTAACTGAGCGCCATCAGGCGCGTATTAAGGAAGATCCTGAGTTTATTTATGTATTTGAAGATATAAAAGAATACAACAAACTCAAAGACCAAGACGCTATTTCACTGAATCTCGAAAAACGTAAGGCCGAGATGGAAGAGCAAGATGCTAAATCGCTCACTCGTCTTAACGAGCGTTTACAACGGGCTGGTCTGGCGGCGGTTGAGTCATTAGACGATGCACCCAGTGATTTTGAGCCAGAAGATGGCTATTTAAATGAAGCGGCCCGCATTACCCAACACATGGTGCAACTGCTTAATTAAGATCACATCAGCCGCTGCCACAGCGGCTGGTTTTTTATACTTCCTCGCTAATTTAAATGAGAGCTTGCTATGACTCAAACTCCTCCTCCCATGCAATATCGTGATGATTATCAACCGCCGCACTATTGGATTGATACCCTAGATTTAGATATCGATCTCCACGATAGCGCCACTGAGGTGG
>JAAYRH010000142.1 GCA_012518835.1 Aeromonadales bacterium | reverse complement strand
CTTGCCGCTTAGTACAGACCTGGAAAATTAAGGTGCCAATACCGGCGGTAAATAACGCTACGTTAGGATCAAGCCCGGTGATCAGTGGCATTAATACCAAGGCACCAAAGGCCACAAATAACATTTGCGAGCCCGCTAAGGCTTGGCGTAGAGGAGTATTAGCTGGCGACTCGGCCAGCGGGGTTGTTTCAGTAGTGCTCATTATTATTTCTCTTACAGACAGAAAAAAACCGGCGATTGCCGGTTTATATTATTTAGTACCAAATATTTTATCACCGGCATCGCCGAGACCTGGGATGATATAGCCGTTTTCATCGAGTCGCTCATCTACCGAAGCACAATACACCTCAACATCGGGATGCGCCGCCTCTAGCGCGCGCAAGCCTTCGGGCGCGGCCACCAACACAATTACTTTAAAATGCTGACAACCATGTTCTTTTAATAAATCGATAGTGGCAATCATTGAGCCACCAGTGGCCAGCATAGGATCCACTACCAAGGCCATGCGTTCGTTAATATGACTCACCAGCTTATTAAAATAATGTACTGGTTCTAGCGTCTTTTCATCGCGATAAACACCCACCACGCTCACTCGCGCACTGGGCATATGCTCTAGCACCCCATCCATCATGCCCAAGCCAGCACGTAAGATTGGTACCACCGTGACTTTTTTACCTTTTAACTTGTCGACATCCGTTGGGCCATGCCAGCTATTAATAGTGGCTTTTTCAGTTTCAAAATCGGCGGTCGCTTCGTAGGTCAATAAGCTGCCTACTTCTTTTGCCAGTTCACGAAAGCGCTTGGTACTAATATCTGCTTCACGCATTAGCCCCAGCTTGTGTTTTACTAAAGGGTGTTTAACCTCAACGACTTTCATTCACGTTCTCCCGTGCTGGATGTAGCGGACCTATAAAAAACCGCGGGATAATAGCACAAAATAGCGGCCCACGGCAGTTATTCAGTATATTTTTTAAGTAACGAGTGGGTAAGCTACGACTAATACCAATCTAAGTGATCAGTTTACATTAAGGGAAAAACTAAAGATTAAAAACTTTTTTGCCACGGAAAAACACAGAAGGCACGGACGAAGTTCAGATGCGACAAGTGCTCAATACTGTATACGCTAAGCGCTCTGCTCGCTCAGGCTGTGATATTTGGCTCTTACCCATAAGTGTTCTTCTCAGATCTGATCACTATTTTTTGTGTTCTTCCGTGGGTTTTGTGGCAAAAGGTTTGATCAGTTAATTTTCCAGATGGGTATAATAACCGCAAGCGATGCAGTTTTTACCTCTGTTTATATTTAGAAGGCTTACGCCAGTGGCACTGCTTGGCGCATTAAATTAGAATAGCCCCAATCATAACTAACTCTTCGTCGGTGCCGCATCGCATGCCCTACTTTAGCAAGTTCCCGTTAAGGCTGCCCGGTGCCAAGCCCGCTTTACATAATCACAAGGTAACCCGTCGTGACGCAGAACAAATCCTTAAGCTATAAAGATGCCGGTGTTGATATTGATGCTGGTAATGCCCTCGTTGAACGTATTAAAGGCGTCAGCCGTCGTACTCATCGCCCTGAGGTAATGGGCAGTCTCGGTGGCTTTGGTGCCTTATGCCAATTACCTACCGGCTATAAAGAGCCAGTGCTCGTTGCCGGCACTGACGGGGTCGGTACTAAGCTGCGCTTGGCCATCGATCTGGGTCGCCACCAAGGTGTGGGCATCGATCTCGTTGCCATGTGTGTGAACGACCTTATTGTGCAAGGCGGCGAACCGCTGTTCTTTCTCGATTATTATGCCACCGGTAAATTAGACGTAGACGCCGCCGCTGAAGTAGTTACCGGTATTGGTAAAGGTTGCGAACTCAGTGGCTGTGCCCTGATTGGTGGTGAAACCGCCGAAATGCCGGGCATGTATCAGGCTGGCGACTACGACTTAGCGGGTTTTTGTGTCGGTGTAGTAGAAAAAAGTAACATTATCGATGGCACTAAAGTTGCCGCCGGTGATGCGCTATTAGCGCTAGCTTCTAGTGGTCCTCACTCTAATGGCTTTTCGTTGATCCGTAAGATAATTGAAGTAAGCCAAGCTGACTTACAACAACCATTAGGGGATAGCACCCTTGCCGATGCACTAATGGAGCCCACCCGCATTTATGTAAAGCCAGTATTAGAGCTGATTAAACAGTTTGATATCCACGCGCTGAGTCATATTACCGGCGGTGGTTTTTGGGAGAATATCCCTCGCGTCTTACCCGCAGGCACTAAGGCACTCATTAACGGTAGCAGCTGGCAGTGGCCCGAAGTTTTTAGCTGGTTACAAACCGCCGGCAACGTAGATACTAAAGAAATGTATCGTACCTTTAACTGTGGCGTAGGCATGATTATCGCCCTGCCCGCCGAGCAAGCCGATGCTGCGGCGCAATTTATGCAAGAAGCGGGCGAGCAGGCTTGGGTCATTGGTCATATTGAAGCTGCTAGCGAGCAAGAAGAGCAGGTGGAAATTAAATGAGCCGCGTGGTCGTGTTGATTTCGGGCAACGGTAGTAACTTACAAGCACTGCTCAGTCAACAACAGCTAGATCAGCTAGGCGGCGAAATAGTGGCGGTGATCAGTAATAAAGCCGATGCCTATGGCTTAACTCGAGCCAAAGCAGCCGGCATTAGTAGTGAAGTAATCGCCAATGCAGACTTTGCAAACCGAGCCGCCTTTGATCACGCGCTAATGGCAGCCATTGACCGCCATCAGCCTCACTTGGTGGTATTAGCCGGCTTTATGCGAATTTTAACGTCTGATTTTGTTAATCATTACCAAAATCGGCTGTTAAATATTCATCCCTCCTTGTTGCCGAGCTATCCGGGGTTAGATACCCATGCTAAAGCTATCGCTAATAATGATGAAAATCACGGTTGCAGCGTACATTTTGTTACCGAAGAAGTGGACGGCGGACCGGTAGTATTACAAGCTCGCGTGCCGGTGTTCGCCGACGATACGCCAGACTCTTTAGCCGAGCGAGTACAAGTACAAGAGCATGCGATTTATCCTCTGGTCGTGCGCTGGTTTAATGAAGGGCGCTTAGTTATGCAACAAGGAGCAGCCTTTTTAGACGGAGCACTATTGCCGAAACAAGGTTACGCTTTAGAATAAAGCCTGTAGCTAAGCAAATTAGCAAATAATAAAAACGCCGCTATCAACAATAGTGGCGTTTTTTTAATGATATTAATTGAGATACATGTAATGATAAATCTAAGTTACTTCTTCTTCACTGAATAACGAGGTATGCATGCGTAATAAGATCTCTTTACTCTCAATTGCTACTGTCTGTCTAATAGGAACCAGTTTAGCTAAAGCCGAGCCAATGCCTGATCAATATATAAGTGATGCACTTAAAAACGATAACGCCTTTTCTGAAAGCTTTACTGCAGCCATTCAACCGGTGTTAGGTGATTTTCCTTGGGTGGCAGAAGGTGGCGTCGCCACTCCAGCTATCACAGTACAAAAAGAAGGTAATAACTATCTTCTTTACCAAGGCTGTAAGCCTCATGACTGTATCACTCAAAGTTATGCTGTGTTATATAGCTCCGAGCAACAAGAAGTGGTCGCGGCGGCCTTTGTCGATAACGACTATATGGAACAAAACTTAGTTAACAGCCAAATATTATGGACTGGTAGCGAAGTGACAGGTCTTGCTTCTGTACTGGCTCCTTACTTATTTTGATCGGCAGTAGTTAGCTCTACCCAATAGCGCCAAGTGCTCCATCTAAATCTAATGAGCCAAAGCGAGTTAATTTAGGTGGTGGTGAAAGGCGCACCACCACGAAGTGGTGGCTTTAATCAAATCCTTCCTGCTGAGCTAAAT
>JAAYRH010000141.1 GCA_012518835.1 Aeromonadales bacterium | reverse complement strand
TTTACCAAAGACCCTATCGTCCCCTATGTCGAGAACGGCTGGGTACGCGCTACAGGCACCACCTTAGGTGCCGATAATGGCATTGGCTTAGCCAGTTGCTTAGCGGTATTAGCCGACGATAAAGTACAGCATGGCCCCCTTGAAGTGTTACTCACCGTCGATGAAGAAAGCGGGATGACCGGTGCCGCTGGCTTAGCGCCTAATCAACTGCAAGGTACCATACTGATTAATACCGACTCCGAGCAAGACGGTGACGTCTATGTAGGCTGTGCTGGCGGAGTCGATGCCAATATTACGCTGCCCTATGAAGCACAAGCACTGCCCGCCGAGCAAATAGCAATGCAGCTCACTATTAAAGGACTGCGCGGCGGCCACTCTGGTATTAATATTGCCGAAGGCCGCGCCAGTGCCAACAAGTTATTAGCCGAGCTATTAAGCGATGTTAATAATCATCCCCAGATCCGCTTAAGCGCACTTAATGGCGGTACTTTACGCAATGCCATTGCCCGAGAAGCCAGCGCCCTGCTAGTGTTGCCCGCCAGTAGCGAGCCGATATTAAAGCAAATTATCGAACAACGTCAGCAGCAATACCGCAACGAGTTTAGTGGCATTGACGATTATATTAGCCTAACGCTCACCGCCGCCGAATTGCCCACGCGAGTGATGACCGCTTCGCTACAACAGCGCATTAGCCGTGCGCTGCTAGCGTGCCCACACGGCGTGATGAGCCGTAACCGCGACGCTGAGACGAGCATCTTAAGCTCAACGAATCTTGGAGTCATAGCAACCCACGAGCAGCATATTCAGGTGCAGTGTTTAATTCGCTCGTTAAGCGATCAAGACCGCGATCGAGTAGCCGCCAATACCGCTGCAGTATTTGAACTAGCCGGCGGGCAATGCGAATTTGCCAGTGAATACCCCGGCTGGCAGCCCGATCCTCAGTCGTTAGTGACTCATCTTTTATTAACCACCCATAAAGAACTGTTTGGCGTTGAGCCAGAGGTTAAAGTCATTCACGCGGGCTTAGAGTGTGGTTTATTTAAGGCGAGTTATCCGCACTGGGATATGGTGTCTTTTGGTCCAACGATTCAGGGCGCTCACTCCCCCGACGAAAGAGTCAATATCGACTCTGTTGGCCGCTATTGGCAGCTATTAGTGCGCTTATTAAGACAAATAGCTCAAAATTAAAAAGCGCTTCGCCCTCATACTAATCAGCAAAACTAACTGTTCTAAGAGCTTTTGCCACGGAATCCACGGGAAATGAGAGCTTTACGCCATACGTTATGCGCTTTACGTACCGCGGTCAGCGTATAGCGTACGGCTGTGATCTTTGTAGCTGCGGCTTTGAGCGATGGTATTCGGCGCAGCCGGATTGTTTTTAAGGTATTACTTAATAAATCAAATTAAGGGTTTTTTATTACCGAATTTACTGTTAGGGTAAATGCACATCAGCAAAAAGAATAAAGGAGCAAGCATGAAATCTTCATCCGTTGCCCTGTTTCTAGCTCTGAGTGCAGGTTATTTGGGTGCAGCATCGGCTGACACCTTGATTGAAAAATCCCATCAAACTGGCCACCCAGCCACAGCAAACAGTAGCGAACAGCAGAGTGTTCAAACCAAATCATCTAGTACTACCGTTGAGAATGAAAGCGCGCCGTCCCGCTCGCCTGACTCGCTAAACTAGTGCTTACCAATTAAAGCTCAGTTGCTCAGTGTCTTTAGCAGTGGCTTCGCTTTTTTGTGCTAACTCAACACTAATACCTACTAGTCGTATACCTCGCCCTTGGGCACGCAGCCAAGCTTGGCTGCATAACTGTCTAGCTAGCTCGAGATCAGCGGCTAGGGCTTGGCGCGAAAAAGTGGTTTGGTTAAAGTCGCTAAACTTAAGCTTGATACATAAACTTTTTATCGAGCGCCCTGCTAATCGCTTGAGTAACTCTGGCCACAACTGTTGCACCACCGCGTGGCCTTGATGAGCTTTATAGATATCTGTCACTAGGGTAGTTTCAACGCCCACCGATTTTCGAATGCGATGAGGTTGCACCGCTCGCTCATCAATCCCTTGCGCCCGCTGCCACAGCACTCGGCCAAACTTACCAAAGCGTTGGCTAAGCTCGGCTTCGCCAAACGGTGCTATTTGGTGACAATGGGTTAGCCCTAAGGCTTGCAACTTAGCCGCGGTTTTTCGGCCCACACCGGGCAGCTTGGTAAGCGGTAATTGTTGCACAAAGCGCTCGACCTCCTCTGGTGGAACTACAAATAGGCCATCCGGCTTATGTTCATCAGAGGCAATTTTTGCGAGTAACTTATTAGGCGCCACTCCTGCCGAGGCGGTAAGCTGTAATTCTTGACTTATAGCTTGACGAATATGCTGTGCAATACGCGTGGCGCTGCCTGAGCACCAAGGACTATCGGTGACGTCTAAGTAGGCTTCATCGAGGGAGAGGGGTTCAACTAGTGAAGTATAACGATAAAATATCTCGCGGATCTGTTGTGAGACGGCCTTATATTTTGCCATATTACCGCGCACTAATAACAAATGCGGGCAGCGCTGCAGTGCTTGATGACTCGACATCGCCGAGTGAATACCATAAGCGCGCGCCGGATAATTACAGGTAGCTATCACCCCCCTCTGCTCAGGCGAGCCACCAATGGCCAGCGGAATATCCCGCCACTCTGGGTGCTCGCGCATCTCCACCGCCGCATAAAAGCAGTCCATATCCACGTGAATAATTTTACGCATAACTAAAAGATAGCCGTACGCTATACGCCGACCGCAGTACGAAACACAAGGTAATGTTTGGACGTAGTGTGCCTACCTTGGCACTTGACGCTATCTATGGCTCTTCACTCAACACTCAACACTGCCTTCAAAGCCAATCCGGCTACGCCGAATACCATCGCTCAAAGCCGCAGCTACATAAAGCACAGCCGTACGCTATACGCTGACCGCTGTACGTAAAGCGCATAACGTACAACGTAAAGCTTTCATTTAAATCTTATCTCTATTTTTCTGTGGGTTCTGTGGATTCCGTGGCAAAGGTCTTAGGTGTTAGCGCGGCTTTTTTAACTAGGTGAATTAACCACAGCACAGGGAGCCCCATGGCGGCGGTGGCAATAAAAAAGAAGGCGTAGCCAAGTTGGTCGACGACAATGCCAGAGAAACCGGCTAAAAACTTGGGCAGTAACATCATCACCGAGCTAAAGAGTGCGTATTGGGTAGCCGAGAAGGCGACGTTGGTGAGGCTTGATAAATAGGTAATAAAGGCGGCGGTGGCGATGCCGGCACTTAAGTTATCAAGGGAAATAATCACCGTTAGCAAGCGCACGTCAGGGCCAAATTGGGTCATTAGTGCAAACATTAAGTTAGTACCCGCCGCTAATACCGCACCTAGCATCAAGATCCGTAAAGTGCCAAAGCGATTGACTAAAATTCCACCAAAAGCAGCACCAACTAAGGTCATGATCACGCCATAGACTTTGGTTACGGTAGCAATTTGGGATTTGCTAAAGCCCATGTCCACATAAAAGGGATTAGCCATTACGCCCATCACCACATCAGCCACTCGGTAGCAGGCAATGAGTGCCAAGATGATCAGTGCTTGTTTGCCAAAACGTTGAAAAAACTCAGCAAAGGGGGCCACCACGGCGCTGCGGCCAAAGGCGGCCAGACTGGCCAAGAGTTTGGGGTAACCGCGATCGAGGAGTTGTTGGCGATGCTGGGCTTGCTCGGCAACTTGTTGTTGTAAGTCTACTTCGGGCTCGTGCAGTAATAAGCAGGTGATCACGCCGATAAGCATACAGGCGGCCATCGATAAATAAGCGACCTTCCAACCCTGGGGATCGTAACCTAAATCGGAGCCAGCCCAAGCGGCAATGGCTAGCGCCCCGGCGCCGGCCATAATCATCGCCA
>JAAYRH010000140.1 GCA_012518835.1 Aeromonadales bacterium | reverse complement strand
TTGGCAATCACTAACTTTAAGCTAATCGTGGTGCGCGCTCCCGCTGCAGCTATACAGGCTTCAAAGCGTGTTTGGTGAAAAACCATTCCAGATGAGGGCGGCTTAGGACTTAGCGTTAAGTGATCTAATAAAGCAAACCAATCTTGTACTTTGCTACCTTGGGTTTCCATAGCAAAAGTATAACCTTGCTGATGCCCCATCATAATCAGCTTTTCTAAAGGCTGTAAGGCCGGGTTACCCCCCGACAAGGTAATCATTAACGGCTGGCCCTCTGTTAGTTGATTGACTCGCTCCATTATGGCGCTAGCATCCATGGGTATCCAGTCAGCTTGAAAACGAGACTCTACCGCGTATAAAGTATCACACCAGTGGCAGCGAAAGTCACAGCCTCCCGTACGTACAAATACCGTAGGCAGCCCTATCAGCGCGCCTTCTCCTTGGATAGTAGGTCCAAAGATCTCACTAATCGCGATACTCATGGTCGATACTCAGCCCAAGTTTTAGGCGTTTCTGAAACTGCGATGGCACTGACTTCAGGCCAACGCTCCTTGGCCCAATTAAATAAGTGTTGAGCCAATCGCTCGGCGGTAGTATTAGCGTCTCCTAGTACTTCGTTTAAGTGTCGATGATCAAGGGTGTTATCGATATAGTCTTTAAACGCTTTTAGCTCTAGATAGTCGCGCACAAAACCGTATTCATTAAGGCTGGCACTTTGTAACTCAATTACCACTACGTAATTATGGCCATGTAAACGCGCGCAAGGATGATGGGCTGGCATCTGTAATAACTGGTGGGAGGCCGAAAAATGAAACTCTTTTTTAATAGTATACATTTATAGCTGCCCTTTCATTACCGTACCAGCTTCTTGATATGGCGTTGGATCTTCTATACCAGCTAAGTGCATCGCTGCTATGCGCTCAAGGCAAGTGCCGCAACGACCACAATGTAGCTCACCACCTTCATAACACGACCAAGTATCAGCAATGGGTACGGCAAAGCGCGCCGCATCGCGAGCAATTTCGGTTTTATCGGCTTCAACATAAGGCGCAAACAAGGCAACGTTTGCTACGCCGTCCAACGCTTGACGCTGCATCTTGGCAAACTGTTCAATAAACTCAGGACGACAATCAGGATAAATAAAATGATCTCCACCGTGCACCGCTAGGGCGACCGCGTCTAAGCCTCGGCTGGCAGCCACCCCAAAGGCAATAGTCAACATAATTGCATTGCGATTAGGCACCACAGTTAGCTGCATATTTTGTTCGGTGTAGTGGCCGTGAGGCACCGCAATATCGTCGGTTAGTGCCGAGCCAGACAGTTGGCGACCAATATGGCTGATATCTAAGATCAGATGAGGAAGCTGTAAGCGCTCAGCACAAAGCGCGGCGGCGGTAATTTCTTTTTTATGGCGTTGACCATAATCAAAGGTTAATAATGCCCCTAGGCTAGAAGTGGCGGCAAGGCGATAGGCAAGCGTGACAGAGTCAAATCCGCCAGAGCAGATTAATAGTGCATTCATAATAAGTCCTTGTTTTGTCCGGGTAGGCTGCGACCGGCAATAAATTTTGTGGCTATTCTATCGTTCATATCACTAAGCGCAAATAAAAAAGGGCGCCGCAGCGCCCCCTTACTTCGTATTTTGCAACAGATTATTTATTCGCTTGCTCAGCAAGATATAGCCAAGTATCAATCACGGTGTCAGGGTTAAGAGACACAGAATCAATGCCCTGCTCTACCAACCAAGCAGCAAAGTCTGCATGATCAGATGGTCCTTGACCACAAATCCCTACATATTTACCTGCTTTGCGAGCCGCTTGAATCGCCATCGATAGCAAGGCTTTAACCGCTTCGTCGCGCTCATCAAAAGAACCGGCCACTAAGCCAGAGTCTCTGTCTAAACCTAATGCGAGCTGAGTCATGTCATTAGAGCCGATAGAGAAGCCATCAAAGTAAGCTAAAAATTTATCTGCTAACAAGGCGTTAGAAGGAAGCTCACACATCATAATCACTTTAAGTCCGGCTTCGCCACGCTTTAAGCCATTTTCTGCCAAAATATCAATTACAGAAGCGGCTTCAGTTAACGTGCGCACGAAGGGGATCATAATCTCGACGTTAGTCAGCCCCATGTCATTGCGCACTCGCTTCATGGCTTCACACTCCATGGCAAAGCAATCACGAAAATCTTCAGAGATATAACGTGCGGCGCCACGAAAGCCGAGCATGGGGTTTTCTTCATCTGGCTCATAAGCATCGCCGCCGAGTAGGTTGGCGTACTCATTGGACTTAAAGTCAGACATGCGCACGATAACGCGCTCGGGCCAAAAAGCCGCAGCCAAAGTAGAGATACCTTCCGTTAGCTTAGCAACAAAAAACTCACGCGGGCTGTCGTAACCGGCGGTAATTTCATCAATTTGTTGCTTGAGCTTAGGGCTTTCGCTGTCGTAGTTCAGCAGTGCCTTAGGGTGCACGCCAATCATACGGTTGATAATAAACTCCAGGCGCGCCAGTCCCACACCGGCGTTGGGTAACTGAGCAAAGTCAAAAGCACGATCGGGGTTACCCACGTTCATCATCACTTTTACTGGCGAGGCTGGCATATCGCCCACATTTGAGGTGCTGATATCAAAGTTAAGAATACCTTGATACACAAAACCGGTATCACCTTCGGCACAAGACACGGTGACTTCTTGGCCTTCTTGAATACGCTCGGTGGCATCAGCGCAACCGACTACAGCAGGAATACCTAGCTCACGAGCAATAATCGCCGCATGACAGGTTCGGCCACCGCGGTTAGTCACAATCGCCGAAGCGCGCTTCATGATAGGCTCCCAATCGGGATCCGTCATGTCAGTCACTAATACATCGCCTACCTGAACCTCATCCATCTGCTCCAATGAGCTAATAACTTTCGCTTTACCGGCGCCGATTTTTTGGCCAATGGCACGGCCTTCTACTATCACTTCACTTTGCTCACTTAAGGCAAAGCGCTCTAAGGTATTACCATCTTGGCGACTGCGCACCGTTTCAGGACGCGCTTGTACAATATAAAGCTGACC
>JAAYRH010000139.1 GCA_012518835.1 Aeromonadales bacterium | reverse complement strand
GCGGGGGGTTGTCCGATAGGGAAATGCAGCAGCAAGTGCTTGACTCCATGGATCTGGAGCGCGAACGGGGCATTACTATTAAAGCCCAGAGTGTGACCCTGAATTACTTGGCTAAAGACGGCGAACAATACCAGCTTAACTTTATTGATACCCCAGGGCACGTCGACTTCTCTTATGAAGTATCTCGCTCTTTAGCTGCCTGTGAGGGCGCTTTGCTGGTAGTGGATGCGGGCCAAGGGGTTGAGGCACAGACTCTGGCCAACTGCTATACGGCATTAGATATGGAGCTGGAAGTGGTACCTATCTTAAACAAGATAGACTTGCCGCAAGCCGATCCTGAGCGAGTAGCCGAAGAAATAGAAGACATAGTGGGTATCGATGCGCTAAATGCAGTGCGCTGCTCGGCTAAAACCGGTGTGGGGATGGATGAAGTACTGGAAGTAATAGTACGACAAATCCCTCCGCCTGAAGGTGATCCTGAAGGCCCGCTGCAAGCGTTGATTATTGACTCTTGGTTTGACCCCTACTTAGGCGTAGTCTCGCTGGTGCGCATTAAGCAAGGTAGCTTGAAAAAGCTCGATAAAATTAAAGTGATGAGCACCGGACAAAACTGGGGCGTAGACCGAATTGGTATCTTTACCCCTAAGTTACAAGACACCGAAGGTCTTAACTGTGGTGAAGTGGGCTGGGTGGTGTGTGGTATTAAAGATATTAATGGCGCGCCAGTGGGGGATACGTTAACTCACGCTAAACACGGCGCTGAGCTGGCGTTACCGGGCTTTAAAAAAGTGAAGCCTCAGGTATATGCGGGCTTATTCCCGATCTCTGCTGATGACTATGAAGCTTTTCGTGACGCTCTAGATAAGCTGGCGCTCAACGACTCTTCATTATTTTATGAGCCAGAAACTTCTAACGCGCTCGGCTTTGGTTTTCGCTGTGGTTTCCTTGGCATGCTGCACATGGAAATCATCCAAGAGCGTTTAGAGCGAGAGTACGATCTGGACTTGATCACTACGGCGCCGACGGTGGTCTATGAGATACTGCTAACCGATGGTAGTACTATTCATATCGACAGTCCTTCAGGTTTACCTGCTATTACCAGTATTGAAGAGCTACGAGAGCCGATTGCTGAATGTAATATTTTAGTGCCCCAAGAATACTTAGGTAACGTGATTACATTGTGTATTGAAAAACGCGGTGTGCAAACCAATATGGTGTATCACGGCAATCAAGTGGCACTAAGTTACGATATCCCGATGGCAGAAGTGGTATTAGACTTTTTTGACCGTCTTAAGTCGTGCAGCCGCGGCTATGCTTCTTTAGATTATAGTTTTAGTCGTTTTGAAGCCGCCGACATGGTGCGCCTCGATGTGATGATTAACGGCGATCGGGTAGATGCGTTAGCGTTAATCACTCATAAAGAAAATGCCATATATCGTGGCCGTCAGTTAGTCGAAAAAATGCGCGAGCTGATCCCTCGTCAGATGTTTGATATTGCCATTCAGGCGGCGATTGGTAACCAAATTATCTCACGTAGTAATGTGAAAGCCCTCCGTAAAGACGTGACGGCTAAGTGTTATGGCGGTGACGTGAGCCGTAAGAAGAAACTACTAGCGAAGCAAAAAGAAGGTAAAAAACGTATGAAGTCGATCGGCAGGGTAGAAATCCCTCAAGATGCCTTCTTGGCCATACTTCACGTGGGCAAGGATAAGTAATGATGGCGAATAACTTTGCCTTGATCCTGGTACTGGTGACGGTGGTCACCGGTATTATTTGGGTCTGTGATAAATTTATCTGGGCACCAAAGCGGGCACGAAAAATAGCACAAGCGCAGGCGGTACACGGTAATACAGTCGATGAGGCGGCCTTACGCAAAGCTGCGAAAACGCCCGGTTGGATTGAGCAAGCGCGCTCCATTTTTCCGGTGATCGCCGCGGTGCTGATTTTACGTTCTTTTATTTATGAACCTTTTCAGATCCCCTCGGGCTCTATGATGCCAACTTTGCTGGTGGGCGATTTTATTTTAGTAGAAAAATTTGCCTATGGCTTAAAAGAGCCGGTGAGCAACAGTACGCTTATTCCAACTGGTCAGCCAAAACGCGGCGATGTGGTGGTATTTAAATATCCAGAAGATACGCGCATTGATTATATTAAGCGGGTGATTGGTCTACCTGGTGATCGGGTTAAATACCAAGATAAACAACTGTTTATAAAGCCTGCATGTGAGGGCGATGATTGCCCTGACTTTCGCCCAGTCGAACTCGACTTTGTGAAAAGTGGTGAGTTTACTCAAATGGGCATTGAGCTTGAGCAATATCTAGAGCAGCTAACCGAGCAACCCCACGCTATTTTGCGCAACCCCATGATGCCCGATCGAGTGTCTATGTATTATCGTCAAAATAATACCGCTGCCAATGAGTGGTTAGTGCCAGAGGGCATGTACTTTACCTTGGGTGATAATAGAGATAACAGTACTGATAGCCG
>JAAYRH010000138.1 GCA_012518835.1 Aeromonadales bacterium | reverse complement strand
TACTGCCCTGCGCTTGACTACTCTTATCTAGCGCATCGACTAAATGTTTAAGTATAAATGGCAAGCCCACACTGGCAATTTTAGCCGCCACCAAACAGGCCAGCGCCAGTAGAATGCGGCCCCGATAATCCTGTAAATAGGGTAATAAAGTACGCAGCGTTTGCTTATTAAAGTGCGCGGGAGGCGCATCGGGTACAAAGGAAGAGCGTCTCATCAATCAGCCTAGGTTAACGTCACGACAAATAAGGTAAGCAGCTATACTAGCTTGTTTGCGGATGAAGCGCAGGATCGCCTAGAGGTATTTATGACTCAGTTTAGGAGTATGTCAGCTCCTGCTCACTGTATTCAACGCACTCAGCTTGATGGCCAAGGAAGCAGGGTGCCCTTAAGCACAAGCGTGCCATTTTCGGCGCCACCCGCTTGGGTACCTTTCGATTACCGTCAGCCCGATGCCGCCCACTGGCTCAACACCACCCCTCAGTTAAACGAAGCAGCGCATACGGCATTACTGGGCCAAAGTAGCCGACCCAAATTAATGCGCCAAGGTGGCAACTTATTACTGAACTTGCGCGGTATTAATCATAACCAAGGCCAGAATCCTGAAGAAATGGTCGCGCTGCGTATTTTTATTAATCCACAGTTAATTTTAACCAGTCGTGGTCGCCCGCTGCTCTCAGAGCAAGATGTATATGCCCGTTTACAAGATAGTCATGGCCCGACTAACGCAGCTGATTGGCTTATCGAAATGTGCGATGCGCTAACCGATCGCGCCGGTGAGTTTGTGGATAACTTACATGAGGATATTCTAACCCTTGAAGAAGTCGTGCTAGAGCAAGGTAATATCAGTGATAATGATCTTAATTTAGGCCGCATTCACAAACAGTTAATTATTATTCGTCGCTACCTATCACCTCAGCGCGACTTGATCGCACGTCTAGCCAGCGAAAAAATCGACTGGCTCGATGATAACCATCGCCGCCGACTACAAGACATTGCCGAACGACTGCGCCGCTGGTTAGATGATTTAGATGTCGGTGTGGCTCGTACCACCCTATTAGCCGACGAAATCAATAATATGATGACCCAAGCGAGCACAGGCGGACTTATCAAATATCTGTCATGGCACTGATATTTTTACCCACCACCTTCTTAACCGGCTTATTTGGCGTCAACCTCGGCGGTATTCTCGGTGCCACACCTCCGTTTTCCTTCTGGATATTTTATACGGTATTGCTGATAGTAATGGGGGGATTGTTTATTTGGCTGCGCTTGCGCCAGTGGTGGTAAAGTTTAAGCCAGCATGCGATGCATACAAGGAGCGTCTATGAAGAACATGTTATTGGGCCTACTAGCGACGAGTCTACTGGTATGCCAGCCTCTATTGGCGAAGGACGTAGACAGTGCCGCCTTATTTGACCATCAGCTCCCGCGGCTGCATTCTAGCGACACTCTCGATATGAGCCAATTTAAAGGCCATCCGATGCTGGTCGTTAATACCGCCAGCTATTGTGGCTTTACCGGTCAGTTTGAAGGGTTAGAAGCGCTACATCAGCAATATAAAGATCAAGATTTACACCTAGTCGGTTTCCCGTCCCACGATTTTAGCCAAGAAGCCGACGATGAAGCAGAAACCGCCAAAATGTGCTTTGTTAACTTTGGCGTGACCTTTGATATGAGCCAGCCCATAGCAGTGCGCGGCGCGGATGCTCATCCTATTTTTAAAGAAATTAC
>JAAYRH010000137.1 GCA_012518835.1 Aeromonadales bacterium | reverse complement strand
TTTAAAGTGCCGGCAGTAAAAGGTTTAACTACATAGCCATTTACACCTGCTTGCGCTGCCGCAATAATTTGTTCACGTTTCGCTTCTGCAGTCACCATTAATACAGGTAAGTGTTTTAGGCTCTCATCGGCACGAATGGCTTTTAATAAATCAATGCCCTGCATTTGTGGCATATTCCAATCGGTCACCACAAAGTCAAAGTCGCCCCCTTTTAACATCGGTAAGGCGGTACTACCGTCATCGGCCTCAAAGGTGTTATTAAACCCAAGATCTCTAAGTAGGTTTTTAATGATCCTGCGCATGGTTGAAAAGTCATCAACAATCAGGATTTTCATGTTCTTGTCCAAGCAATTCCTCCTCTGAATCGAATCCATAGCCACTGAACATGACAAGTATCATACGGATATCGACTCGTTATACCTTAACTTAACGGTTTGATAAGATGATGGGCGCCACATTATTCAATTAAAACGCCAATGTCGGTTACTTAATAAACATTATCTTGCTGCTATTAATCATAACAGGCCGATTTAATTCCAAGCCTGCATTTTAGCACGTAGTCGATGCATCGCTTGGCTATGAATTTGGCTGACTCGAGATTCGCTAACCTCTAAGATCTCGCCTATTTCTTTCAAGTTTAACTCTTCGTCATAATATAAAGATAATACCAGCGCTTCTCGCTCCGGTAGACTTTTTATTTGTGCCGACAGTGCAGTTTGAAAGTGTTGCTGTGCGGTATCTTCATAAGGGTTACTGCCTTGGGCACCCGGCTCTACTAAATTATCGATACCGCTTTCAAATTCATCCATTTCCAAAATTTTACCATTGCTGCTGTCTTTGAGCATGTGATGATATTCTTCGAGGCTCACTTCTAGCTCATCGGCAACTTCTCTATCGGTGGCGTTGCGCCCTTCACGCTTTTGAATCAGCGCAATAGCTTCAGTAATCTGGCGACTATTTTTATGTACTGAACGTGGCACCCAATCGCCACGGCGAATTTCATCCAACATGGCGCCCCGAATACGGATGCCGGCAAAGGTTTCAAAACTGGCTCCTTTGCTAGCATCAAAGTTGCGCGCCGCTTCTAATAAGCCAACCATACCCGATTGAATCAGATCGTCGACCAAAACGCTATCGGGCAATCGCGCTAGCATATGATAAGCAATACGACGCACTAAGCCGACATGACGCTCAACTAAGCTGGTTCCTTGTTGCTTGGTATAAACCAACGCCTTATTCGCTCCAGACATTTGGCTCCGCCATTGGTGGTGTTAAAAGGTTTTCAATAAAAAACTGCAAGTGCCCGCCCGCCCGCTCGGGAGCAGGCCAGCTAATGGCTTTATCTGCCAGCCGGTAAATGGCTTGTGCCGAAGGGGATTTAGGATACTGGCTTACCACTAAAGCTTGGCGGCGCACCGCTAGGCGAAGGTTGCCATCAAAGGGAATACAAGCCACTAACTCTAACGCCGCATCTAAAAAGCGATCGGTTACCCGCGTCAGCTTAGAAAATAACTCTCGCCCTTCACGCTCACTGCGCACCATATTGGCCACAATTTTAAAGCGAAATACGCCATAATCTCGAGACAGTATTTTAATTAAGGCATAGGCATCGGTAATTGAGGTAGGCTCATCACATACCACTACCATCACTTCTTGAGCCGCGCGAGAAAAACTTAACACCATGTCAGAGATGCCGGCGGCGGTGTCGACTAATAAAATATCAACCGGGGCTTTCATCTCACTAAACGCACGAATTAAGCTCACATGCTGTAGCGGCGACAATTCGGTCATAGATTGATTACCCGAGGTGGCTGGGATAATTTTTACCCCGTGGGGGCCTTCTACCAGCACTTCATCTAAGGTGCACTCACCACGCAAGACATGAGATAAGTTGTACTTGATACGAATGCCTAATAAGACATCCACATTGGCTAACCCCAAGTCAGCATCCAGCACCATCACCTTTTTACCCTGCATCGCCATCGCGGCAGCCATATTTAAGGTAATATTGGTTTTGCCTACCCCACCTTTACCGCCGGTGACGGAAATCACCTGTACTCTGCTGGTCTTCTGCATAAGTCGCAGCCCACTTGCTTGGTCCTGAAACCAACTAGTCATAAAAACGCCCATCCTCTTCATCGGACCCAGAAGATTCCCAATAGTAGGGTTCTTCTCGACGCTGTTCTAAGGTACCCAGCGCCTGCTGGATTAGCTCAAGCGCATCTGCCAACCGTAAGTCTTCTGGTACGCGCTGCCCGTCGGTGATGTAGCTGATCGGGAGACTGTTTTGAATACTGATATCCAAGGCATCCCCTAACGATAAGCTTTCATCTAGCTTGGTTAAAATACAGCCCGCCAACGGAATGCGGCGAAAATGATCCACTGCTTCTTGTAATACCCGTCGCTGCGCGGTGGCCGGTAACACTAAGTAATTACGGATTTTAATTTGTTTATCACCCACTAGAGTGTCTAGTTGTTCGTTGAGTCGTAAATCACCCTGCCCCATACCGGCAGTATCAATCAACACCAGGCGTCGATGACGAAGCTGATATAAGGTCTGTGCCAACTCTTGGTAAGTTCGGGCTTGTTTCACCACCACCCCCATAATACGACCATAAGTTTGCAGCTGCTCATGAGCGCCAATGCGATAATGGTCGGTGGTGATCAGGGCAATTTGGTCGGCACCATAGCGCGCCGCAAAGCGCGCGGCGAGCTTGGCAATGGTGGTGGTTTTGCCTACCCCCGTAGGCCCCAACAAAGCAACGGCGCCACCTTGGCGTAGTATTTCATCTTCACCGGTGAGCAGTTGCTGAGATAATGCCGCTTCTATTTGTTGCCATGCCATATGGGCAGGCGCTTTTTCATCAACGCGCATCGCTAACTGATCGGCAAAGCCATCGCTAAAACCTAAGCTATTTAATTGCTTAATCACCATGGCCCGCACCGGCTCGTGACGCTCTACCTCTTGCCACATTAGCCCCGATACCTGATGCTCTAATAAGCGGCGAATACTAGCAATTTCTTGCTGCATCTTGGCCAGCTCTTGATCCTTCGCCTTGTCTTTACGGCGTCGCTCTCGGCTATCGTGCAACTGGGGTGGCGGTATAGGCGCTTGTGCAGCCTTACCTAAGCTAGGCTCGGTGCGCTGCTCTAATCCCGGTGCCCGTGCCGGCTCTCGCCAGTCTGATTGCTCAGCTAAGGTAGGCGGCGAAGCGGACTGCTCACGTCCTCGCATCAGCAACGATTGCAAGGTTTCTGCTTGTTGTTGCGGATTCAAAGGCGTAACAAATTGACGGGCTTGTGACGATATCTTGACGCTGTCATCATCTAGTGGGCGCGTTAATGACGGCACTGGGGTTTCTTCATCGTCTACCGCCGCCACTATTTCAATGCCGCCCGACACTTTTTTGTTAGACATGATTACCGCATCATTGCCCAGCACTTCTTTAACTTCCGCCAGCGCAGTTCGCATATCTTTTGCAAAAAAACGTTTTATTTTCATTTAATGACCACCTGCTATTGCTGACCAACCGATGCCACTATACGTATCTGGCGGTCATCAGGTACTTCCTGATAAGACAACACCCGCAAGCTAGGAATCGTGTGTTTAACAAATCGCGCCAAGGTGGTACGCAACATACCCGACGTGAGTAAAATTGCCGGCTGCCCTTCCATTTCTTGGTTGGCGGCGGCTTGGGTTAACGACTGCTGCATGCGCTCGGCAAGCCCCGGCTCGATGCCGCTGCCTTGGGCTCCGCCTGCTTGTAATGAGTTCTGCAAGATTTGTTCCAACTCAGGAGCAAGCGTGATCACCGGCAGCTCTTTTTCGGTACCCGCTATCTCTTGCACCATAAACCGGCGCAGGGCAATTCGACAGGCAGCGGTTAACACTTCCGCGTCTTGGCTCTTGCCTGCATACTCGGTGAGGGTCTGTAAAATAGTACGCATATCACGGATCGGCACCCCTTCATTTAATAAGCTTTGCAAGACTTTAGTAACCAGCCCTAAACTCAAGGTATTGGGTACTAAATCTTCGACTAACTTCGGCTGACTACGACCTACTTGATCGATCAGGCTTTGTACTTCTTCATGTCCTAACAACACCGCCGCTTGGTTAGTAAGCAGCTGACTTAAATGAGTGGCCACCACCGTAGCGGCATCCACCACCGTATAGCCCAGACTTTGGGCATTTTCTATTTGGTCTTTAGTAATCCAGGTGGCTTCTAAATCAAACGCCGGATCGCGAGTATCAATACCTTGCAGCGGGCCAAACACTTGGCCTGGGTTAATGGCAAGCTCTCGATCGGGATAAATCTCCGCCATGCCAGAGCTTACCCCCATCAGGGTAATTTGGTATTCGTTAGGCCCCAGCTCTAAATTATCGCGAATATGCACCGGCGGTATTAAAAAGCCTAACTCTTGAGAAAGCTTTTTACGTACCCCTTTAATACGACTAAGCAACTCACCGCCTTGGGCTTGATCTACCAAGCTAATCAGTCGATAGCCTACTTCTAAACCGATGGTATCCACTTGATTCACATCATCCCAACCCAGCTCTTTTACTTCACTGGCAGCTTGCTGTGCTTCAGGAGAGGCGGCTTGTTCTTGTACTTCGAGAGCAACACGAGCATTACGCTTATAAGTCCACCAGGCGGCAAACACCGACAAGCCACCTAATAGCAAAAAGGCAAAATGGGGCATCCCAGGAACTAAGCCCATGATGATTAAAATACCCGCAGCAATACCTAATGACTTAGGATTATCAAACAGCTGCCCTAACATGGCCTCGCCCATGTCTTGCGTGGTATTTTGGCGGGTCACGATAATGGCAGCTGCAATCGACAACAGCAAAGAAGGAATTTGCGCCACTAAGCCATCACCAATGGTTAACAGCGTATAAATACGGGCCGCTTCACTAAACGGCAGCCCATATTGCGCCATACCAATAATAAAGCCGCCGATAATATTGATAAATAAAATCATAATACCGGCGATGGCATCGCCTTTTACAAATTTAGAAGCACCGTCCATCGAACCATAGAAGTCAGCTTCTTGAGTCACTTCGGCGCGGCGACTGCGCGCTTCCTCTTGGTTAATAAGCCCCGCATTTAAGTCGGCATCAATGGCCATTTGTTTGCCCGGCATCGCATCAAGAGTAAAACGAGCGCTTACTTCAGAAATTCGCCCAGCCCCCTTGGTCACTACGGCAAAGTTAATGATCATCAAGATCAAAAACACAATTAAGCCCACCGCATAGTTACCGCCAATCACCACCGAGCCAAAGGCTTCAATCACGTTACCGGCGGCATTACCGCCTTCATGGCCTTTTAATAACACCACTCGGGTTGAAGCGACGTTCAGCGCCAACCGTAATAAGGTCGCCACCAGCAAAATGGTCGGAAACGCCGCAAAGTCGAGGGGGCGCTTGCTATACACCGCTACCAGTAAAATGACTAATGCAAGGGAGATATTAAAAGAAAACAATACATCCAGCATCAAGGCTGGAATAGGCAAGACCACCATGCCTAATGCGGCCAGCACCAATAACGGCGTGCCTAGCCCACGGCTAAACCAAGAAGACCAAGGGCCCATTTGTAGTAGTTTTTCTTTAAATGCCATTACCACAAGCTTGCTGAGTAGAGAATAATAGAAATTATGCAATAAATGGGCCAACACTAACAGTCAGTAACGACGGGCTCGCTAGTGTGGGTTATTTATTACTGCTGAAACGAGGGATTAATCGTGCTTAAGCTCGTCGGGGATCGGCAAGTCAGCTTTTAATGGCGTTGGTCGTTGACCTCGGCCTTTACGCCAGTTGTTTAGCTGGAATACATAAGCCAATACTTGAGCGACGGCCACAAATAAGCCATCGGGAATTTCTTGCTCTATTTTAGTAGAGTGATAAATAGCTCGGGTGAGTGCCGGCGAGGAAATAATAGGCACTTCATATTCGCGAGCAATTTCTTGAATTTTTAACGCTACTTCATCCACTCCTTTCGCCACCACTTTAGGGGCAGCACCAGGTGTAAACTTGTCATAACGCAGCGCCACCGAATAATGGGTGGGGTTAACAATCACCACATCGGCTTCAGGCACATCGGCCATCATACGGCGGTTAGCCATCTCTTGCTGCATTTGACGAATACGGCCTTTAACCTCAGGCTTACCTTCGGTATTTTTATATTCGTCTTTCACTTCCTGCAACGTCATTTTTAGCTGCCGAGTGTGATTCCAGATCTGAAACGGCACATCAATGGCCACTATCGGCAATAGCGCCATGCATAACAATAACCCCATGCGCAGCAGTAAGGATAACGCGTCCACCATGGCGGTGGGCAGGGTTTCGTTACTGAGGCGCAAAATATTATCAAACTGGCCCCACAAGATAGAAACCGCTAAGGTGGCAATAAATACCACTTTAGCTATCGACTTCACCAACTCCACCATAGATTGCACACCAAACATGCGCTTAAAGCCTTTGGCTGGGCTCATTTTATTTAATTTAGGCAGCATGGCTTGGCTACTAAAATTCACGCCGCCTAATAAGCTATTGCCCACCAAGGCCGCCACTAACACCACCGCATAAAAACCCAGTAGTGGCAGCATAATACCCAGCACCGAGCTACCTAATGCCGCCATCATGGTATTAGGATCAAAGAGTAGCTCACGCTCAAAACTAAAGTTACGAGCAAACATTTTGGTCATGGCAAGCCCTAAAGCATCACCAAACATCATTAAACCGAGAGCGCCACTTAACAGTACGGCGGCAGTGCCTAATTCTTTTGAGCGGGGAATTTGCCCTTTTTCGCGGGCTTTTTGCAGTCGTTGTTCCGTAGGCTGTTCGGTTTTTTCCTGGCCATCTGATTCTGCCATGCTTAGCCTCCTTCACAGGTGAGCTGCAAGGTGTCACACATCACTTGCTGCATACGTAACCATTGGTTTTCAAAATGTCCTAAAAAACCACCTAGCGTTAACCACAAAATAAACAAACCACACACCATGCTCACCGCAAAGCCAATACTAAAAATATTCAGCTGGGGTGCCGCTCGCGTCATAACGCCAAAAGTAAAGTTAATTAGCAGCATGGCTACAATGGCCGATAAGGCCATGGCCACGGCGGCATAAAATAACATACTCATTAAGCTCGCCAACTCTTGCCAGCCGGCGACACTAATCCCAGTCATGGCCACCGGTAAGCTAGTAAAACTCATCACGATGGCTTCAATCATTAATAAATGACCGTTTAATGCTAAAAACACTAAGGTGCCAAGCATTAAATACAGCTGGCCCACTACCGGCGCCGACTGGCCATTAAGTGGATCCACCATAGAGGCAAACCCTAAGCTGGTTTGCATGGCAATGATCTGTCCGGCCACCACAAAGGTTTGTACTAAGATTTGTGATAAAAAACCAATGACCGCGCCCACCAGCACCTGCTGGCCGGTAATTAAAAACCCCGCTAACGAGAAGAGCTCAACCCCAGGCATCGGGGGTAGTACCGGAGCAACGGCGAGAGTAATAGCGAGCGCCAACAGCATACGTACCCGAACCGGCGTCAGGTTGGCCCCAAACATCACCATGGTCATCATCATGCCGGCAATACGACACAGCGGCCATAGATAGCTGGCCAGCCACACCAAGAGTTGCTCAGTGGTATAACTCAAATACGCTCCCTATTTACTCGCTGCCTTGGCTTTACTTACCGCTTACCGCTATCTCTTATTGCTT
>JAAYRH010000136.1 GCA_012518835.1 Aeromonadales bacterium | reverse complement strand
GCTAGAAACCTCCCCCCTTCAGGAAAGTGCAACACGCTGGTGTGAACCCCTAAATGCTGATGCAATGGCAAACGACGATAGCCTGACTTTGCTGTCAGCCATAACGTCTGCTCGGGTAGTACCGTTAACCCCTTAATATCGTCAGGGGAAAACTGATTAAGTTTTACAAAAATAACACAGCCCTCTTTGGTAAAAGAGCGGTGCTGGCTGCCCGGTGGGTTTCGTACGTAAGCTCCAGCGGGGTAATCGCCACTTTCGTCCGAAAAAGTGCCCTCAAGCACCCAAAACTCTTCCCCTAACGGATGCGTGTGTTCGGGAAAAAAAGAATTAGCATCAAAACGTACTAGACTCGTGACATGGCCACTCTCGGCCTGCTCGCGCTCTAGAGGATAACGCGACACTCCCGAGGCGGGGGAGCTTTGCCAACGAGAAGGGTCATAAGGAATAGCGAGGGAGTGAGAGAAGTTCATATTTAACATCGGATGGTATCCCGATAATTCTGGGTGAGCCATTATTCACTGACTCTCGCGCTAGGGTCAAGCTCACCCGTACTTATGCTCGGCTCTAAATTTTTGCCTTAACTAACTACCCGCTTTAGTCAAAGGGGCCAGTGGTTACTTCATAACGATACCCATCTTCCGCGGGTACAAAGGTAAAACGGTGACTGATACAACTAGGGGCATCTTGCTGATGATGCGACACAAATAGCAACTGCGTTGAGCCCTCTGCTACTAATAAATCAATCCAGCGCTTTACCCAATGGCGGTTAAAGCTGTCTAACCCTTGTAAGGGCTCATCTAAAATTAATAACGGAGGGTGCTTCACCATGGCTCGAGCGATTAACAACAGGCGTTGCTGGCCATAAGAAAGCTGATTAAACGGCGTGTTAGCCTGCTCGCTCATACCTAAAAGCGCCAGCCATTGCTCGGCTAAGGCTAACTGGCTGCTACCCGGCTGTTGATACACACCAATAGAGTCAAAAAAGCCGGATAAAATCACTGCTTTCGGGGTAGTCGTTACTCGGTAATCTTGCTGCATACGGCTGCTGACATAACCAATATGCTGTTTGATATCCCAAATAGTTTCGCCGCTACCTCGGCGGCGACCAAATAAAGTTAAGTCGTTACTGTAACCCTGTTGCTGATCTCCGGTCACCAAGCTCAATAAGGTAGATTTTCCTGCGCCATTAGGCCCCACTATTTGCCAATGTTGGCCGGGATCGACTTGCCAATTTAAGCCAGATAGAATTTGCTTATTGCCATAGCTCACACGAATATCACGCATGATAATACGTGGCGTGTGATTATCGAGTAAGCGGCGCTTGGCGTCAGGATCGGCGGGCGGTAAGTGTTGCTGAGTCGCTTCAAGATGAGCAAGGTGTTGCAGCTGGTTTAACTCGGCGGTGGCCAAGATTTCTGCTTTAGGGCCTACAAGGTTGAGCTCGCACTCAGTTAATAACCCTAAGTGCTCACTAAAAGACGGTAACTCCGCCAAGCGGTTCACAATTAACACTAAGGTTTGCCCGTTCGCTACCAGCTCCCCAAGCAGCGCACTTAAGCTGGCATGGGCTGCTACGTCTAAGCCGTCAAAGGGTTCATCTAATATTAAGAGCTCAGGATTTTTTAATAATGCACGGCACAGCAAGACTTTGCGCGTTTCACCGGTAGACAGATAGCGAAAGCCCCGATCCAATAAATCGGTAATACCAAAGCGCTCCGCAAGGGCCGTAAGCGGGGCAAGTTCTCCCCCTTGCTCTAAGATTATTTCTCGGGCCGTACTGCCTTGATCTTCATAGTCTAAAAAATCTGAATCATCGGCGGCCCGCTCCCGATCGATAAGTGCTTGTAACTGCTCAAATGCTACCCATTCAATAGCCGTAAAGCTATTGCTGACCTCACCTTCTACTAATGGCAGCTCATTGGCTAGCACCCGCGCCAAAGCGGTTTTGCCGCTACCATTGGCGCCCACAAAGCTCCAGCATTGCCCTGCTTTTAGGGTTAGCTTAGGGATCCGTAAGGTTGCTTGGTCGCTAATAGCGAACACAGCCTGGTTAATATCAATCGCGGGCATGAGCATTTACTTCCTTTTAATAAGCACAGAGAAATAGCAAACGCCTATTTTCACTAAGCTCAACAGCTGATGCAAGTCTTGGTCTGCAAGGAAGCGATTAACAGAGAGAAGGGGCTAACTGTGAGCTAACACGCACCCTCTTTGAACAGAACAGGTTAAGGTGAGGTTATCTTCAACCTTGAGGTACCGATATGCGATATCAACCTGAGTTACTCGACGAGCTAAATTTACTGCAGCACTTTGACTTAGATACCACGCAACAAGGGATTAAAGTACATCAAGACGCCGAACCGGCCATGATTGCCGCGGCAAAGCGCTTATATGAGAAAGGATTAATTACCTTAGTTGATGGCGGTTATTTAACCGACTTAGGCCGAGAAGCCAGTAAGCATGCTCAAGCCCTGCTTACTTTATTGCGCGAGCCGGTCAGCGTTAGCTAACGCCTATTATACGACGGCCATAAAAAATGCCGGCAATCGCCGGCATTTTTTTATTCAAAACGAAAATCGCTTAGCTTTTTAAGTCACCCGCATTTTCGCTTAGGTACTTAGCAACACCTTCGGTAGAAGCTTGCATACCTTTTTTCCCTTTTTCCCACTGGGCAGGACATACTTCGCCGTGCTCTTCGTGGAACTGCAGCGCGTCAACCATACGCAGCATTACGTCGATGTTACGACCCAGTGGCAGATCGTTTACCACCTGGTGGCGTACTACACCGTTGGCATCAATTAGGAAAGAGCCACGGAAAGCCACACCATCTTCTGGATGCTCTACGTCGTAAGCTTTACAAATTTCATGCTTGATGTCGGCAACTAATGGGTATTTAACTTGGCCAATACCACCGTTATCAACGCTGGTGTTACGCCATGCATTGTGGCTGAACTGTGAGTCGATGGACACGCCAATAACTTCTACGCCGCGCTCTTGGAAAGCCGCAAAGCGATCGTCAAAGGCGATCAGCTCTGAAGGACATACAAAGGTAAAGTCTAAGGGATAGAAAAACAGCACAGCTGCTTTGCCCTTAGTAAATTCTTTAAAGTTGAAGTTATCAACAATTTCGCCATTA
The DNA here is from genome assembly GCA_012518835.1 of Aeromonadales bacterium. Classification (GTDB taxonomy): domain Bacteria; phylum Pseudomonadota; class Gammaproteobacteria; order Enterobacterales; family Aeromonadaceae; genus Oceanimonas. The sequence goes on along the minus strand of JAAYRH010000136.1, from coordinate 16,769 downwards.
CCCAGTACAGCTGCAGCGGTAAAGTCAGGGGCCTGACGGCCTACTAATACGCCCATGTCTATCTCCTTGATGATGATACTAATTGGTTTGTTCACAAACCTCGTCTTCCTTACTTAGTATATGGGCGCCTAACGGTAAACCCAAGGGGCTGGGCCAAGGAGAATAGCTCAAGCGATGGTTTTTTAGCCAACCAGCATGATTTAATTAGCGAAAAAGCTCGACTTTCTAGCATTAATTTGCAAACTAGCCCCTTCTTTTACTTATCAACCCATCTGTAAGGATAATTATGAACCCTGTGGTCATCGCAGTGTGCCTGATGCTACTGCTTAGCTTACTGCGGATCAACGTGGTGATCTCCCTGACTCTTAGCGCCATCGTCGGCGGTATGATAGCGGGCTTATCATTAACTGAAAGTGCCAATATTTTTGCTAATGGCTTAGGCGGCGGCGCCACTATTGCGCTGAGTTATGCCATGCTAGGGGCATTTGCCGTGGCTATTTCTCGCTCGGGCATTACTGACTTACTGGCATTTAAGATCATTAAAGCCCTTGGGGCTGATGCCAGTCCTGGGCGCATAATATGGATCAAGAGTATGTTATTGGTCGCCCTGCTGCTAGTGGCAATTTCTTCACAAAACTTGATCCCGATCCATATTGCCTTTATTCCTATCTTGATCCCCCCGCTGTTGCATGTGATGGCCAAATTAAAGCTCGACCGTCGAGCCGTGGCTTGTGTACTGACCTTTGGTTTAACCGCTACCTATATGACGCTACCCATTGGCTTTGGCGGTATTTTTCTAAATACCGTGTTGCTCGCTAACATGGTAGAAAATGGTGTAGCTGCTACTAAGTCGATGTTGCCAATGGCCATGGCGCTGCCGGTAGGCGGAATGTTTCTTGGGTTATTGGTGGCGGTGTTCTTTAGTTATCGCAAACCCCGTATCTATGATGAAAGTAAAATTGTCTCGGTAGAGCCTGAACATATTCAGATTAATTTTGCTCATTTAGGGATTGCGGCACTGGCCATTTTAAGCGCGCTGAGCCTGCAACTGTATAGCGACTCTATTATTTTAGGCGCTATGGTGGGTTTTATGATTTTTACCCTCGGCGGTGTGGTGAAATTTAAAGAAAGCCAAGACGCTTTTACCCAAGGGGTAAAAATGATGTCGTTAATTGGTTTTATTATGATTGCGGCAGCGGGTTTTGCTGCAGTTATCAAGGCCACCGACGGTATTGGTAGTTTAGTAGAAGCCGTGTCATTAACCATGGGCGATAACAAAGCCCTAGCGGCCTTAACGATGCTGATCGTGGGCTTATTAATTACTATGGGAATTGGTTCGTCGTTTTCGACGATTCCTATTATCGCACCTATTTATGCCCCTATGTGTATTGCGATGGGCTTTTCGCCGCTCGCTACTCTCGCCATCATAGGTACCGCTGGCGCGCTGGGCGATGCTGGTTCACCTGCTTCTGACTCTACCCTAGGCCCTACTTCAGGTTTAAACGCCGATGGTCAGCACGACCATATTTGGGACTCTGTTGTGCCTACTTTTATTCACTATAATATTCCGCTGATTATCTTTGGCTGGATTGCCGCTATGGTGCTCTAACAGTGGCATATTATTTGGTGACGGATCGTGCGCGGTTCATTACAAACCGCGCACTGACGCTTTGCTAAGGATACTCAATGCAAGCGCTTAATGGTTTTTATATGCCCGCCGAATGGGCTCCTCAACAAGCAGTGTGGATGATATGGCCACATCGTCACGACTATTGGCGCGAGCAAGCAAAACCGGCACAAGCCACCTTTGCTGCCGTGGCCGCCGCGATTGCGGTAGTCACACCAGTATATATGGCGGTGCCAGAGTCAGAAATGGCGAATGCTCGGCGTATTATGCCCGCTGAGGTGATCTTAGTGGCCATTGACAGTGATGATGCTTGGGTACGAGATACCGGGCCCACACTGGTAATTAACCCACAAGGAGAGCGAGCGGGTATTAGCTGGATTTTTAATGCGTGGGGCGGATACGAAGAAGGTTGGCATTACGCTTGGGAAAAAGATCAAGCCATGGCCAGTGCCATTTTACACACTCTGCCGGCGCCGGTTTATAAAGCACCACTGGTATTAGAAGGCGGTGCGATCCACGTCGATGGTGAAGGTACCTTGCTCACCACCGCCGAGTGTTTATTAAACCCTAACCGTAATCCTGACTATACCCAAGCCGATATTGAGCAACAATTACGGGAGTATTTAGGCGTAAGCCATATTATTTGGCTACCTTACGGCGTGTACTTAGATAATACCGACGGTCATATTGATAATATGGCCTGCTTTGCTCGCCCCGGCGAGGTAATATTACATTGGACGGATAATAAACAAGATCCGCAATATGCTCGCTCCCAAGCAGCCTTTAAGGTGTTAAGTCAGGCACGAGATGCTAAAGGCCGCGCGCTAAAAGTATGGAAGCTGCCTGCGCCCGAGCCTTTATTTATTACTAAACAAGAGGCCGCCGGTGTAAAAGCAGGCTTAGGCGTGGCCCGTAAAGCAGGCGATCGTTTAGCTGCCTCTTATATCAATTTTTTAATTACCAATCAGCGGTTAGTGTTTCCCTTGTTGGATGTAAACACCGATCAACAGGTTCAGCTGATTTTAGAAGAAATCTTTCCTGAACTTGAGGTGGTAGGTATTCCCAGCCGAGAAATACTGCTTGCCGGTGGCAATATTCACTGTATTACGCAACAGATCCCTAACTGTATCGAGAGCTAAAGCGACTTTTTGCCCCACGAAACCTACAAACCAAGTTCATGGGCGGCCAGTGAGTAAAGGTGTGCTCGCCCTATTCAAACTAGGGGTAGTTGGCATTTACTACCCAGGATCACGTGCAGATTTGATCACTATATTTCCGTGTTCTTCAGTGGATTCCGTGGCAGAAGTTCTTGAACAGTTAATTTTCTAGATGGGTATAAGAAAGCAGTATCTGGGAAAGATCATAAAAAAGCGCCAGACCCAACTCACATACCTGATAAGGATTTACGTTGTATTTGGCGCTCATCGTATTATTGCAGCCTGATTACTTGGGCTTAACACTGCCTTTAAGGCTGGTTAAGCGCTCAAGCGCAGGTAACTGTTGCTGTAAGCGTGCTTTGCTGTCAGGCCCTACCCACACTCGGTTTATTTCACCCTGTATAGGGGTCGCAGGTGTGGTGTAGGCGCGATAACCAGCGTTTTTTAGCTTCTTCACCAAGGCATTCACATTATCAGCATTGCGAAACGCACCCAACTGCACGACGTGATCGGCATTGGCCGCGGGCTCAGCAGGCTTTGGGGCCGGTGCTGGCTTGGTTTCAGCCGGAGGTGCCGGTGCTGGCTTCACGGGTGCTTTTGGCGCAGGCTCGGGTTGAGGCGCTACTGGCTCAGGCGGTGCAGCCTCTGGTACCACGGGGGCAGCCTCTTGGGTTTGCTCAACGGTCCATACTTCAGGCGCCTTGTTAGCGATCGGCTGCTCTTTTGGCAACTTAACCGCTGGCTGTGCAGGCTCTAGTTCAGGACGCAGCGGTATACTCACCGCTTCATCAGGCTCGCTGGGCTTTTTTCCGCTGAGCAAATCAGGCAAAAAAATCACGCCTAATGCCACTAAAATAACGGTTCCTACTAATCGCTGTTGAAAAGGTGTCGCCACCGCGTCCTCCCTAGTTAAAGTCGTTGAAAGTGAGCCAAGACATCAGCAACAGTAAAAAATGAGCCAAAGACAATGATCATATCGTGCTCATCAGCGTGATGTTGCGCCGCCGTTAATGCTGCTATCACCGAATCAAACTCACCGCCCGCTTGATACCCAGCTAGCTCACTCGCACTGGCGCCTCGGGGGCCAGCAAGGCTCGCTAAGTACCATGTATCTACTAACGGCTGTAGCGGCGCTAAACTGGCAGCAATGTCTTTGTCTTTTAACATGCCCACCACCGCAATACAGCGCCGCTCCCCTTTCAGCTTGCTTAACTGCGTAGCCAAATAGGTCGCCGACTCTGCATTGTGGGCCACATCAATCCACAAGTTAGGGCTTAACTGCTGTAGCCGGCCATTTAGCTGCGCTTGGCTTAGCCCTGTCAGGATAGCTTCTTTACTTAACGTAAAAGGCGACAACGCTAACGTAGCCAAGGCAGTAGCGGCGTTCATTACCGGTAAACTGGGGAGCGGTAGCTGCTCAAGGTCTAAACCCAGCCCCCTAAAAGACCAAGCGTCGCCCTGTACTTGCCACTGATAATCACGCCCCGTGCAATACAACGGCGTGGCTAGCTGCTCGGCATAAGCTAACAACGAAGCCGGAGGCTTAGCATCGCCACACACAGCGGCGTTAGCGGCGCGAAATATTCCAGCTTTTTCAAAGCCGACACTCTCACGGTTATCGCCAAGCCAGTCGGTATGGTCTAACGCAATGGTGGTGATCACGCTTTGATCCGATGCCACCACATTAGTGGCATCTAAGCGCCCGCCTAACCCTACTTCCAATAACACCACCTCGGGTGCGGCATCGCGAAACAGCCACAGCGCCGCTAAGGTGGTAAACTCAAAGTAAGTGAGTGCAATATCACCTCGCGCAGCTTCTACCTCAGCAAAAGCAGCACAAAAATGGGCAGCAGCTGGGCTATGACCCTTAATGCGTACCCGCTCTCGGTAATCAACTAAGTGGGGTGATGAATAAACACCAACGCTCACCCCCCCTGCGCTAAGCATGGCTTCAAGTAAGGCACAAGTAGTGCCTTTCCCATTGGTGCCCCCCACGGTAATCACGTAGCTGGGCAGACTTAATAGATTAAGCCGCTCTGCTACCGTCTGCATCCGAGTAAGACCTAGCTCAATATGCGCCATATTGAGCCCTTCTAGCAGCACTAACCAGTCGTTGAGTGAGCGCGCCTTTACCGGAGTGGACATTACTCTTCTAACGGCTCAGGCTGAGGCTCGGTAGGAGTAGCGTTTGCATTATCTTCTATAGGCTGTTGGTTCATTAATTTACCAATCAACCCCGCTACTTTATCGCGCATTTCGCGACGGTCGATAATCATATCGATAGCACCGTGCTCGAGTAAGAACTCACTACGCTGAAAACCTTCAGGAAGTTTCTCACGTACGGTTTGCTCAATCACCCGCGGGCCTGCAAAACCAATGAGTGCTTTAGGCTCGCCGACGTTAATGTCGCCTAACATGGCTAAACTGGCCGATACGCCGCCCATAGTGGGATCAGTAAGCACCGAGATAAATGGCAAGCCAGCCTCAGATAAGCGATTAAGAGCGGCACTCGTTTTTGCCATTTGCATCAACGAAAATAAGGCTTCTTGCATGCGCGCACCGCCTGAGGCAGAAAAGCACACTAGAGCACGGTTTTCTTCTAAACAGGCATTTACTGCTTGTACAAAACGTGCACCGACCACCGAGGCCATAGAGCCGCCCATAAACGAAAACTCAAAGGCACAGGCGGCGACAGGTAGTCCTTTTAAAGTACCGGTCATCACTACCATAGCTTCATTTTCATTACTGGCTTTTTGCGCGGCATTTAAGCGATCGCGGTACTTTTTAGAGTCGCGAAACTTTAACACATCTTGCGGCTCCAGATCGGCTCCCAGTTCAACACGGTGGTCTTGATCAAGAAACTTGTCTAAACGCTGGCGAGCATTAACTCGCATGTGGTGATCACACTTAGGACACACCCATAAATTGCGCTCTAATTCCGCGTGGTACAGTACTTGCTCACAGTTGCTGCACTTGTTCCACACCCCTTCAGGAATGTTATGACGGCGTACACCAATGTTTTTATTCTTAGGAAGAATTTTCTCAAGCCAACTCATAGAAATCCTTAGCGTTATTGCATTGTAATTGCATCTTAATCATGCAGATATGAGGTATTAGACCATAGATTGTGATCTAGGTTGATAAATAATTAAAGCCCCACGCCAGTGCTCGTCATTAGCGTATCTGATCGGGCAGCCACAAGGGGCCCGACGGAGCAATAGGTACTCCCCATTGCTCTGGATAATCTACCGATACTAAATATAAGCCACCGGCCTTTGCCGTGGGCCCTGCTAAGTTGCGATCGCGCCCAGCCAACACCGCAGCAACCCAAGCAGCGTCGCCCTCGCCTAAGCCCACTTTAAGTAAGGTGCCGGTAATATTGCGCACCATGTGATGTAAAAAGGCGTTGGCCTTAATGTCTAACACCACATAAGCGCCATAGCGCTGCACACTTAAACTAATAATACGCCGATTGGGCGTATGAGACTGACACTGCACCGCGCGAAACGAGGTAAAGTCATGTTCACCTAATAAACACTGCCCCGCCGCATGCATTTTTTCTACGTCAATATCGCCAACGTAATGACTTACTCCACTACCATGGATGGCGGGGCGCATATTATGATTAAAAATTATATAGCGATAACGTCGCGCCGTAGCACTAAAGCGGGCGTGAAAATCATCGGCCATGGGTTTGACCCAGCGCACTGCAATATCAGGCGGTAAATTAGCGTTCATACCTAAGGTCCACGCGACTGATTGGCGATCGGCCTCAGTATCAAAGTGCACTATCTGGCTACAAGCATGTACGCCCGCGTCAGTACGCCCAGCGCATTGCACACTAATCGGATGATCGGCGATTTTAGATAAGGCGCGTTCTACTTCAGCCTGTACCGTCGGGACTTCCCGTTGTCGTTGCCAACCAAAGTAGCGGCTACCGTCATACTCGATGCCAAGGGCAATGCGCATATTCAGATCCAAAGGGTAAAAAAGACGGCAATTATACTCATTAGTGAGCGAAAATGAAGAAGTGGCCTCAATATTGAGGCCTGGTGGATGAAAGACCGACTAGCCTAGCCGCTGTAATAGCTTCTGTGCCGCCTGTTGTTGTTCGGGGTTACCTCGTTTAAGGGCTTCATTTAACAAATCACGAGCACTGTCAATATCATCTATTTCAATATAAGCACGCGCTAAATCAAGCTGCGCTCCGATCCCACCTTCATCGACATCAATGTCTATGCTCTCTCCTTCACTGTTACCTAAGACATCAGCATACTCGTCCAGCCCAACATCCATATTAGGTTGACGTTCAGGATCGGGGCCCTGCCCTTGGTCGGCTTCTGCCATGAGCTGATCTACTGAGATATAAGGTTCAGCATCATTGTCTGCTAACGGGCCATCGTTGCCAAATAAAGCGTCAATATCTTCGTTGCTCAAGGCGTCTTCTGTGGCTGAAAGCGGGCGCTCTGCGGGCGCTTTGGCCGTTTCAGCTGTCTCGGGTGGCTCAGCCAAGGTCGCATCATCAAACGCTGTATCTTCAAACCGCGCTTCTTCCTCTACCCCAGGTTCTGCGGTGGGAGTGTCTTCCAAAGCCGCTTGCATAGCATCATCAAAGCTGGCTTCAGGTGCGGGGCGTTGCGGCTCCTGTTCCTCTGTCTCAGGGCGAGTGGCTAGCTCTTCTAACTCTTGTTGTTCTTCAAGAAAACGAGCAAAAGCGTCTTCATCAATATCTTGCTCGAGCTCTTGGTTTGCTATGTCACTGGTTTCTTCAGCAGCAAATGCATCCGCGCTGGCGGGGTCGGGTTTAACTGAAAAAAGATCGTCAAAGTCGTCATTAGTATCTCCCACTAAAGCAACTTCTTCTGTCCACTCTTGCTCTGCAATATCTTGACGATCTCGACTACGCCACCATAAGGTAAATAGCGCCAGCAAGATCAAAGCAGGTAACAGTAAGAGTATCGCTAAATTTAATGGGTTGCTGATCAGTTGTTGTAACCAGTTATCTTGAGAAGCTTTTTCTGGTGCCGCAGCTTCTTGGCTGCTTTGGGTATTGGCTTCTTGCAACGCTTCTACTTGGGCACTTAAGTGAGTTAAGCGTTGGCGAAGCGCTAAGTTATTATCGGCTAGTGCCACCAATTGCTCATTGGACATAGCGACTTGCTCGCGCAGCTCGTCCATTAGTTGTAATTGTAAGCGCGTTAGCGACGTTTCTTCAGACTGCTCGGGAGTGCTGCTCGCTCCTGGCTCAGTCACTTGAGGCTCAACCGCCGCTTTAGGCTCACTTAAACCAGAGGGAGTGGTATTTTTGGGGGGCGGACTCACGGGCGGTAACGCGGCTGCCGGACCCGACGTATTATTAGCGCTAGCATCGGTATTTTTATTGGCAGCCACGGTTTTAGGCTCGACCTTAACAGGGGCTTTTTTAGCTGGCTGCGCAGCAGGCGTGCTGGCTGCACTACGCGTAGGCCGGCGATTACCTTGCTTGGTTAAACGACCAAACTCAAGCTCAGCCTCTCGCGCCGAACGTTGTCGGGCTTGCGTCACCGTGGGGAGCCGTAAACTCGCTCCACGTTGTAAGTTATTAATATTACCCCGCACAAAAGAACGGGGGTTTAAATAGTATAAAGCCACCATGGTTTGCTGCACTGTAGTGGGTGCTTGAGTGTATTTTTCTGCAATTCCCCACAAGGTATCTGTGCTACGTATAGGGCCATAACTTTGTGCTGCCGGCGTTTGAGGAGTGATTGAGGGAGCTGCGTTGGGCGCTGGCGCGCTCGACGACTCACTGCCCTCAGGCCCTCGAAGCTCAATATAAAATCCCTCTTGCGCCGATACCGACGCAGCGCAGGCAAGCCAAGAAGCTAAGCCCATTCCCAGGTAAAGTTTGAGTCGTTTCATTAAGTTTTTTATATCCTTTTCCTGACTCGAAGCCGAAGGTGTCGACAAACGAGGCGCGTCATGGCCTGACAGTATCAAACATAAACGGGTTAATTAAACAATATCCCATCGCGCTTAGCTTTGGCGTTTCCCATGGTTATGGGGCTCACGGAGCAAAACCTAAACCAGACGCAGTGTCGTTTGCACCTATTAAGTGTAATGAGCCCAACTCTCGCCGTTGAAAATAGGTTTTACGCAATCGATCAAAAAACTCAGTTTGCCCCAATGCTGCACGAAAGTCGTGATCATCTTGTCGAATATCATACACTAACCGCACCAGCCGTCTTACTAAGGCTTGATCCAGCTCGCCTTCTATTTGCACGGCTTTAATGGCCGGTGGCGGCAATAGGGCAGCAAACTCATATTGCGTAGGCTGCTGTAAGTGGGCACATAAAGCTTCATATAAAGCCCAAGTACCTCGCGCCTTCCCTTCTAGGCTGTATCCGGCAATATGCGGCGTAGCAATAAAAACATAAGGCACCAGCTCAGCTAGCACATGGGGCTCATGCTCCCACACATCCATTACCAAGGTTAAAGGCGTAGCGGATGTTTGCCGAGCCAGCAAAGCTTGATTATCCCATACCTCACCGCGACACGCATTAATCAATACCTGCTCTGCGCTTAAGCGCGCAATAACCGTTTCGTTTAACAAGTGCCAGGTACTATGCTCGCCCTCTTGGGTTAAAGGCACATGAAAACTTACTAGGTCCGCAGTCAACGCCTCGCTATAGTCGACATAATCTGTCGTAGCATTTGGCTCACGAGCCGCTTTTGGTGGGTCGCATAATAACACCTTCATTCCTAAGGCGCGGGCTCGTTTAGCCACTTCTGTTCCTGTGTTACCCACGCCCACTACTGCTAAAGTTTTGTCTTTAAGCGCCCATTGTTTATGCTCGGCGACGTCTAATAATGCAGCCAATACATAGTCGCCCACAGCAACTTTATTGCATCCAGGCGCGCTAGCAAAGGCAATGCCTTTCTTGGCTAGCAGCTCGGTGTCAATATGATCACAGCCAATAGTGGCGGTGCCCACAAAGCGCAATTGCTGGGCTTTACTTAACAGAGCATCGTTAACTTGCGTAATAGAGCGTACGAGCAACACGTCAGTCTCTGCTAATTGCTCAGCACGAATATGGCGTCCGGCACTAGTGGTTACCTGCGTCCAATCGCCAAATAACTTTTGTACTAACGGCATATTTTCATCTGCTAGCACCTTCATTTTTATCTCCTTAAGTAAACCGACACTATAGCTTTTGTTAATCCCCACTTCAGCTGCCATTTACTCTCTAGTTTTGTTAAAATACGCGCCTTCCAATTTAGGCTTTCTTGTTATGACATTACGTTATCTCTTTACTATTTTAGTGATACTGGTGTTGCCCGTCTCTATCGCCAGTCTTGGCTATCAGTGGCAGTGGCGCTGGTTTCCACTGCTCGATTTAGACGAATTCCCTGCTTTGATAGCTTATGGCCTAACCCTGTCTATTGACAAAATAGGCATTGCCATTACGTTATGTACCTTAAGTTTAACGGTGCTATATCGGTGGCATAAACACCCGACTCAGCTCATGGTATTCTTTTTTTGCTTAATGGGTGCCTTGGGCAGTGCTTTTATTACCAAGACGGTAGCCAAAGAATACTTTAAAGAGCCCCGACCTTATGTGTTGTGGTTAGCTGAAGAAGGCCACTTGTCGAGTAGTGAAAATTTTTATGCTCAGTTACCGCTGATCCGCGAGCTCTTAATCGAAGAGGGCTTAAGCGATATGTCAGAGGAAGAAGTGCCGGCATGGCTAAAGCTGCACTGGCAAGACGAAGTTAATTACTCTTTTCCTTCTGGCCATTCGATTGCGGCGATGACGGTCGCGGGCTTTTACTGCTTGCTGTTTTTATACCGTGGCCGCTCCCCTTGGCTGGTGGGTGGATTGGCTTTTTGGGCGGTGGCGGTGTGTTATTCTCGGCTTTTACTGGGGCTGCATTGGCCCGCAGATATTTTAGCCAGCAGCTTATTAGGGGTGATGTTTGGCACCTTAGGTGCTTGGGCCTTTATACAATGGGATCGCCGCATTAATCGCCACCTTCCTGTATAAAGCTAGGTCGTTCGTTACTCGTAACGAACGACCTATAAATGCCGCTTATTATGCTAGCGATTACTCTCCAAAATAGCGCACAAACTGGCTAATATCTCGCTCTGGCAGCTTACGCACTTCGGTTTGAGCGGTCCCTAAATACAAGAAACCAACAATTTGATCTGCTTCATTTAGGCCCAGCGCTTGATGCACTCCCCGGTCGAAGGCAAACCAACCGGTACGCCAAATACCATTAAAGCCCTGAGCTAATGCGGCCATTTGCATCCCCATAACTGCACAACCGGCGGACAACTCTTGTTCAAGGCGCGGAATTTTATCGTGCTCTTTTACTTTAGCTACCACCGTAATAATAAGCGGTGCACGCAGCGGGGCTTGGCGTGCTTTTTCTATCGCTTCAGCCTCTTCCCCTTTAGCTCTGGCGGCATCGGCCATAATATCGCCTAGGCGGTGGCGCTGCTCACCACTAAACACAATAAACTCCCACGGCATTAAGGCACCGTGATCCGGGGCGCGCAAGCCGGCTTTAAATAGCGTTTCTAACTGCTCCCCCGTTGGTGCAGGCTCTACTAAACGTGGATTAGAGTGACGGTTGAGGAGTAATTCCAATGCATCCATTAACAAGATCCCTTAATAACCAATAGATGGTAATTCAATATGATAATAAGATAAATTATCATAACAGCCCCTTGCATAAGCATAAAGGAGTAAAGAAACCGAGCGCCCACTCGCTGTTAAGCGCACCTTCGGTGATGGCATTGTGCTAGCGCTATGGTCATAATGGGCTAATTAATAATTTAATAAGTTAAGGCGTTGTTTATGTGGGCTGCCATTAAATGGGTATTTCGTACCTTAGGCCGAGTGTTAAATACTGTTCGACTGTTAATTATCAATCTATTGTTCTTATTGGTGCTGGTGATGGCGATTATGCTGTTTAGCAGCAAAGACGATGGCCCGATCATGCCAAACAGTGCCGCTCTTACTCTAACGCTCACCGGTCCTATTTTAGAAACAGAAAGCACCATTAGTCCGCGACGCTTTGCCGAGCGCTGGTTATCCGGTGATGATACGCCGCCGCCCCTGACGCTACAGCAAATAAAAACCGCTTTAGAGCGTGCCCGCCACGATGAGCGCATTAATGCCGTGGTCTTAAATCTGCAAGAGATGAGTGAAACTAGCCTCACTAAGCTTGATGAGGTGGGGCAAGCGCTAGCGGACTTTAAAACCTCCGGCAAACCAATTTACGCGATGGGAGATAACTATACCCAAGGCCAATATTACCTAGCAGCTCACGCCGATGAAGTGCTGCTTAACTCTGCCGGCAGCGTGACCATTCAAGGTTTAGGGGTGTATCGCCTCTACTATAAAAATGCCTTTGATAAATTTGATATCACCCCCCACGTGTTTCGCGTAGGCACCTATAAGTCGTTTGTTGAGCCTTATTTACGCGACGATATGTCGGCAGACAGTAAAGAAGACACCCGTCGCTGGCTAGATCAGCTATGGGCACATTATCAGCGCAATGTCGCCAAGCTAAGAAATATCCCACAAGATCACATTAGTCCCAGCGCCGAGCAGCTGTTAAGTCGCCTAACGGCGGCTAAAGGCAATCCAGCTCAATACGCTTTGCAGCAAGGATTAGTCGACCGCTTAGCGACGCGTGAAGAAATGCAATCTACTATCGCCGAGCATGTTGGCTGGAATAACCAAGAACAACACTATATGAGCGTAGAAGTTCCCGCTTACCTGAGTCATGAACAGCCCCACCACAGCGATGCGCCAGCAGTTGGCCTCATTAGTGCTAGTGGTGCCATTATGAGTGGTCAGCGCACGCCCAATACCATCAACGATGAACATTTAAGTAAGTTAATTGAGCAAGCGCGTCGCGATACTGACATACAGGCGTTGGTACTACGGGTCGACAGTCCCGGAGGCAGTGCTTTTGCTGCTGAGCAAATTCGCAATAGTCTGCTGCGCTTTAAAGAAAGCGGTAAGCCGTTGGTGGTTTCGATGGGCAGCACCGCCGCCTCGGGTGGCTATTGGATAGCCGCTGACGCCGATAAGATTTATGCCGCCCCCACCACCCTTACCGGCTCCATTGGGGTATTTGGTTTATTTTTAACTTTTGAAGAAGCCTTTAATAAGCTTGGCCTAAACACCGATGGGGTGGGCACGACTCCGTTTGTAGGTGCGGGGTTAACTACCGGTTTACCCGAGTCTACCAAGCAAGTGATACAACTGGGCGTAGAGCACGTTTATGATCGCTTCGTCGACATCGTGGCTAAAGGTCGCCACTTAGATACCGCTCAAGTAGAAGCCGCCGCTCAAGGTCATGTGTGGACCGGTATCGATGCGAAAAAGTTAGGGTTAGTAGACGAGCTCGGCTCGCTAGAAGATGCATTGGCCGGCGCTGCTAATCTTGCCAATGTGGGCGAGTTTAAAGTGAAGCGTGTGCAATTGCCGGTGTCAGCTAAAGAAAGATTAATAAGTCAATTACTAGGTGATAGCCAAGTGTTAAGTGACTGGATGTTAGCGGCCTTACCTGCGGCCTTGCGCCCTGCCGGTGAGCAACTACACAGCGAGTTGTCTGCCTTACAACAGTTTGATGATGCTCGCGGTCAGTATGTACTGTGTGTGCCTTGTCAGGCGTTTTAACCACCAGAGGTAGGAGGCGAATTGACCCGTAAAAAGATTTATATCGCCTATACCGGTGGCACCATAGGAATGCAAAAAACCGCCGAGGGCTATGTGCCCTTGGCAGGCTTTATGGGGCAACGGCTGGCTAACATGCCAGAGTTTAGTGATCCCGCTATGCCCAGCTATGATTTTTGTGAGTACCAGCCGTTAATTGACTCTGCTAACATGAACCCTGAGCATTGGCAACGAATGGCTGACGATATCAAACGCCGTTATGCCGATTATGATGGTTTTGTGGTATTACATGGCACCGATACCATGGCCTTCACCGCAGCTGCTCTGTCGTTTATGTTAGAGGGCTTAAACAAACCGGTATTGATCACCGGCTCGCAAATTCCTCTTGCCGAGTTGCGCTCCGACGGTAAAACTAATTTATTAAACGCGCTTTATATTGCGGCCCACTACCCCATTAATGAAGTGGGACTATTTTTTAATAACCGTTTATATCGAGGTAACCGAGCCAGCAAGGTGCATGCCGATGGTTTTCATGCCTTCGACTCCCCTAACTTTCCACCGTTACTTAAAGCCGGTATTCATATCAGCTTAGATGCCGGCCAATTGGGCGAGCCCAGTCATCATCGCTTAACGGTCAGCACCATGGAGCGCCAACCGATTGCCGTTGTGACTATGTACCCTGGCATCAGCACACAACTCATTGCTCATAGTTTGCAGCCTCCAGTAAAGGCCGCGTTGTTACTGTCTTACGGGGTGGGCAATGCGCCCCAAAGTGAGGCGCTGCTTAACTTACTGACGACACTGTCGGCGCGCGGCATGGTGATCGTCAACCTTACCCAATGCCAACAAGGTAGTGTGGATATGGAAACTTATGCTCCAGGGCATGCCTTGGCTAAAGCGGGGGTGATCTCAGGCTTTGATATGACCTTAGAAGCCGCGCTAACCAAGTTGCACTATTTACTCAGTAAACAACTCACGCCCGCTCGAATACGCGAACTCATGGTAAAAAACCTACGCGGCGAATTAACTACCCCTGATAGCTGATAGCTGATAGCTGATAGCTGATAGCTGATAGCTGATAATATTATTGTTGGTACTGCTGCCAGTAATTAAGTAACTCTGCCATATTACCCACCTGTAACTTGCTCATGGCCGACGCACGATGCACTTCTACCGTGCGTACCGCCACACACAAATGCTCAGCAATCACTTTATTGGTGTGACCGGCGGCCACCAAACTCACCACCTCTCGCTCACGCGCCGATAATTGCTCAAATAACTGGCGCACTTGCGCTTGGGCCACTAGCTGCTCCACTTTGAGCTTGGCTTGCGCTAAGGCACTGGCAAGACGTTTGGCATCAACGGGTTTTTCTAAAAAGTCCACCGCTCCTTGCTTCATGGCACTCACCGCTTGTGCCACATCACCATGCCCGGTGAGGAGTATCACGGCGATAGTCGCATCACGAGCTAGCAGGGTCTGTTGTACTGCTAAACCATCCAGCTCTGGCATCGCCAAATCCAGCAGTAAAATAGCTGGCTGCATCGGATCTACCTCGGCTAAAAATTGCTCTGGAGAAGTCCAGCTACGGGTGTCATGGCCCATGGCATTTAATAAAAAACAGTTAGCGGCCACCACTTGGTGATCATCATCTACCACATACAGTTGCACTCTTACTCCTTAGGAAAAAATACTATTGCCTGGGTACCTTGCTCGGTATTATACAGGCTGAGTTTACCGCGCAAACGTAACACTAAGCGATGACTAACTAATAACCCAATCCCCATGCCATGGTAATGGCTGGCGGGCAGATCCTGCTGCAAGGTAGTAATAATCGCCGGATCGACACCTCCGGCATTGTCTTCAATCATCACCTGCCACCCAGTGTCGGTTGGCATCACCTGTAATAATATTCGCCTCTGAGATAAGGCTGTCTGCTCGCGTAATCGCTCATGAGCATCTAGCGCATTACCTAAGAGGTTATTTAATATTTGCTCTACGGCTGGTCGCACCGACAACAAGGAGCCCGGCGCTAAGTCGGTTATTAAACGCACGCCCACTTCTTGCGCCCGAGGCAACATACGGGCCACGAGCTCTTCACCTAACTCGGCTAACTCAAAGGCTTCAGCACTCGGCAAAGGCTGAGTGGCCCATTGGCGAAACCGACGAATAATAGCCGCGCCACGTTCAGTTTCAGTCACAATATGTTGAAAAGCGGCATTTTGCTGTTGTGGATCGCTTAATAGCTCCCCCGCTTGCGCGTAAGCCTGAATGGCCGATAAGGGTTGATTTAATTCATGAGCTAAGCCCGTGGCCATTTCCCCCATCAGCATTCGTTGTCGAGCTTGAGCCAATGCCTGCTCTTTTTGATTCACCTGATGATGCAAGGTCGCGCATTCTTTAGTGCGCCTGTGTAACAAGGCGCGCACCCAAGAGTGATGCAGCAACAACGCCACCACTAATAGTAAAAAGCCCCCCAACCAAGGCCAGTGTTGTTTAATAAATTGCTGTAACAAGGTGACATGCGCCACGGACTCAGGCTCAGGACCTAATTGCCAGGCCATTAATAGCTGCGCCACTTCGTCTAAGCGGATTGGCGCCCCCCATTGTGGTGCACCCTCCACCTCTAAGCTCAATAGCGCCTGAGTGACCGCTCTTAATATGGGCTCATCTGGATTACCTACACTAGCAAAGCTCCAGCCCGGATATAAGGGGGTAGAGCGCGCGCAATGGCTGTCTTCTTCTTGCATTAGGGCACGAAAGTCTGCCGGATTAATCAAGCCTTCTGCGGACATATCTTCTAATAGACAACTGGGTACCATAGCCGCACTTACCGCACCATCTCGTAATAAGTACATCAGCGCATCAATGGGGTAACCACTAAAATGCAGCTTAATATCATCCATAAATACACCTTGGCGGCGCAACTGCTCTGCCACTAATAAATAGCCGCCAAAGGCTTCATCTTGTACTGCCCCCACTAATTGGCTGCGCAATTGCTCGGGTTCAACTATTTTACTATCGGCCCTAACCAATAGCGTACCCGCCACACTGGCACGGGCCTGTCCGTAACGAGGGTCTAAATAAGAGGCCAACCAGCT
This sequence comes from Aeromonadales bacterium, assembly GCA_012518835.1. GTDB lineage: Bacteria > Pseudomonadota > Gammaproteobacteria > Enterobacterales > Aeromonadaceae > Oceanimonas. The sequence continues at coordinate 216 of JAAYRH010000136.1, read as the reverse complement.
GAGCAGTTGGCCTCGGCTCAGCATAAAGTGCGCAGGGTTGGTAACTAAGAAGTCCAGCTCATCATTATTGAGCGCTTTATCTAACTCAGTTTGTGTTAAATAGCGTCCACTAAACTGATGATGGGGGATCGCCTCATTTAGCGCCATTAAGGTCGGCTCCCAAGTACTACGGGCCTGACTTTCGCCACGTACTGCTAAAAAACCCACTTGGTAGTG
>JAAYRH010000135.1 GCA_012518835.1 Aeromonadales bacterium | reverse complement strand
TAGCAGAAGAAGTAAGAAACTTAGCTCAACATACGCAAGCGTCCACTCAAGATATTCACCGTATTATTAAGGAGCTGACCCACAGCGCCGACAGTGCGGTAGAGGTAGCTAATCAAGGGGCAGAGAATGCAAAGTTGGGCTTAGAGCAGGTAACAGAAAGCGGTGTTATGTTACAAGGCGTCGCGAGAGCGGTGGCAGACATTGCCGACCAATCAACCCAGATGGCGGCCGCCGTGGAGCAGCAGTCTCTCGTTGCAGAAGACATTAACCGCCAAGTGGTGAACATTGCGCAGCTAGCAGACTCCAGTGCCGAGCATGCTCAAGGTGCGTCAGTTTCACTAGATGAGCTAACAGCCGTTGCTGAGAGTTTATATGAGTTAGTGATACGCTTTAACCATACTGAGCAAAAACAAGTGAATTAAGACGTTTTATATTGAGGCGCTAATATACCTAGCGCCACAATTTGCTCACTGGGCATAGGGCGGCCCGTTAAATAGCCTTGAATAAAGTCCACATGATAGTCATCAAGCGCGGCGTGTTGTGCTTCGGTTTCTACTCCTTCAGCGACCACAGTCAGCTTTAAGCCGCGGGCTAAGCCAGTAATCGCCGCGAGTATGGTTTCGCTGCCTTGGTTTTGCCCTAATTGTTGGATAAAAGATTGGTCTATTTTTAGGGTGTTAATCGGCAGTTGGTGCAGGTAGCTCAAAGATGAATAGCCAGTGCCAAAGTCGTCCATGGCAATGGCACAGCCCAGCTCGCGAAGTTGCTGTAACACGTGAGGAGCTTGCTGCTGTTTATCTAACAGTATGCTTTCGGTGAGCTCAAAGTGGAGTAACTTAGTCGGTACTTGATAATAATCGCAGCCCGCTTGTACTTGGTCGACAAAGTCGGGCTGCCATAATTGCTGAGCCGATAAGTTAATGGCCACGGGCACCACCTCTAGCCCCGCGTCGAGCCAAGTACGCAGCTGGGCGAGCACCATGTTCATTAATCGCTGGCTAAGAGGCAATATTAATCCTGCTCGCTCTGCCAGCGGAATAAAGTCACCAGGGGAAACTTGTTTAAATTCAGGATGATACCAACGGGCGAGTGCTTCCAGGCTTGCCACGCGTTTACCACGTCGAGTTACTTGCGGTTGATAGTGCAAGCTTAGTCCTTCACCGCTATCAATGGCATTGCGCAAGGCGGTTTCCATAGCCAAATAATGGTGCTCTCGCAAGTCCATATGCTGACTGTAAAGACGATAGGTATTGCGACCTTCTTGTTTTGCACGATACATGGCAGCATCGGCGTTTTGTATAAGCTGTTCGGGGGTCTTAGCATCATCTGGGTAAATGCTAATGCCTAAACTGCAGCCAATACGAAACGATTGTTGCTTGAATCGAAAAGGAGCGGCAATCGCCGCTAAAAAGCGTCGCGCAATTTGGCTTAAGTCCGTTTGCTTTGCCAAATCAGGCAGTAAGACAATAAACTCATCTCCCCCTAATCGCGCCAAGGTGTCGCCTTCGCGTAAATTGTTTTCTAAGCGTCGTGCCACTTCGAGCAGTAATTCATCGCCACCGGCATGACCTAAGGTGTCATTAATTTGTTTAAAGTGATCGAGGTCGATAAACAACACCGCCAGCTGTTCTTGATAACGGTGGGCATGATGCACGGCAAGCGCCAGTCGGTCTTCGAGCAAGCGACGATTAGGTAGTTGAGTGAGGGCATCGTAATAGGCAAGACGGCGTATATGCTCTTCATTTTCACGCAGATGCGTAATGTCTCTAAACAGCCCCGCATAGTGGCTTAGTTTATTTTGCTCATCATGAATGCTGGTAATAGTGAGCAGCTCTAAATAAAGCTGGCCATCTTTGCGGCGATTCCAGATTTCACCCCGCCAAAACCCTTTGTTATTAATGGCTTCCCACATGGCTTTATAAAACATGCCATCGTGGCGCCCCGATGACAGCAGAGAAGGTTTCTTGCCGAGTACTTCTTCGGCTAAATAGCCAGTATTATGAGTAAAAGCGGGATTAACAAACTCAATATGGCCTTGGGTGTCGGTAATCATCACCCCTTCTAAAGACGCTTCAATTACCCGCTCAGCAAGCTGTAACGTTAGGTGTGACTTGATGAGGGCCTGATCGCGACGTTGTAGTGCTCGACTGATCTCTAATTGCTGATGAGGCTCGGCGCCAGCCAAAATATGGCGAAAGCCTAACAACCCCACAATACGCTGGCTGTGCGGATCGCGCACCGCTAAGTGGCGAATATGATAATCAATAAGCAAATCCCGCGCCTTTAACAAGGAAGCGTCAGCGTCTATGGTGCGCAGTGGGCTCGTGGCTAGTTGATGTAGCTGCGTATCACCGGGGTGGCGGGCAGCAAAACGTACCATATCTCGTTCGGTAATAATGCCAAACGTCTGCTCAGTACACTGCACCACAGCGGCATCCTGACGCTGCTCTAACATTAGCATTGCGGTTTGGCTTAAGCTTAAATGGCCCGGTAGTAATAACAGATCAGGATCCATGCTGTCGGATACCTTACGCAGGCTTAAATACAGCTCAATGCCTCTTTTTAGCGCAATGTCGGTTTGCGAGACGATCCCTTGTGGACGCGCCCTGTCATCGATCACCAAAAAGTGGCGCATGTGCTCAGCGTTAAAACGACGCACCACTTCCGACACTGGGGTATGTAAATTCACGGTGGCGACGGGGCTGCTCATCAGCTCACTAATGGGTCTGTGTAGCGAAGCGGGATCGTTAAAGTTGAGCCGTAAGCTATCGTGCTCGGTCCAGATCCCCAACACGGTGCCTTTTTCGACAATCAGCATGGAGCTGCAACGGCGATTCGCCATGCGCTCCGCCGCCAAATAAAGGGGAGTGTGAGGACTACAAGTGAGTAGGCCGCTGTGCATAATTAATTCAACGGGCACATCGGCAATAGCAGGATCTAATGGTATCACGTTGACTCATTTGACGACTTAACTGAGCGTCCATATTAGCATGGTCCGTCATCAACAATAAATATGAGTCTGTTATAAAATAATGGCAGGTACCGCAGGATCGTCGATACGAAACCAACCAGAAACGCTAAGCCGATCACGGGTGGCGGGCAGCACTTCATGAGGAAAAACATCAGATAAAAAGCACACTAAGGTGCCAGCGTTAGGCAGTACTCGGTGAATTTTTCCTTGGCGTGTTTCTGGGTAAATAACCAGCTCCCCACCGTGGTGAGCTTGCCAGTCTTCATTAAGATACAACACCGTGGTCACTCGCCTATTACTGCGGCCACGAAAAGCATCGAGGTGGGTTTTATAAAAGTCGCCCGCCTCATACAACGCATAATGACACTCGTATTCTTTTAAACCCAAAAATAGCGATCGGTTCAGTTGCTGTTTTAAGCTCATCATGATCGCCTGATAATAGCGCTGAGTCGGGGTTTCGCCATTCAGCCAGCGGGTTTTATCGCTACGAATAGCGTCATCAGTTTGTAATTGGTGTGCCCGGCCAATGGCGGCGGGGGTCAGGGCATGTTGGGGCAACTTCTCTACATCGTGGCGCAAAGCGCGGATCAAGGGCGCTGCTATAAACTGCGGAAACACCCCCATACCAGACTCCGCTAGGGCATCCACCACCGGTGTAAAATCATATTCAAGCTGTACTATGGCGTTCATTGCAAAACCCTCCATTAGGAGCGCCTATCTACACTTAATTACTTAATTAGCCTAAGGTAGCCAGAAAGATAAACTGCATGTGAACTATGATAATACTGCGTTATGGCAAAAATGCCATTTTGGTGACTAAAAGCGCCTAATGTCGATTATTCTGGCGCTAACATGCACTACCGTGTGAGGGTAGCTGCGGGGTGTCTTAGTGATTTAATGTACGGCAGCGGGGTAAACGAGGGGGGCTTCGTCATCTAACATCACTACGCCCAACTCGGCCATTTCATGCAGCAGCTGCTGGGTGCTTTGC
>JAAYRH010000134.1 GCA_012518835.1 Aeromonadales bacterium | reverse complement strand
TATAACGTCTTGTTGTGCTCGACGATTATTGAAACCGGTATCGATGTGCCTACCGCTAATACCATTATTATCGATCGTGCCGATCGCTTAGGCTTAGCCCAGCTGCACCAACTACGCGGCCGAGTGGGTCGCTCTCATCATCAGGCTTATGCCTACTTAATGACGCCCCACCCCAAGCGCATGACCACCGATGCTAAAAAACGACTCGAAGCCATTTCTGCCCTAGAAGACTTAGGCGCCGGCTTTATTTTAGCCACTCACGACTTAGAAATTCGCGGCGCGGGTGAGCTATTAGGTGACGATCAAAGTGGTCAAATTACTGCCATTGGTTTTAGTTTATATATGGAAATGCTCGAGCAAGCGGTGGCCGCACTGCAGTCGGGCAAAGAGCCAGCGCTGGATCAGCTCTTACGCAGCCAAACCGATATTGAATTGCGCTTACCCGCCTTGTTGCCAGAAGATTACATTCACGATGTAAATATGCGCTTGTCGATGTATAAGCGTATTGCTACCGCCGAAGACACTGGGGCCCTGCGCGAACTGCAAGTAGAGCTAATAGACCGCTTTGGCTTATTGCCCGAAGCCACTAAAAACCTGGTGGCCCTTGCCGAGCTAAAACTGCAAGCCAACCCACTAGGTATTGATAAAATAGATGCTAGCGCCAGCGGTGGTAGTATTACCTTTAGCCAAGACACCAAAATCGACCCAAGCTATCTGGTAGGACTACTACAAAGTCAGCCGCGCATCTATAAAATGGATGGCCCTACTAAACTTAAATTTGCTATTCCTACCCCCGATGCCAGTGCCAGACTTGCCTTAATTCGCGATCTGCTCAGCGAACTTAGCAAGCATCAGGTGTAAGGCGCACACTTTTTTGTTAAAACCCTGCATTGCCAACGCGGGCCAGTGCCCGCTTTTCTTTACGCTGTTTTAGGACTAAATGAATACTAAGGTAAATTGCAACTCAGCACAGCGCCCATTACGGGTAGGCATATTAGGTGGCGGTGTGGCCGGCGCTACGGTGGCACTGCGCTTAGCCGATCTCGGCATTAATACCGTTATCATAGAAGCCAGCGATGGTCTTATTAATGGTCCACCTATTTGTCATTTACATGCTGGCGGTAATTTATATCGAGAAATAAGCGATCAGCAATGCTTAACACTGCTGCGCCAATCGATAGACTCAGTGCGTGCCTATCCACACAGCATTAACTATCGCCCTACGGTAATAGCCACGCCCCTTACCGATCCTGGCGATGCCCAAGCCTTGTTGCCTCGCCTAAAACAAGTGGCCAAAGAATATCAGCGCTTAGTAGATGAAGATCCTGCCAATAAAGTATTAGGGGAGCCAAGCCAATATTATCGCTGCTATAGCCGTGAGCAATTTATTGCCCTTGCCAAGCAGCCTATTCCTGAACAGCCACTGAGTCATGACGATTGGATGACGCCACTGGCCCACCATCTGGATCCGAGTCAATTTAAATTTCCGCTGATTTTGGTGCAAGAATATGGCTGGAGCTTATTTCGGATGGCAGCCACCGCCACCTTAGCGCTAGAGCAAAGCGAGTATTGTGAGCTGCATGTTAATACCCGCGCCACTCAGCTTGAGCAACTTAACGATGGCTGGTGTGTTCATACCGTTGACCAACAAGGGCATAACCAGCCGTTTAAAGTGGACTTTTTAGTGAATGCCTGTGGGTTTCGTACCGGTTTAGTCGACGATATGGCCGGCTATCGCCGCGAGCGTCTCGTAGAATATAAAGCCGCGTATGTGGCCCATTGGCAAACTGACGGCCACTGGCCAGAAGTGATTTTTCATGGCCCCCGCGGTACACCTCAAGGCATGGCACAACTTACCCCCTATCCTAATGGCATTTACCAGCTGCACGGCATGACCGACAGCATCACCCTTTTTAAAGACGGCTTAGTAGCCAGCAGTGCTTACAGTGCGCAGCCCGAATTGCCTCAGCCTTATCAAACCCAATTAGATCACGGCTGGCAAACGCCTGATATTACCCAGCGTACCCAAGATGCTATCTCGCATCTAGCCCGTATGCTTCCTGCATTTAAGCAAGCCACCGTTGCCGGTAAACCGCTGTTTGGTGCCCAGCAAATTCCGGGCAGCGATCCCTCACTGCGTGCTGCGGATGTGTCGTTTGAAGGGGCGCATTATGCGCGAGTAGAAATAGTTAAAGCCTCATCGGCGCTAACTGCCGCCGATCGCATCGTCTATAAACTGGCCGACTTAGGCTGGTTAACCTTAAGCGAGCAAGCCATCCAACACGGCTTATCGCCACAATTAACCATCACTACCCAACACAGCGCACACCAAATAGAAGCCAGCGCCGTTAAGCTCACCCAACAGCGGGGTTACCCCGAGGCACTGGCACTCAATATGGATTAAAAATAAAGCCGTTGGCGATACGTTATACGCTTTACAACCACAGTCAGCGTATAGCGTACGCTACAAAGCCACTATTTAAGCGCTACAGACCCTACTGCTCTTCGGGCTTATCAAATATCTCTTCTATTGGTTGATTGTGAATGCGTGAAGTTTTAAACATCGCTTTATTGCTCGCATCCGCTTCTGACCAAAAGTTAATATTAAACTGAGCATCATCGCTTAGCTCTACCCGGTGCCAATATTGCGGCGGACTTACCGCAAACTCGCCGGCCTTAATGACGATAATTTTTTCGGGTGCGGTATCAGCTTCATTAGCAAAGCCATAAAAAGTCACCGTCCCTTGCATTACACAAATTTGGCCATACACCCCTTCGGCGGTGTTGTGATGAGTAAGCAGTGCTTTAGGAATATTATCTTTGGTAAAAAAATGCGTAGAACGCTTTATTTTCCAATGGCTGGGAATAATCTCATTGCTCATGGTCACTCCTTAAACAGTTAAAAAGTTGATAAGCCGTCTCGCTAAGCTTACCAAAACGTGGCTTTAGAAATGTCTATCACCCTGCCTATAATGGGATAATTTCGCATAAGCGCCATCACTGCCTTATAAAACACCAGCATCAGGCTATAAGGCGAGGCTGATATGCTACAGTGAGACTCAGTGTTTGAGCTGCCGATCACTTACATACTACTACACAGAAGATATATGGGAGACAAGTTAGTGTCACAACTACAACTGGCCATTTTGCTAGGGATGACTGTCGCACTGGGGCCTTTGGCGCTGGATGCGTATCTTCCGGCCTTTCCCGAGATCGCGCTTGCGTTAGGCATCGATCACCACGATGTGGGTCTCACGCTAAGTATTTATGTCGGCGCCTTAGGGTTGGCGCAACTAGTGGGTGGCCCGCTCTCTGACCGCTATGGCCGCCAAATTATTTTAATGTCCGGTTTGCTGGTTTTCACTATTGCCGCTCTCATGGTGGCACAGTCGGGCAATCTAAATGAAATGCTCGCTTGGCGTTTACTGCAAGGGGTTGGCGGGGCGTTTTGTGCGGTGTCGGTGCCGGCCATTGTGCGTGACCAATGCCATGGCGTTGAAGCAGCCCGCTTGTTTGGCCTTATTGGGCTGGTGATGTTTATTGCGCCTGCTGCCGCTCCCAGCCTAGGGGCGTTAATGCTCACCCTCGGTGATTGGTCGACTATTTATGTCATGCTGGCCGGTTATGCGGTGGTTCTGGCTATTATCTTGCGACTGAGTCTTTTTAAGCGATTGCCTGCAAAAGAAAAAGTAAAAACCCCGCTCTCTACCTTAGTCACCAACTACGGCTTAGTGCTGCGCCATGCAGTGACCATGCGCTTTATTGGCCTACAGGCCTTGTGCTTTAGCGCCATGTTAGTGTTTGTCACTAATGCGTCTTTTATTTATCAAGAATGGTTTGCCCTGTCTAACGCCATGTTCTCGGCGCTGTTTGCTGCCAACATCGTCGCCATGGCCAGTCTTAATATTTTTAACCGCTACCTATTAAAACACTTTGAAGCGGTGTCCATATTACGAGTATCGGTATTGTTGCAGTTTATGGCTTTGCTGGTGCTAGTAGCGCTAGCGTGGAGCGGAGCACCTTATTGGCTTATTGCTGCCAGCATTATTGTGGCCGTGGGTTTTATGGGATCGATTGTGCCTAATAACATGGCTAACGCTTTAGAATTTTTTCCCCACCTCGGTGGCACTGCCGCCGCCCTATTGGGTGCCACTCAATTTACCGTAGCGGGTGGCATTAGCGCATTTTCAACCACCTTAAGCTCCGACTCTCTGCTGCCTATTGTCTTACTAATGACACTTTGTTCATTAGGTGCCACTTTGCTAGCAGTAGGCGCGCCTACCGCGGTACGTAGAGAAACGGCGCGTCTAG
>JAAYRH010000133.1 GCA_012518835.1 Aeromonadales bacterium | reverse complement strand
TGGGTAACGAGGGCTAACATGCAGAAGTTCTCTTTTGGTGTAGGGGTAATAAAGCGAGTAGTGGTACCACACCCGGCGCACTTAAAGCGAGTACCTTTTGATATAACAGTGACCTTGATAAAGGTAATAACCCCCATTGTTTCGCATAATAGTCTTCCTTTCCATTACTAAGACGCGCTGATGACTCCCGCCATTTTATTTTTAGAACAACAACAGGCAAGCTTTACTCTACACTCCTATGATTGCACCGCCCACGATGACTTTGGCGCCCATGCCGCCGCTCAGTTACAGGTGCCACTGGCACAGGTATTTAAAACGCTGCTCACCGAGGGTGAACAAGGGGCGGTAGTGGCTATTGTGCCCGCCTCGGCCAAAGTGAATTTAAAGCGCTTAGCCAAAGCGGCCGGCGTTAAAAAACTCGACATGATGGCACCCGCTAAAGCCGAGCGCCTCACTGGCTACAAGGTTGGTGGCATTAGCCCTTTTGCCCAAAAAAAGCGCTTACTCACTGTACTGGACGCGTCGGCGTCTCATCACGCTACCATTTTAGTTTCGGGTGGCAAGCGTGGCTTATCGGTAGCGATCAGTGGCGCTCATTTAATCGCACTACTTGATGGCAAATGTGCTGATATTATCTAGTGTGCCCCTAATCTCCTCTCAACTAGGCGCAGCCCGCAGTTTAGCCTGCAAGTGTTAACAATAAATTGACACTAATCGGCTTTTGCCATAGCTTTGAAGTGGCTAAAGATAAGCTTATATGCCGTTGTTTATACTGTGGTTTACTTTGTGATTTCGTAGTAAGTAATCCGTTATTACACCGTTAAATGTAAAAACTCATCGCCTGATAGGGGAAATTCAGTATGAAAAAGAAAATGGCTTTATTAAGCTTAGTGACCGCGCTTGGTTTAACTGCCTGCGACCAGAACAACACACAAGCGACCAGCAGCAACGACGCGACCGATAGTAAAGTGTATAAAGTGGGCGTCGATAATACCTACCCTCCCTTTGAATTTACCCAAAACGGGAAACTGGTAGGCATTGATGTGGATCTCATCAACGCCATTGCGAAAGATCAAGACTTTAACATTGAAATTGAGCAGATGGACTTTTCCGGCATTATTCCCGCAATGCAGGCCAAAATGCTCGATATCGGTATGGGTGGTATGAGTATTACCGATAAGCGCAAAGAGACCGTCGATTTTTCTGACCCCTACTTTGCGGCCGGCGTATCGTTAGTAGTCGCCGACAATAACCAAGATATTAATAGCTTAGACGATTTATCCGGTAAAAAAGTGGTCGTTAAAAACGGGACTGTGGGCGCTGCTTTTGCCAACAGTCATAACGATGAATACGGCTATAGCATCATTCAAGTTAGCGACAGTGCTTCTATGTTCCAAGAAGTAACGAATGGTACTGCCGATGCGCTCATGGAAGATTACCCTGTGATCAGCTATGCCATCGCTACTGGCGGCTTAAAGCTTAAAACCGTGGGTGAGCGCCTCACCGGTGACAACTACGGTATTTCGGTATTAAAAGGCGCCAATGACGAGTTGTTAGAGAAAATTAATGATGGCTTAGCCAACCTGAAAGAAAATGGCGAATACGAAAAAATTATTGCTACCTACCTAGAGTAAGCCATCACTAAGAGTCGTCAATCTAGAGCTAGGTTGGCGACTTTTTTATTAAGGACAGCGTTATGGATGTCGTCATTCAAGCCCTACCTTACTTAATGCAAGGGCTACAAGTTACTCTTAAGGTATTTTTAATTGCCATCACGATCGGCTTTGGCATTGGTCTATTTTTAGCCTTACTACGGCTGTCGCCCATTGCACCCTTGCGGTGGCTGGCAAAGATATTTGTCGATATTATCCGCGGCACTCCTATTTTAGTGCAGCTATTCTTTATTTACTTTGGCTTAAACTCATTAGGCTTTATCAGCCTAGATAGAGAAGTAGCAGGTATTTTTACGGTGGCCATTAATGCCGGGGCCTATTACTCCGAAATTATTCGTGCCGGTATTCAATCGCTAGATAAAGGACAAAACGAAGCTGCGCGTTCATTAGGCTTAACCAGTCGGCAGAGTATGCGCTATGTTATTTTGCCGCAGTCGTTTCGCCGTATGTTACCGGCCTTCACCAACCAAGCCATTATCAGCTTAAAAGATACCTCCTTGCTATCGGTGATCGGCATTGCGGATCTCACGCAAAAAGGACAAGTAGAAATTGCCGCCACCTTTAAAGCCTTTGAAATTTGGATCGCCGTGGGGGCAATCTACTTTGTTATTATTTATTTGCTCTCTTTACTGTCTAGCTATTTAGAGCGGAGATGTCGTCTACCATGAGCATGATTGAAGTTCACAATTTAAAAAAGTCTTTTGGTGATCTCGAAGTGCTCCAAGATATTTCCATCAATATTGCGGAGCAAGAAGTGGTGTGCGTGATTGGCGCTTCGGGTTCAGGAAAAAGTACCTTTTTACGGTGCTTAAATAAGCTCGATGATATCACCGCTGGCCAAGTAATAATTGATGGCCAAGATATCACCGCTAAAGGCACCGATATTAATAAAGTACGTCAAGAAGTGGGAATGGTGTTTCAGCACTTTAACTTATTTCCTCATAAAAGCGTGCTCGACAACATTACCCTTGCGCCGATTAAAGCCAGAGGTATATCGAAGAGCACGGCGAATAAAACGGCCCTCGAGTTACTAGATAAAGTGGGGCTCGCCGACAAGGCTCAGGCTTATCCGGGGGAGCTTTCGGGTGGACAAAAGCAACGGGTCGCCATTGCTCGCGCCTTGGCCATGAATCCTAAAATCATGTTATTTGATGAGCCGACCTCGGCGCTAGATCCGGAAATGGTGGGCGAGGTGTTAGCCGTTATGAAACAGCTCGCTATTGAAGGCATGACCATGGTGGTAGTGACTCACGAAATGGGTTTTGCCCGAGAGGTAAGCGATAGAGTCGTGTTTATTCATCAAGGGCGTATTTTAGAGCAAAACACGCCCACTGCCTTATTTGATAACCCACAAGAAGCTCGCACCCAGGAGTTTTTAAGTAAAGTCCTTTAAGACAAGCCATACGTTTTACGCCCTACGCTTTACGATTTACGTAGGGCATAGGGCGCTTAACACGACGTGACGGACACTAATGGTCGTGAGCAAGGCTTCTATTCTCCTTATCAATGGGACCAGCACTGGGCGCTTATTGACGCTTAAGCGACGAACAGCAAAACTAGCCGCCAAGAGAGGTGAAGGGTAAAAATATCCAAGCATTCAGATACTCTATTCACTTTAGTGTTATCTCGTCCTCTTCACGCTGACACTTCGCCCTTAACAAATGGCCTTATATTTTTCATACTGGAGTTATTTAATGGACATTTTAAGCTGGATCTTTTTTGGTCTGATTGCCGGTTTTATTGCTAAGTTTTTGATGCCTGGCCGCGATGGTGGCGGTTTGATCATGACGATTTTACTCGGTGTAGCCGGAGCCTTCTTGGGCGGCTGGATAGGTAAAGAATTGGGTATTGGTCGTGAATTTGGCTTTGGCACCGTGAGCGGCTTTAACATGGCAAGCTTTTTCACCGCCGTGGTCGGCGCACTGATCTTGTTGTTTATTTATCGGTTATTGCGACGTTAGTCCGCGCCGCTTACAGTAAACATACTCTTCCTAGGCAGCCACTACCGAATTACGCTAAGGTAAAGTCTCAGTTATTGCTAAGGAATAAATATGACCTCGTTATCTCAGACTCAACCTACACCTAAGGTCGGGGTGATTGCCGTGGTATGGCAGCAGCAGCAAGTATTATTAGTTAAACGTAAATTTCCTCCTCATGCCGGCCATTGGGGTTTTCCTGGTGGCAAGTTGGAATGGGGCGAAACTATGGCTCAAGGCGCTGCGCGCGAGCTGTTAGAAGAAACCGCTATTCATGCAAAGATGAATAACGCGTTTGCTTGTTTTGATGTGTTGGCCAAAGATGAGCACCAGCAATTAACTCATCATTATGTAATGGTCGCGGTGAGTGGCGAGTATGTTAGCGGAAAGCCCCAAGCCGCCGATGATGCTGAGGCAGTAGGTTGGTTTTCTGCTCATGATTTACCTACTCCACTTTGCCCTGATTTAGCAGAAATTATTGCACAATCTCGACCAGATATACCTTAGTTCTCACCTTTGATGATTTTTACTTTGCAGTAGAAAGTGACTAAAAACCCGATCTTATTAGCTAATTTTGCAAATTTTTACTAGGCAACTGTAGGCTATTTCGCTATTGTAACCGCCGCTTTATATTTATTTTTGCTTAATATGCCCGCAATTATTTTCTATATCGCTATGAGTTTTAAGTATCGCGGGCAGCGTGCTGGCTTACGTTAAGCCAGCGGAGTGGGTCAATAAATACAGCGCGTAATAGGCTGATCCCTGTGGTTTGACCCACCCGTATCGGGTGCTGGTAGCGAATATATTGCAAACCAGCTAGGGCGGTCCCCCCTTCACCACTTAAAGTGGCATATGCAGGGGAGCCTTACACTTTTCACTGATGGAACCCAAAGGGACTTATGAGTATCGACATCGCAACACACCAGACACAACAAAACCAAGCCACTCGCATTGAAAAAGACTTGCTAGGTGAGCAAGCCATCCCTGCCGAGGTGCTATACGGTATCCAGACTCAGCGAGCGCAACAGAACTTTGATATTACTGGCATGCCCATTAGCCACTTTCCTGAGCTGATCCGTGCCTTGGCCATGGTAAAAGCGGCCGCCGCACGCGCTAACCACCAGCATAACTTGCTGACCGACGAAAAAGCCGACGCCATTCAAAACGCTTGTGCTGCTTTAATCCGCGGCGAGCATCACGACCAATTTATTGTAGACCTTATTCAAGGTGGTGCTGGTACGTCTACTAACATGAATGCCAACGAAGTGATTGCTAACTTAGGTTTAACCAGCTTAGGTTATGAGTTGGGCCAATACACACATCTGCATCCTAATAACGACGTTAACCGCTCTCAGTCCACTAATGATGTATATCCCACTGCGGCACGTTTAGCGATTGTCTTTGCATCACAAGAGCTTAAAAAAGCCATTAATGGCTTACAAACTAGCCTTGCCAAAAAAGGCAGCGAATTTGCTGACATCTTAAAAATGGGCCGTACCCAAATGCAAGATGCGGTGCCCATGACCTTAGGCCAAGAGTTTGATGCCTTTGCTGCCGACCTAGATGCAGAAAACGGCCGCATTAACGATGCCTGTGATCAGCTGTGTGAAGTGAACTTAGGCGGTACTGCGATTGGTACCGGTATTAACTCACCCAGTGGTTACGCTTGTTTAGCGGTCAGCGAATTAGCTGATATTAGTGGGCTGCCAGTGCGCTTAGCACCTAACCTCATTGCCGCCAGCTCCGATATGGGTGCCTTTGTTACTTATTCAGGCACCTTAAAGCGCTTAGCCGTTAAGTTGTCTAAGCTCAGCAACGACTTGCGCTTGCTGTCCAGCGGCCCGCGCACCGGCTTAGGCGAAATCAACTTGCCGTCGATGCAGCCTGGCTCTTCTATTATGCCCGGTAAAGTGAACCCAGTTATTCCTGAGGCGATGAACCAAGCCGCCTTTCAGGTAATAGGCACCGACATGACCGTCACCATGGCGGCCGAAGCCGGTCAGTTACAGCTCAACGCCATGGAGCCGCTGATTATTTATAACCTGCTTAATAACTGTCGGATGCTAGAGAAGTCGATTCGTATGCTCGATACCTTGTGTATTCAAGGCATTACTGCTAACGAAGAGCGCTGTACCCAACATGTGGAAAACAGCATTGGTATTGTTACCGCGCTGGTGCCTTACATCGGTTACGATAACGCCAGCCGCATTGCGGGCAAAGCGCTGCTCACCGGTAAAGGCGTAGCAGAATTAGTTACCGAAGAACAACTGCTTAGCGAAGAAGAGTTGGCGACCATTTTATCGCCCCAAGCCATGATCAAATGTTCTTGAACTTAAGTTCACACTGACCATAAAAAAGGCTCCCTTAGGAGCCTTTTTGTTGTCTCTTACGTGTTATAGGCTAGCAAGTAATTGCCATAAGTCCGCTTGCACCGCACCAGCAGTTACTTCTCTGCCCGCCCCCGGCCCTTGAATAATCAACGGATTATCATGGTAATGAGTAGTATGAATAACAAACACATTATCCCCGGCTTTTACATGAGCAACCGCGTCGTCTTTGTCCACCACTTCTAATCCTACCCGCGCTTCACCAGTAGCAGCATCAAACTGCGCTAAATAACGCAACACGCCACCTTGCTGCTGAGCTTTAGCCTGGGCCGCTGCAAGTGGTGCATCTAACTCAGACAAACGCTTAAAGAAACTGTCTCTATCCAGTTTTGCCAAAGTGGCCGGTACTAGGTTTTCTACATGAACGGCGAGCGGATCTAAAGCAAACCCCGCCTCGCGGGCGAGGATCACTAATTTTCGCTGTACATCTTGGCCACTTAAATCCGCTCTAGGATCGGGTTCAGTGAGCCCTTGCTGATAAGCTTGCTGTACTAGCTGTGAAAAAGGCTGACTACCATCGTATTGCTGAAACAACCAACTAAGGGTCCCAGAGAAAATACCGCCAATTCGTTGTATTTGCTCACCCGAATATTGCAATTGTTTAATACTGGTTTGTACCGGTAAGCCCGCGCCCACGGTAGCATTGCTTAATAGCTGCACGTCTTGCTCTACTAAGTGTTGCTTAAGCGTTTGATACGACTCCTGCTCTGCGGCCACGGCGAGTTTATTAGCGGCAATAATATGAATATGTTGAGCTATCAAATCCGGATAACGCTGGGCCAATTGCTCGCTGGCCGTCATATCAATGGCAATTAAATGATCAAAACCGTGCTCAGTCACGCCTTCTAGCCAACTAGACCAGCTCAGTGGGCTAGGCTCAAAGTCGCTAATGATTTGTTCTCGTGTCAGCCCGGCGCTATCAAACATGGCACCATGGGAGTTAAAAGCCGCATAGAGAGTGACTTGTAAGTTGAGGCTTTTTTCAAGCCGCGCTTGTTGCTCTTGAAACAACGTCAGCCAGCTTTGGCCAATATTACCGCGACCAAATAAGATCAAACCTACTCGTTTAGGACGACTAAATAAACTTTGATGTAAGCGTAGCAGTAAGGGCTCTAATACTACCTTACGCAACACCCCTACTAAGCTCAGGCCGTTTTTGGCAGGTTGAATAAACTCTAAAGGCTGCTCATTCAAGGCATGGTAAAAATGCAAACATTGCTCTGCTTGTGCGGTGACGCCATTGCCCACTAGTGCAACCAAAGAGAAACCTTCTCGCTGCTGTAAATCTTCAAAACCGCCGGCGGGCTGATGATCGCATAATAAAGCAAATACCTGATCCACTTGCTCTTGGGTATAGGCAATTTGCCAAAGCTTGCGCTCGGGTCTGCGCTTACACGCTAACGGCGCCAGCTCACGCTCGGTCAACCAGGCGGTTAGCGCATCAACCCGTTCTTGATAGCGGTCGTTAATACTCATTTCGATAAGCACGGCATCATCAATCGAGGTCACTACTCGTGCACCGGGCTCACGCTGTTGGTGGCGCAAAATACGCGTGTAGCCATCATCGGGATGATAACTACTGCGCAGCATCAGCTGTTGTTGGCTATCGGCTACCGGTCCTAAGGTACGATTGTGCAATACCGGTGAGCCTAACCGTGCCAGCTCGTTCGCTTCAGCTAACGACATACGCTCTAATAATTGCGCGGCAGTGACTCGTCTTGGGTCGGCACTAAACACCCCCGGGACGTCACTCCAAATGGTGGTATGAGAGCTGCCTGCCAACTCGGCCACTAAGGTGGCCGTAAAGTCAGAGCCATTACGACCCAGCAAGCGCGTTTGTCCTTGGCCATCAGCGGCAATAAAGCCGGTAATAACCAAACACTGTCCTTGATATTGGTTTAATAAGGCGTTGAGGTGCGCACTGGAATAAGCGTGTTCCACTTTGACCGGCGTGCCACTGACTTGTAAAAATTGGCGAGCATCAATAGGGGTCGCTCCTCGCCCTTGTGAGTTAAGCAAGTGGGCTAACAAACGTGCAGACCACACTTCGCCATAAGACTGCACTTTATTACGCTGATATAAATCGAGCTTTTGGTGCTCCAGCAGGCTGGCAATATCACTAATATCACGTTCAAGCTCTGCTAACAGGGGCGCGGCGACGTCATCGGACAAAACATTACAGATCAGCTGCTGCTGATAACTGTAAATCCCTTCCAACACAATAGCGGCGGCATCGTCGCCACTAATAAATAAATTAAGTAACTCAATAAGCCGGTTAGTGGTTTTACCCGACGCCGAGACCACAATAAGGGCATCAGCTTGCTGCGCGTTAATAATATTGGCCACACGATGAAAACCGGCAGCGTCAGCTAAACTACTGCCACCAAATTTATGTACGGGGCGCCATTGTGCGGTGGCGGCTTGCTGATGCTCAGTCATTACTTAGTTAACACCTTAAATGCGTTTTCAAAATCTTGGATCAGGTCACGTATATCTTCAATACCGACTGATACTCGTAATAAGTGATTATTAATGCCAGCATTAATACGGTCTGGCTCTGGCATCGCGGCATGGGTCATGGTGGCTGGATGAGCAATTAGGCTTTCTACGCCACCCAAAGACTCGGCGAGGCAAAATATTTTTAATTCGCTCAGAAAGGCTTTCATGCCAGCTTCATCGGTATCAAGTTCAAAGCTTAACATGGCACCAAAGCCGTGTTGCTGGCGGGCGGCAATTTCGTGGCCGGAGTTCGTTGGTAAGCTGGGATGATAAATCGCGGTAACCTCAGACCGACCTTGTAAGTAGGTAATTAAGGCGTCGGCATTTTCACAATGCTGGCGCATTCTCACGCCTAAAGTACGTAAGCCACGTAGGGTTTGATAATTATCAAACGCCGGCCCGGTCACGCCTAAGCAGTTAGCCCACCAACGCAGTTCTTCGGCAAGTTTGGCATCCGCCGCAACTAAGGCACCGCCCAAGGCATCAGAATGACCATTGATGTATTTAGTGGTGGAGTGCACCACTAAGTCGGCACCCAAGGTCAACGGTTGCTGTAATACCGGTGATAAAAAGGTGTTATCCACCACCACCAACGCACCCACAGCTTTAGCCGCTTTAGAAAGCGCCGCTATATCCACCACTCGTAACAACGGATTAGAAGGCGTTTCAATCCACAGCATTTTAGGATTTTTTGCTAACGCCGCTGCCATAGCTTGGGGATCTGTCTGATCGACGTATTCCACTTTAAAGTGGCCTTTTTTAGCAAAGGCATTAAATAACCGGTGGCTGCCGCCGTAGCAGTCGTGGGGGGCAATTAATAAGTCACCCATGCCCAACTGAGAGGTAACTATCAGATTAATGGTTCCCGTGCCCGTCGCCGTTACCGCCCCGCCTGCGCCTTTCTCTATTTTGGTTAAGGCATCAATTAAGGTTTGTCGGGTCGGATTACCCGAGCGCGCATAGTCAAACTGGCGCTGCTCATTATATTCGGCAAATGAATAGGTACTGCTTAAATAAATGGGCGGAACCACAGAACCATGCTGGGTATCGGTATCAATCCCGGTACGCACTGCATGAGTCTGAGTATGATAATCTGACATTTCCTCTCCTTTGCCTATGGGCAGCCAATAACAATCAAAAACTTCCTGATTGTGCACAATAACGCACCCAAAATAAGACGTCAATCCTTCTGGACGTCTGAACCTCTTTGCTGTTGGATTGCCAATATTAGCAAAAGGAGTTACAATCCTTCAGGATTTTTTAACCTTGATTATTTGACTGTAGGTGGATGATGAAAACTCAATGGAACGGCGACTATATCAGCCCTTACGCCGAGCACGGCAAAAAAAGCGAACAAGTAAAAAAGATCACCGTATCCATCCCACTCAAGGTCTTAAAAATATTGACCGATGAGCGCACTCGCCGCCAAGTTAATAACCTACGTCATGCCACTAACAGTGAATTACTGTGTGAAGCTTTTTTGCATGCCTACACCGGTCAGCCGCTGCCCCAAGATGATGACTTACGCAAAGACGTTATCGATCAGATACCCGCACGCGCCCGCGCCATTATGGCCGAGCTCGGCATTGAAATAGAAGACTTCGACGTAAACGAAGAAGAGTAACTACCTAAGCAGTTACCCTTCTTTGCACACACCTGCACTTGTTATTACTCGCTATCGCTCCCAGTGTGCTCTACTACTTTCCCGCTAGGATTAGTTAGTATTTTGGCCCATGGCAAACCCGGATCGCCCATAGTAATAAAGTTGGGGTTAATAAGAGTGTCACGCTCGTTGTAGCTTAACGGGGCCAGATATAAGTCGAGAATTTTCCCGCCCGCTTCTTCTACAATGCATTGCGTCGCGCCCGTGTCCCACTCACCGGTTGGGCCAATACGCATATAAATATCAGCACCGCCCTCTGCGACTAAACATGACTTTAATGAGCTAGAGCCTAGCGGCACGAGTTCATAATCCAAAGCAGTGCTTAATCGATTACGTACCCAGTCCACATTTTGGCGACGGCTAATGGTAATGCGTAACTTGGTTAAATTATCAAAATTTTGATAATGACTGGCGGTTATTTTCTCGATGGGCTGATTGTGTGCCTGCTTAAACGCCCCTTGCCCCCGCACCGCGTAATACAATAAGTCGTACACTGGACCATAAACCACGCCCATCACCGGCACACCGTATTCCATCAGCGCTATCATGGTAGAAAAATCACCGCTGCCGGCAATAAACTCTTGCGTGCCATCCAACGGATCCACCAGCCAATAACGGGGCCAACTATTGCGCTCTTCCAGAGAAACTTCGCAGCCTTCTTCAGATAGCACCGGAATATCTGCCAGCTCGCTTAACGCTTGCTTAAGATAGTTATGCGCTGCAAAGTCAGCACTGGTGACGGGGCTGTCATCGTCTTTATGCTCAGCATGATAACTGCCGCTATTATAAAGCGATAAAATAATAGCACCGGATTCACGGGCAGCGGCAATAGCGCCCGGCAATAACGCAGAGATATCCATGCTTACTCCTTATTCTTGAGCCAGTTTTGCAGCAGTAACAAACCACAAATGCTGCGCGCTTCATTAAAATCGGGCCGTGCCATTAACTCTTCTAGCTGGTCCAGTGGCCAAGGCACGACTTCAAGTGGTTCTGGCTCATCCCCTTCCCGCCATTCAGGATACAGATCCTGCGCTAATAAGATATCCATCCGACTACCAAAATAGCCTGGGGCGAGGCTGACTTGCTTTAGTGGCGTTAAGGTATGGGCACCGTAGCCTATTTCTTCCATTAACTCGCGATTACCCGCTTCAAAAGCGTCTTCTCCTGGATCAATCAGTCCCTTAGGAAAGCCTAACTCATAGCTGTGGGTCCCCGCCGAGTACTCACTAATCAGCAATAAGGTATTTTCATCTAGCATAGGAACCAACATCACCGCGCCTCGGCCACTATTGCGCATGCGCTCATACACGCGCTCAACCCCATTGCTGAATTTAAGATGTACCGACTCCACCTTGAATAAGCGACTCTCTGCCACCATTTCGGTATGAAGGATCTGCGGCTTCTGTTTTTGGTCTGCCATATTATCTTGCCCCGTGTCTTGGCCTACTCTTTATTAAGACTATCGTACCTGTTAGTAAAGGTCTGTCACTAACACGAAGGCATACGACAAATAGTGAACTAGATCTGACTACGTGCTGAGCTCTGGTATGATTTAACGATCATCCTTTTGTAACCGCGAGCATTTCGATGAACAACACGACCACAGCAGTGCGCCTCGACAAATGGCTATGGGCGGCCCGCTTTTATAAAACCCGCAGCCTAGCCCGCACTATGATTGACGGTGGCAAAGTGCACTATAACGGCCAGCGCTGTAAGCCGAGCAAATCAGTAGAGCTCAATGCCCAAATTAAGTTGCGCCAAGGCTTTGATGAAAAAGAGGTCATCGTGCTGGCACTGTCGGAGCACAGAGGTAAAGCCGAACAAGCAGCGACCTTGTATGAAGAAACCGCCGATAGCATAAAAAAGCGCGAACAAAATGCACAGGCCCGCAAACTCAGTAGCCAATTTGCGCCTAGCCCAGAGCGCAAGCCCGATAAAAAAGAACGCCGCACCTTACTTAAAATCAAGCACGGCCAAGAATAAGACGAGCACACAGCTATAAGCCGTACGCTATCAGCTAGAAAGCGTGAGACATACAACGTCAGTCGCAGACGTACACTTATATTTAATAAAACACCAAACTGCCTTTAGGCGAGATAGGATAAATTATGACCCATACCGATCAACTGCACCGTTACCTTTTTGATAACTATCAAGTTCGAGGTGAGTTGGTGCAATTAGCAGACAGTTATCAGCAGATTTTATCTGCCCAAGATTACCCCCAGCCCATTAAGCGCTTATTAGGGGAATTGCTCACTGCCACTAGCTTGTTAACCGCGACTATTAAATTTGAAGGCCATATTACTGTGCAGCTCCAAGGCGATGGCCCCGTCTCTCTGGCAGTGATTAATGGCGATAACCATCAGCAATTAAGAGGTGTCGCACGCTGGGAAGGCGAACTGCCTGACAGTGCTAGTTTAGGTGACCTAGTTGGCACCGGTTATATCGCCATTACCATCACTCCCAATGAAGGCGAGCGCTATCAGGGCATAGTGGAGCTAAGCGAAAACTCCCTAAGCGAAAGTTTAGAAAGCTACTTTGCTCAGTCCGAGCAACTTAAAACGCGCATCTGGTTATTTACCGACTTAGAAGGAACCGCACCGCGTTGTGCCGGACTCTTACTACAAGCGCTACCGGGTGGAGAAGCCGAAGACTATTCCCACCTAGAAGCGCTCACTCATACCATTAAAGCCGAAGAGCTGCTTAATTTAGATGCTCATGAAGTGCTGTATCGTTTATACAACCAAGAAGCGGTACGAGTATTTGATCCCCAGCCAGTAAGTTTTCAGTGCACTTGCTCTCGAGAAAAGTGCGAGCAGGCGTTGCTACAAGTCGGTGAACAAGAAGCACAAGAAGTATTAAAAGAACAAGGCGAGATAGTCATGAACTGTGACTATTGCGGTAACAATTACCGCTTTAACGAAACAGACTTGCAAACAATTTTCAGCAGCCCAGATACGCTTCATTAACCTTACTGACAAAGTTTTTAGGGGATTGTGTTCTTAGTTGATATTTTTGTGATGCAAGATTGCAAATTTTGACACTGATCCCCTAAACGACTTTAATTTCCTGTTACCCTGCTCCGATAATTAACTCTAATAATTTCACTACTACTATACCCCTCGACCAGGAGCTAATAATGACGTCTATGGCGCAGCAACTAGGCCTTTCTAAATATGGTATCAAGGATGTTACCGAGATCCTTCATAACCCTTCTTACGAAACCCTATTTAACGAAGAAACCCGTACGGATCTAGAAGGCTATGAGCGAGGTGTGGAAACTAACCTAGGTGCCGTAGCTGTAGACACTGGTATTTTTACCGGCCGCTCTCCTAAAGATAAATATATCGTCCGTGATGACATTACCCGCGACACCGTGTGGTGGTCTGATCAAGGTAAAAACGACAATAAGCCGATGAGCCAAGAAACCTGGAGCGAGCTACAAGCGCTAGTGGGTCAGCAGCTGTCTGGTAAGCGCTTGTTTGTGGTCGATACCTTTTGTGGTGCTAACCCCGACACTCGCCTTGCGGTACGCTTTATTACCGAAGTCGCGTGGCAGGCTCACTTTGTAAAAAACATGTTTATTCGCCCTAGCGAAGACGAGCTAGCCAACTTTGTGCCTGACTTTGTGGTGATGAACGGTGCTAAGTGCACTAACCCAAATTGGGAAAAGCAGGGTTTAAACAGCGAAAACTTCGTGGCCTTTAACCTAACTGAACGCGTGCAGCTGATTGGTGGTACTTGGTACGGCGGCGAAATGAAAAAAGGTATGTTCTCTATGATGAACTACCTGTTACCACTACAAGGCATTGCTTCTATGCACTGCTCTGCAAACGTGGGTAAAGACGGCGATGTAGCTGTGTTCTTTGGCTTATCTGGCACTGGTAAAACTACGTTATCTACCGACCCTGAACGCGCCTTAATTGGTGACGATGAGCACGGTTGGGACGACGACGGCGTGTTTAACTTTGAAGGTGGCTGTTATGCCAAAACCATCAAGTTGAGCAAAGAAAACGAGCCAGAAATTTATGCAGCGATTCGCCGCGATGCGCTATTAGAAAATGTGACCGTGCTAGAAGATGGCACCGTTGATTTTGACGATGGCAGCAAAACCGAGAACACCCGTGTTTCTTACCCTATTTATCATATCGATAATATTGTTAAGCCCGTTTCTAAAGCCGGCCACGCTAAGAAAGTGATTTTCTTAACTGCTGATGCTTTTGGCGTATTACCTCCGGTGAGCAAGCTGACTCGTGAGCAAGCGCAATACCACTTCTTGTCTGGTTTTACCGCTAAACTGGCGGGTACCGAGCGTGGTATTACCGAGCCGACCCCTACTTTCTCTAGCTGCTTTGGCGCCGCTTTCTTAAGCTTGCACCCTACTCAGTATGCAGAAGTATTGGCTAAACGTATGGACGCCGTAGGTGCTGAAGCCTACTTAGTTAATACCGGTTGGAATGGCACCGGTAAGCGTATCTCTATTAAAGCGACCCGCGCCATCATCAATGCGATTTTGGACGGCTCAATAGAAGATGCTGAGGTGATACAGCTGCCTTACTTTAACATGGCAGTCCCTACTAACCTGCCCGGTGTAGAAGACAACTCTATTCTTGACCCGCGCAACACCTACGCTGATGTAGCCGAGTGGAATGCTAAAGCCCAAGATCTGGCCAAGCGCTTTGTGGATAACTTTGAGAAGTTTACCGACACCGCAGAAGGTGCAGCTCTAGTAGCTGCTGGCCCTCAGCTGTAAGTTGTTTTTTAGCTAATCGTATCAAGGAGGGGGACTCATCATCCCCCTCCTTTTTTATGACTGGTCTTCGCTGTCTTTAAAAAATACGTATTGTTTTTTACCCTGTCTTTTCGCCTGATACATAGCGTGATCGGCACAACGTATTAACTGCTCTGCTTCGTTAGCATCCTGCGGATAGAGCGCCACACCGATACTGGCCGATACTTGTACTTTTAGATCTTCTAATTGCATCGGCTGACAAAGGGTTTCTTGTAAACGACGCAGTACTTCTTCGCACTCGTAACGGTGAGATAAACCCGTTAGCAATAGTGCAAACTCATCACCACCTAATCGAGACAAGGCATCACAGCCGCGTGTCATTCCACTTAACCGTTGGCTCACCTCTATCAATAGCTGATCGCCCACCCCATGGCCTAACCGATCGTTCACCTCTTTAAAGCCATCTAAGTCTAAATAACACACTGCTAGCAAGCCCTGATTACGTTTAGCCGTCGCCATGGCTTGCTCTAGTAGCTCAGCAAATAATAAACGATTAGGAATACCCGTTAAGGGATCATGAAAAGCCAAGTGACGTAACTCGGCCTCATGGTGTTTTAAATAGCTAATATCAGACAGTAGCACCGTATGATGAAGGACTTCGTGGTGCTCATTTTTTACAACCGACACCGCCAACAATAAAGAATAAGGCTCGCCGCTTTTATACAAACTTAATACTTCACCTTGCCAAAAGTCTGCTTGGGCTAAGTGCTCAGATAATCGAACATAAAAAGCGTCATCCGCCACCGGATATTGCAGTAAATAAGGGTACTCACCTAACACTTCCTCGGCGGTGTAACCGGTAATACGCGTAAAAGCAGGATTAACATGGGTAATGCAATGCTCGGCATCGGTGATCATAATGCCATCGTAACTAGACTCAAATACACTGGCGAGCAGACGCTGTTGGTTTTCTAAAGCGCGCTGCTGACTAATATCTTGGCCGATGCCTAATCTATTACCATTAGGTAGGCGAATATTGGCCCATAGCATAGTGAGCGACTTCCCTTGCCGGGTTCGTGGCTGCCATTCCTTAAACACACTGCCTGCTGGATTAATAAAACTGTCTTTGAGCTGTTGCCGGATACGGCGCTCGGGATATAGCAATCGCATCGGCTCAGGATGGCGTTTTAGCTCAGCCGCGCTCCAGCCTAACACTTGCTCACAGGCGCGATTCCAAAATAGGCATCTGCCAGTCGGGGTAAAGTAGCTAATAGGAATAGGCGCATGTAAAAATAGCTCTGTTAACTGCTGTTTCAGGTTATCGGTGGCTTGCCAACCTGTAGCGTGAATGAAGGGCTGGCTTTTTTCTTGCCGTAACTCTTGCCATAACAAGGCGCCGTGGTGAGCAAACATATCCATTAAAGAGCGCCACGCTCCTCTCGCCCTCGCTATAGTGCAATACTGCACCAGCAATAAACCCGACAGGTGCTTGCGAGCAATCGGTACCGCTAAATAGGCGCCCTCTTGATTAGCGCAGGCCTTATAAAAAACGGCTTCTTGCTTAAGAGTAAGATAATCAACATCTTGCCACTGTAATAAGCGTGACCAAACACGACACGACTTTAACGTGGGCACAGATTGCGCCTTTGTAAAAAACACAAAACAACAGGCAAGTGCCTGTAACTTATCTACTATATGGTCACAAAACTCATCCCAAGTAGGTGATTGCGCCATGATTGCTGCGAGTGTGGCTAATAGATCATCCTGATCTTGAAACCCTTGCCTATCCATATAAATTACATTCCATGTAACGAAGTAAACTGCTAACGTTTATTGGCCACTTCTTAGCTGAACCAAACTCAGTATCGCTAGCTGCTACTTAATATAGAACACTTACCTGATATAAGTAGTTCGGCGTAACAGGCGTGGTTTTATGTTGCTACTAAGTAACAAAGAAAAACTAATTCTTAACGCTTTTTTGCCACGGAATCCACAAAAACCACGGACGAAGCGCAATAAGGAAAGAACTTATCTTGTCTAAGATCTTACCCAGTATTTGTTCGTTTAGATCTTGATTTTTCCGTGGGTTCAGTGGGTTCCGTGGCGAAGTTGTCTTAAGTTTTAAAAGCAAGCTTGCGACATAATCCACATTAGTTTTAAGGCATTACTTAGGCGGGCGTTATCACCATAAAAAAACGCATTCGCACTAAGCAACCTAATAACGAGGTGTCTCACGGTATTAAGATTTCTTATTAGCTCAGCCTAATCGCCCGTGCTAGCCTAATGTTAATTAAATATTGCTGGCAGAGTTCCTCCGCCGAACTCTCCCGTTCATGCTGAGAGTATTATGATTAAAAAAATTAAACCTTATCAAAGCCCGGCTGGGGGCTGGGG
>JAAYRH010000019.1 GCA_012518835.1 Aeromonadales bacterium | reverse complement strand
CCATTGATAGCTAACTCCTATCAATTCAATAGAAAGCAACCAATTCCTTTTAAATGGTACTCGTCCTACTATGAAACCCGTTCCAAGACACTCACTCAACCTAAGGAGAACAGCATGGCTGTTTCGATTAATACAGAAATTAAACCCTTTACTGCACAAGCGTTTCATCAGGGTAACTTTGTCGAAGTCACTGAAGCAGATCTTAAAGGCAAGTGGTCAGTGGTATTTTTCTACCCTGCCGACTTCACCTTTGTCTGTCCCACCGAATTAGGTGACGTAGCGGATCACTATGACGAGCTACAAAAAATGGGCGTAGAAGTGTTTTCAGTATCTACCGATACTCACTTTACTCATAAAGCTTGGCACGACAGCTCAGACACCATAGGTAAAATTCAGTACTACATGGTGGGTGACCAAACCGGCACCATTACCAATAACTTTGGTGTGATGCGTGAAGGTGAAGGTCTAGCAGACCGCGCCACCTTTATTATTGACCCAGAAGGCATCATTCAAGCCATTGAAGTAACAGCAGAAGGGATTGGTCGAGATGCTGCAGACTTACTACGCAAGATTAAAGCCGCGCAGTATGTCGCCGCTCACCCAGGTGAAGTGTGCCCTGCTAAATGGCAAGAAGGTGAAGCGACACTAGCTCCTTCTTTAGACTTAGTCGGTAAAATCTAACTTACTTAATTAGTAAGCAAAGCCCCCATTAATAGATTTCGGCCGCCATTTACGGCGGCCGACTTGTCTCTCAATTTCATACAGGACACCGCTATGTTAGATGCTAACCTTAAAACCCAACTGGATGCTTATTTAAAGAACATGGTTTCGCCTATCGAGATCAGCGTGTCCAGTGATGACCAACCTAAATCTCAAGAATTACTGACGCTTGCTCAAGAAATTAGCGAGCTGTCTTCAAAGATCACTTTAAGTGAGGCCCCTAGCAACCGTACTCCTAGCTTAAGTGTGGCACCGCTGGGCAAAGCGCCTCGCGTTCACTTTGCTGGCATCCCTTTGGGCCATGAGTTTACCTCTTTGGTATTGGCTTTATTACACGCTGGTGGTCATCCTTCTAAAGTAGATGCCCAGCTGCAAGAGCAGATCCGCAACCTCTCAGGTGAATATCACTTTGAGACTTATGTTTCTTTATCGTGTCAAAACTGCCCTGATGTTGTGCAAGCGCTCAACTTAATGGCCACCTTAAATCCAAATATTAGCCATGTGATGATTGATGGCGCGCTATTTCAAAACGAAGTAGAACAACGCCAAGTGATGGCGGTGCCTGCGGTCTATTTAAATGGCGAACTGTTTGACCAAGGTCGCATGAGTCTTGAACAAATCATTGGCAAACTCGATACTGGTGCTGCTGAACGTCAAGCGGCTGCCTTAAATGAACAAGCCCCCTACGATGTATTAGTAGTAGGCGGAGGCCCTGCTGGAGCAGCAGCCGCTATTTATGCAGCACGTAAAGGCATTCGTACCGGTTTAGTGGCCGAGCGTTTTGGCGGCCAAGTCATGGATACTATGGGTATTGAGAACTTTATTTCTGTGCCTTACACCGAAGGCCCCAAATTGGCGGCCAGCTTAGAGCAGCACGTTAAACAATATGGCGTGGATCTTATTAACAACCAACAAGTAGCTGGTATTAATGCCGCCGAGTTATTAGAAGTGCCGTTGGCCAGTGGCGCTACCTTACAAAGTAAAACGGTGATTTTAGCCACCGGTGCCCGTTGGAGAGAGCTCAACGTGCCTGGTGAGCAAGAGTATCGCAATAAAGGAGTTGCCTACTGCCCCCACTGTGATGGTCCTTTTTATAAAGGTAAGCGCGTCGCAGTAGTAGGAGGGGGTAACTCAGGTATTGAGGCCGCCATTGATTTAGCCGGTTTGGTTGAGCATGTAACGGTGGTGGAGTTTGCTGATACCTTGCGCGCCGACGAGGTACTGCAGCGTAAAGCGCAGTCTATGAGCAATATCGAGATTATTACTAACGCTCAAACCACAGCGGTGGTTGGTGATGGTAATAAGGTCAATGGCATGGACTATATTGACCGCCACACTGGTGAGCAGCACCATTTGAGTGTGGCCGGTATCTTTGTCCAAATTGGCTTAGTTCCTAATACCGAGTTTTTACAAGGCTCAGCAGTTGAGCTTAGCCCTCATGGTGAGGTAATAATTGATGCTAAAGGCGCAACTTCGTTACCCGGCGTATTTGCCGCAGGTGATGCTACCACCGTGCCCTATAAGCAGATAGTGATCTCGATGGGTGCTGGCGCCACCGCCGCACTCGCCGCTTTTGATCACTTGATTAGATCTTAACCCCAGCCGTACGCTTTACGCGGTACGCTGCAAGAAAAACACCGAGCCCTCGCGCTCGGTGTTTTTCTTATCACTACATAGCTTATCGCCGGCGGCTAGCTCTTAACCAATTGCGATTTTAAATTAGGGGGCAGACCATTAATGATCAGGGTATCACTATGGGCATCGTATTGAATACGCTCGCCTAACAGCTTTTGATCAAAGCTAATTGTTAAGCCACCGCCGGATCCTACGTACTTAGTTAGCCCTTTTAGCGCCGATCTATCGACCGGAAACTTATCTTCTAGCTCATACTCTTCACTAACAAACTGATAAAAGTCTAAGTCATTATCGGTTCCCAACTCCGCCGATAACTCGCGCAGCTCTAGCTCCGCCCCTTCTTTTAGTTGCTCTCGGCAATACTTATTCACCAGCGCCTTACTTTCTTGCTTTTCTTCTTTGCTTAACTGGCGCGTCTCGCAAAACTCATCCACCGCTTTTAATAAGCCTTGGCTTTGTGCCTTAGGATCCATGCCTTCAACGCAAGATAAAAAGTTTAAAAAGAAATCTGAGACCTTGCGACCAGCACGACCTTTAATAAAAGAAAAGTAGCGGTGAGAGTCGGGCCGAGTGCGCAGCTCAGTCAGATCCAGCCGAGCGGCCAACTGCATTTTACCTAAATCTAGATAACTGGCACGACTGACGTCTAAACTTTCGGTCACGGTGACGCTGTCTTTATTATCGAGCAAGGTAATCAATAAGTAATGGGCGCCTAGCCACTGGTAGCGTACAAACAGTAAGATCCCCTGCTCTGCCATTTCTAAGCGATTAAGCTCGGCTAACAGGCGTTCGGCGGCTTGGTGAGAAAAGGCTGTGAAATTAAGACTCTCATCCTCAACGCGGCGCACCAAATCCCGAAAGCCGGTGTCTTCTTCATTAAAATAACCAAAGACTTTTCCTGCCTTAGTATTATAAATATGGTGCAGCTCGCTCATTAATTCGCTTACCGCAGCTCCTGTGGCCAGCTCTTGCTCACGCAGTTCCAGCTGGGCTTGCCCCTGCTCATCAAGAAAGAGGGAATGTACTATGATGTGTTCAATGTCTAAGCTCATCAGTTTTTGCCATAGAGTTGCAAGGAGGGGTGGGGTATTATAGCGGCCCTATTATCAAGTTACATGATTGAACGCTTATGCCAGTTGTTTCTAAGTACGAAAAGCAATTTGATCAACTCCTAAGTGAGTTAGAAGCCGTAATGGACCAGCACTTGGCACCAGCGGATTTACGTTTGATGGTGTTAGGCAATTTAGCCACCCATATTATTAACCATCAAATCGCTCCCGGGCAGCGTAAAACTATCGCTGATAAATTTGCTCAGGTGCTCACCGCCTCGGTCGACACACAAAAAGGGGCTCACTAAGAGCCCTTTTTCTTATAGGCTAGTCAATAGACATCACGTGCTCATGCTAAATTATGCTTACACAGGGTAATCTTTATCGCGATAATGTGTCTCGCCTGATTGGCTGGGGCCATTGGTTGGTGTTTTTTAATATACTGCTCGCTATGGCAGTATCGAGCCGCTATTTGCTAGTGGGCGGCTGGCCCGACACCCCGTTTGGGGCAGTGTATATGCTAATTAGTTGGGCTGGGCACTTTGCCTTTCTCACTTTTGTAACCTATCTGCTAACACTATTTCCGCTGACCTTCTTAGTGGCGCGAGTCAAAGTTGTGCTCTTTATGGGTGCCACTATTGCCACGGCGGCTTTGACATTGTTACTGGTCGATACCCAAGTTTTTAGTTTATTTAAATTTCACCTTAACCCTACGGTGTGGCGACTGCTCTTAGAGCAGGTACAAACCCAAGGTGCGACGGGCTGGGGTTGGTTGTTTATTTGGGTGCCAGTACTGTTTTTATTTGAGCTGTGGCTCGCTTCTTGGCTGTGGCGCTGGTGTCAGCGGCGCCGACGTAATTTAACCTGGCCCTTGGCTTTGCCGCTATTGGTGTGCTTTTTCTTGACCCACAGCTTGCATATTTGGGCTGATGCTTGGGTTTATAGCCCTATTACCCACCAAAAAGCGAACTTTCCGCTGTCTTATCCGATGACCGCAAAAAGCTTTTTAATTAAGCAAGGCTGGCTGGATGAAGGTCAGCACCAGCAATTAGCCAAAAAGGCTTCTGCTAGCCAACCTAACTTAAATTACCCGCTACGCCCGCTTACCGTCGCCGCACCTGAGCAAGCGCCCAATATCTTATTGATCGTCGCCGATGGCCTGCGTGCCGATCAGCTAGATGCCATTACCATGCCGAACTTGCAACGTTTTGCACAGCGCAATTTGCGCTTTAATAACCACTTAAGTGCTGGCAATCAAACTAATACTGCCTTATTTAGTTTGTTTTACAGCTTACCCACTAAGTATCAAGCAGAGATAGAAGAGGCGGGTATCGGCCCGATATTAATAGATGAGTTACAACGCCAAGATTATCGATTTAGCATGTTTGTCAGTGGCGGTTTAGATAAAGATTTATATAAGAAAGCGATTTTTTCCACGCTACGCCACCGTCACTTTACGCGTGCCCCAGATGGTGCGCTAGGCGATCAGCTCGTGGTAAGTGACTTTAGCCATTGGGTAACTCAGCAAGACAGTGAGCGGCCTTGGTTTTCTTTTGTCTATTTAGATGCGCTAAATACCCTTGATTTACCCGAAGGCGTAGAAGGCCCTTTTCAGCCATCTTTACAGCAACTTAATCCCTCTCAGTCTTATGATAAGCAGCAGGAAAAAGCGCTGATGAACCGCTATCGTAACTCAGTATTTTATACCGACCGACTGGTGGGCCAATTATTGGCACTTAGCCGTAGTCAAATAGAGCGGGAAACGCTGGTTATTGTGACCTCGGGCCACGGGATGGAGTTTAACGATATGGGCAACAACACTTGGGGATTTGGTAATGCTTATTCTCCTGCCCAATTACAGGTGCCGTTAGTGCTTAGTTGGTCGGGCCAGCCGAGCCCCGCTGAATTTGACCACCCTACCAGTCAATTAGACTTAGTGCCGACCTTATTATCACAAGTATTAGGGGTACAAAGTAGCGAGCGCAATTACAGCACCGGCCAATCGTTATTTAAAGTTGACCCCAAGCGCTGGCGGCTCGCCTCCGATCCCGATGAGTATGCTATTTATCAAGAGCAAGACATCACGCTATTTAATCGCCGCGGCGATGTGCACTTATTGCGGGCTAAAGACTATAAAGCCGATCCAAATGCCAATCCTGAGTTGTCATTATTATTACAGGTGATGAGTGATTTAAATCGCTTTCAAGCGGACTAGCCGTAAAGATACGAAGTTAACGATAGCTTGCGGATGCTATCGTTAACTTGGCAGTAGTAATGACTGGAGTGCGTGGTAGGAATTATAATAAACGGCGAGATTGCCAGTAACGGCTGCGCCAATACACATTATCAAGTCGCGATATCGTCACTCCGACACTCGATGAAGCATGGGCAAAGCTGCCATCACCTACATAGACGCCATTATGTTGATTACCGCCGCCGGTGCGAAAAAACACTAAGTCACCCGGTCTAAGTTCACTTTTAGCAATTTGCCGGCCCATCTCTACTTGCTCGTAGGTACTACGAGGTAATGACATGCCATAAGCTTCTTGGTACATAGTGCGCGTAAATGCCGAACAATCCATTCCTTGTTCACCCACGCCACCATAACGATAAGGCGTACCGCGCCACTTTTGGTAAATTTTTCGTAAGTCTTGTAATGAGTTCACCTCATTGCGAGACTTCATTGGCTCGGCACTCATATTGTAAGTTAGTTTAGAAGTCGGCTTCAGGCTAGGATTCTTCTTTGAGGCCGTCTTGGGATTGCTACTGCAACCCACCACTAGCAGCAAACTGCTCAATATAATAAGCTTTTTCATGATAGTTATGGCAACCAGCTGATAATAGGGAAAGAGTCATCATTAACGCTGTGATATTAGAGCATGACGGGGGGGCTTTGCAAAAATAACATGAACAAAAACAAGGATATTTTTACTAAGCTATTAATTTGCGACCAAAGTACCGTTATTTTGCCAAAACAAGCGGCGCGAATACTGTCGGTATCAGAGCAAGAACGGTTAGTTAATATCAGTCACCCTCAGCAAGCGCAGCTGTTTTTGTTAGGTCGTTACTTAACCCGGCACTTATTAGCCAGTACGCTGCAACTTGCCCCCGAGCAGATAAATATAACAGTAGACGCTAACGGTAAACCTCAGTTAGCAAATGCTGGCTATCACTTTAATATTAGTCATAGTGGCACTTTGCTCGCCCTCGCCGTGAGTAATCAAGGTTCAGTAGGAGTCGATATTGAGGGGCGTCAGCTCAAGCCGGCGCAAATTCAGCGGTTAGCCAAGCGTTACTTTAGTATTAATGAGCAAATATGGTTAGCCAAACACCCCAGTGCAGCGAACTTTTTGCAGTTATGGACGGTAAAAGAAGCAGTAGTAAAAGCGGCAGGAACGGGACTAGCTAACCAATTACAGCAAGTACAGTGGCAACCCCAGCAAGCCCATGCCGCACTTTTGCAACAGCACTATCGGCTCTACCAATATCAAGTGGCCCAAAGTTGGCTTACCCTAGCCGTTAGTGGCAAGCCCGCGCTCGCTCCACAAGCTATCTTATTAAGCGACGTATGCTCAGCCCTTGAAATAACGGCACCGCAACCCAATTTAACTGTAAACCCTTGAGTGAGTAACTGTGTTTATGATTACTGATATCAGCGTACAAAACTTTCAACAAGCCTTAATTGATACTTCCATGACCAAGACCGTGGTCATTTACTTTCACGCCCAAGCGGTACCCGAGTGCGCCACTATGACGCCGCTCATTGAGCGACTGATTGGTGCTGATAACTCGCACCTCGACTTAGCGAAGGTGAATGTCGAAGATCCTCAGCTGCAGCCCTTAGCCACTCAGTTAGGGCTTAAAGACTTGCCCGCCTTAGTGTCTTTTAAAGATGGTCAGCCAGTGGATATCTTAGAAGGCCCACAAGATGAGGCGGCTATTCTACAGTTTTTAAGCGCCTATCAGCCAGCCGAAGACGAGCTATTATTAGAGCAAGCTAAGGAAGTGTTAGGTACCAATCCCAATAAGGCTTATGCCTTATTGCAACAAGCACGCAGCCTTGAAGATAAAGCCGTTACTCGGCTGTATTTAGCAGAAACCGCCTTAGCATTAAATAAGCTCGATGAAACTAAGCAATTATTAGCCAGCATTGGTATGGCGGATCAAGATGCGCAATATCAGCATATCTTAGCCCGTTTAGAGTTGGCAGAAGATGCCGCCGACAGCCCAGAGCTACGAGAGCTAGAACAAAAATTGGCGGCCGAACCAGACTCTTTATCGTTAAAAGAGTCGTTATCAGTATTATTATTTCAGGCGGGTCGACAAGAAGAAGCGCTGCAGTTATTAGTTGAAGTGTTAGAGCAAGACTTAAGCTTTGGAGAAGCACGTAAGCACTTTTTAGATATGCTCACCAGCATGGGTGCCGATCCGGTAGCCTCCAAGTTTCGCCGTAAGCTCTACAGTATGTTGTATTAAACAAGCGCTAAGCTGTCAGCTATAAGCTATAAGCGAACAATAACTGCCCAAATAGTACTCAGTGCCCCCTAGCGAACTTAGCGCTGAGTACTTGGGGCTTGGCGCGGCACGTTACCAACTACTGGTAATCACCAGAATCACTAACACAGGGCACACTAAGCGTACATACCAAGGCCAAATGCGCCAAAACAGGCTAGCTGCCAACTCAGGGGTGCCTTGGACCAGTTCATTAAATAGCTTCGCCCTGCCCCACATCCAACCACCTAACAATACAAAGCCTAAGCCAACTAGCGGCTGAATTTGCTGTGTCGCCAGTCGGATCACTAAGCCAAATAGATACTCAAAGTTCAAACAAATAATGACACTAAATAGTGCCAAGCCGGCACCTAAAATCCAAGTCATTAAGGGCCGCGGTGCCTTAAAGCGCTCGATGCTGTAAGACACTGGCACTTCTAGCATTGAGATAGACGAAGTTAGCGCGGCTATGCCCATCAAGATAAAAAAGACCAGTGCCATCACCAGTCCTAAGGGGCCCATGGTGTCAAACAAGGCAGGCAGCACTACAAACACCAAGGTGTCGGCACTTAGCAAGCTACCATCCTCGGCAAAAATAGTGACTCCATTGTTCATGGCGACAAACATCGCCGGCAAGATCACGAGGCCCGCTAAAAAGGCCACACCAGTATCAAGCAGCGTTATTTGAAAAGCGGTATGAGGGATACTTTCTTGCTTGCTCAAATAAGAGCCATACATCAACATCGAGCAGCCGCCGATGGTGAGGGAAAAAAACGCCTGCCCCATGGCACTAATTAATAAACTGGGTTCGAGTACTTTGCTAAAGTCGGGCACTAAATAATGCTTAAGGCCAGTCATAGCACCGTCTTGCATCAAAATATAAAAAAACAGCAATAAAAATAAAATAAATAAGGCCGGCATTAATCGCGCCGACCACCGTTCTATGCCTTTACGTACCCCCGCTTGTACCACCAAAATGGTTAATAGATAAAAGATTAGCGTGCCTATTATATTACGTGCTAAACCAAAGTCTTGAAGCCACTGAGTAGCTGATTCCCAACCAAGAATGCGGGTGAGGGCTGCCGCTAAAAAAGCCAATAGCCAGCCGGCGACTATGGCATAAAATGACAATACTAAGCTTGGCACTAACATACCCGCATAGCCGACGGCTGCCGCCAGCTTTTTTTGTGCTGGAGTGGTACCCAATTGACGCACCGCATCTACTGGGTTGGCTTGGCCAAATCGGCCAATGGCTACTTCCATAATCAGCATCGGAAATGCCAGCAAGATCACCAGAATTAAATACACCAGCAAGAAAGCACCCCCACCATTACTGGCGGCTTGGGTAGGAAAACCCCAGATATTTCCTAAACCAACTGCAGCACCCGCGGCGGCCATAATAAAACCAAAGCGCGAGCCAAAATGCTCTCTGGGTTTAATCGCCTGACTTACTTGGTTACTCATGCTTTATCCTGTTGGTTAGGCGAGTTTAATAGTTCCTGC
Organism: Aeromonadales bacterium; assembly: GCA_012518835.1. Taxonomy (GTDB): domain Bacteria; phylum Pseudomonadota; class Gammaproteobacteria; order Enterobacterales; family Aeromonadaceae; genus Oceanimonas. The sequence goes on along the minus strand of JAAYRH010000019.1, from coordinate 3,923 downwards.
CGTTCATCCTCTCTGGGCCAGGCGTTAACCACCGCCTTTACTAAAGTGGCCAGCGGAATGGCAAAGAACACCCCCCAAAAGCCCCACAAGCCGCCAAACACTAACACCGCCACGATAATAGCGATGGGATGCAGGTTCACGGCTTCCGAAAATAAAATAGGGACAAGTACGTTGCCATCCAGCGCCTGAATAATGGCGTAGGCTATCATTAAATAGAAAAATGGCGCGGTGAATCCCCATTGAAAGATACCCACCAGCGCAATAGGCACGGTTGCGGCGGCAGCCCCTATGTAGGGGATCAATACCGAAAAGCCCACTAATACCGATAATAGTAAGGGGTAGCGCAGGTCTAAAAACATAAAGGTAAAATAACTAACACCACCCACAATTAATATCTCAATGACTTTACCGCGCACGTAATTGGCGATTTGTACGTTCATTTCTTTCCATACTCGGGAGACTAACTCACGGTTTTTAGGCAAAAAGCGCGCGCCACTGTCTAGCAACTGTCGCTTATCTTTCAGCATAAAAAACACCAATACCGAGACTAAAATAAAGTACACCATTAACACAGCCGCATTAGTAAGGGAGTTTAACGACACGCCTAATATCGCGTTGGCCGAGCCCAGCAAGCGCGATTTAATATCATCGAGCATACTTTGTACTAAGGTAATATCGACTAACTCAGGATAGCGCTCAGGCAGGGTCAGTAGTAGCTCTTGGGTGCGACTCATCATGCTGGGTAGCTCACGGGCCAGATTAGCCACTTGGATCAAAAAGTTAGGCACAATACTAATGAGTGACACGATTAAGGTCACCGCAAACAACAACTGCACCACCACCACCGCTAAGATCCGACTTAAGCCTATCTTTTGCAGCCGCATCACTGGCCAGTCTAATAAGTACGCCACCACAATAGCGGCAAAAAAAGGCGCTAAAATATGACCAAAAAAGTAAACAATCACAAAGCCAAATAACAAGCTTAAAAATAGCGCGACGGCCCCAGGATCGGTAAACCGCTGCCGATACCAATGTTTAATCACTTCTAACATTTCATTTATTCCTTAGGGGATTTAGCCAGCACTAATATAAGGTGGGTGTCATGGTCTTCAACAACCTGAAACGGCTGTGCTGTGTTAGCCAAATAATTCGGTATATCTTGTCGAGAGCCCGCATCGTCTATAGTCAATCGTAACTGCTGCCCAGCGGCGGCTGATTTTAGCCACAATTTCACCTTGAGTAATGGCATTGGACAGCGCCAACCTCTTGCATCTAGTGTTTCCACTTCAACTCCAAAATAAAATCAGCGGCATTATCCCTTGCTTAAGCGCAGCAAACAATGCTTGTTACCCCTTAGGGGGGCAGGTATTCTGCTAATAGAGCACTATGATACAGGGTTATGTTTATGAGGTTGAATGCCGTTACTGTGGCACTGCTATTTTCGTTATTCGCCGTATCGCCTACCTCGGCGGCTAATCGCTTACCCGACATCGGCACCGCCGGCGTAAGTGCCATGTCAATTGAGCGTGAAGCCCAGTTTGGCGAAGCCTTCTCACGCTTTGCCCGCGCTAATCAGCCGGTCATCGAAGACCCGGTGTTAAACGAATATATTAACAACTTAGGCCTCAAGTTATTATCTCAAGCCGATGCGGTACGTTTTCCGTTTCAGTTTTTATTAATACGTGATGACAGCATTAATGCCAGTGCGTTTTTAGGCGGTATTGTTCAATTACACACCGGCCTATTTTTATATGCCGATAATGAAAGCGAACTGGCCTCGGTGATGGCCCACGAAATTACTCACGTCACCCAGCGCCATATTGCACGCTATTTAGAATCTCAGTCGCGCAGCACCCCGTTAACCATTGCTGGCGTGGTGGGCTCGGTTGCACTGGCGGTGGTCAACCCTCAAGCCGGGATGGCGGCCTTGCAAACCACCATGGGACTAAAAATGCAATCCGCCATTAACTACACCCGAGATAATGAACGTGAAGCCGACCGCATTGGACTGCAACTGATGCACAATGCCGGCTTTGATACTGATGGCATGGCTAGTTTCTTTCAAAAATTGGCTGATAAATACCAGTTCGCTAGTACGCCACCGCCCATGTTATTAACGCACCCCCTGCCTAGCAGTCGCATTGCCGAGGCCCGCAGCCGAGCGCAAGACTACCCCAAGCAAAAGCAGGCCACCAGCCTTGATTTCCAAATGGCTAAAGCTCGGGTCATGGTTCGTTTTCAGCGTACCAATAATCGCGAATTGCATCGCTACTTTGCTAAAGAAGTCTCTAACGGCGGCAATTGGCAAGCTGATGCCGCTCGCTACGGTCAGGCATTAGCCTTACTCGATACGAAACAGTATGGGGCGGCCCGCACCTTATTTACCGAGCTAGACCGACGCCATCCTAATAATATCTTTATTTTAGATGGCTTAACGGACTTGGATAATGCCGAAGACAAACACAGCGCTGCGATTGCTCGCCTTAAAAAAGCCCAGCAGCGCTTACCTAATAACCAAGTGGTGATGATTAATTTAGCCGACAGCTTACTGCAAGCAGGACAGCATCAAGAAGCCGCGACTTTGCTCGACAACTATTTACGTCGCCACCCTAATAATCTATTAGCGTGGGATCTTATCGCCCAAGCTTATCGTCCGTTAAGTGACGAGTCGGCTTTTCGGCGGGCCAATGCAGAAAGTGCTGCTCTTAGAGGACGCTACGATCTAGCAGTAGAGCAAATGGAAATTGCAGCTAACCTCACTAAAGACGCCATGGAGCGGGCTCGCTTAGGAGCACGATTACAGCAACTACGCAAACAACAACAAGCGTGGGAAGAGCTACGAAAGTAACTTAACTAACAGCTGTAAGCTGTAAAAAGTTTAGAGCAAAAACCGTCGGCAGCAAGCGCTGCATTGCCACATAAACGGTATTTTTACTGGTAGCTTATCGCTTACGGCGCTTATTGCTGCCAATAATTACTTTTCCAGCGCTTAAGGTCTTTATCGGTGAGCTCACCTTGGTGTTGCGCTACGAGTTTGCCACTAGGATTAATTACAAAACTGGTGGGCAGCACCCGCGGGCGCTCAAAAGGCCAGTCGCCTTTTAGCTCATGGACAATGGGCATTTGCATTTGGTAACGGTCTTTTAAGCCTTGCAGCTTATTATCCGACAGCTCATCGTAGCTCACCGCTAACACCGTCGGCCCCAGTGTTAGGTGATGCAGCTTATTAAGTAGCGGAATTTCTCGGATACAAGGCGCGCACCATTCGGCAAAGTAATTTACCACTAGCCATTGTCCTTGATAATCTGTTAGCACTCCTATTACTCTTGCTTCCTCTTTTGTTCCCTCAGTGGCAACGGGCGTAGGCCCCGACTCTTTGCAGCCAACCAGTGCCAATAGCGCGAATAGTATGACGAGATGTTTGCCCATGCTGTACCCTCTGCCTTAGCTTTAATACAATAAGCTTATCATGCGCCCTACCCAAGCGGCTGCATTACTACAGGAGTTTATAATGAGCCTACGTATTTATCATCATCCTCGCTGTTCTAAAAGCCGAGAAACCTTGGCATTACTAACAGAAAAAGGCTTAAAGCCTGACATTATTAAATATCTTGACACCCCACCCAGTGCCGACCAAATCAAGTCATTATTAACGCAGTTAGGCTTTAGCTCAGCACGCCAGTTAATGCGCACCAAAGAGGCAGAGTATAAGGAATTAGCACTGGCGAATGAACAAGATGAGCAAGCCTTAATTGCGGCTATGGTGGCGCACCCTAAACTAATTGAGCGTCCGATTGTGGTGAATGGCGATCGTGCCGCCTTAGGCCGCCCACCCGAGCAGGTATTGGAAATTTTATAATGACCACGCAACTAGCACGTATTTTGGCCCTCATTGGCTATTTTGGGCTTATTATCTGGGTAGT
>JAAYRH010000132.1 GCA_012518835.1 Aeromonadales bacterium | reverse complement strand
TAAACGCTGTAGCGCCAGCATGTCATTGCGCAGATCAAAGCCTTGCTCACGCTTAAACTCGTCTACCAAATAGTCAATAAGACGGTTATCAAAGTCTTCACCACCTAAGTGGGTATCACCGTTAGTAGCGAGTACTTCAAAGGTCTTTTCACCGTCCATTTCATCAATTTCGATAATGGAGATATCAAAAGTACCACCACCCAAGTCATATACTGCAACTCTACGGTCACCGTGAGACTTGTTTACGCCATAGGCAAACGCCGCTGCAGTAGGCTCGTTAATAATACGCTTTACATCTAAGCCCGCAATGCGGCCAGCGTCTTTAGTGGCCTGGCGCTGGGCATCGTTAAAGTAAGCCGGCACGGTAATAACCGCTTCGGTCACTTCTTCACCTAAATAGTCTTCGGCGGTTTTTTTCATTTTCTTTAGCACTTCAGCCGATACTTGCGGCGGTGCCATTTTTTTACCTTTAGCTTCTACCCAAGCGTCGCCGTTGTCCGCTTTTACAATGCTAAACGGCATAATTTTAATATCGCGTTGTACTTCTTCGTCTTCAAAACGACGACCGATCAGGCGCTTAATAGCAAATAAAGTATTTTGTGGGTTGGTTACTGCCTGACGCTTTGCCGGCTGGCCCACCAAGGTTTCACCGTCATCGGTATAAGCAATGATAGAAGGAGTGGTACGAGCACCTTCTGCGTTTTCGATAACGCGTGGGTTATCTCCGTCTAAAATAGACACACAAGAGTTAGTGGTACCTAAGTCGATGCCAATGATTCTACCCATGAAATCCTCTCTTTTCTTAAATTGAACGGTTAAGCGTATGATTTTGCGCTTTAATACTTATATGTGGCTGCTCAGTAAGACTTTCAAGGCTTAATGCCACTTTTTTATCTATTTTAATCTTTAATCCAATCTACTTAGGCTTGGGTATCAATGGCTGGCCCCTTAGCCACCATCACCATAGCCGGGCGCAACACGCGACCATTTAGCTCATAGCCTTTCATCATGACTGCTAATACTGCATTGGGAGCCACTTCATCACTTTCTACCATGCTCATAGCTTGATGTTTGTTAGGATCAAATGGTTCGCCTTGGGGGTCAATCACTAACACGCCAAACTTTTCTGCGGCATTGAGTAGCGACTTAAGGGTCAGCTCTACGCCTTCGTATAAGGCCTTAAGCTCGTCGGTATCTTGATTGGTGTGCTCAAGGGCACGCTCTAAGCTATCAATTACCGGCAACAGCTCATTAACAAATTTTTCTAAGGCGAACTTACGCGCTTTTTCAACATCTTGCGCTGAACGACGGCGCACATTCTCCATTTCTGCCACGGCGCGCAGGGCGCGATCTTTTTCTTCAGTGGCACTTTCTTGAGCGGCGGCGAGCTGTTGCTCTAGCTCAGCAATATAAGCGGCTTCTGGTGATTGATCATCGTTAGTTTCTGGTTGGCTGTCAGCATCAAGGGTGATGGGTTCTTGCTCAGCTGCAATCTCAGCGGCAGTATCTGCTTCAACCTGATGTTCTTTTTTGCTCATCTTGTTGTCTCCATTAAGAATAATCATTAGCTTGGAAGGGATATGGGGGCATAGGTTATGAATTCAAGAGAATATAAGGTAGTTATATCATTAGTTGTCAAACTATGAACTGTCACTAGCTCTAAGCTAGTAGGTTAATTAGAATGACCGTCTCTATCAGGTAAGACGCTGCAGTGTCTTTTGCTATAGGAAGCAGGGCGATATTCATGGAAACAGAGTTTAATACCATAGCACTGATCGGCAAACCCGATCACGAAGGCGCCAACCAAACCTTAGTGGCTTTGTATCATTATATTGCCGCTCTGGGTCTTAAAGTGGTTATAGAACGCCGCGTAGGTGAGCAATTAGGCCTTGCGGACGTAGAACTATTGGAAATGGTCGAGCTGGGTGAGCGCGCCGACTTAGCTATCGTGGTGGGCGGCGATGGCAATATGTTAGGAGCAGCGCGGGTACTCGCCCGCTTCGATGTCGCAGTGGTTGGCGTGAACCGAGGTAACTTAGGCTTTTTAACCGACTTATCCCCCGACAGCTTTGAAGAACCACTAGAGCGTTTGCTGGCAGGCGACTATCAAGCAGAGCAACGCTTCTTGCTGGAAGCACAGGTCCATCGCCATGGCCAACTTAAAGCGAGTAATACAGCCATGAATGAGGCGGTGCTGCACCCTGGTAAAATCGCTCATATGATCGAGTTCGAGGTCTATATCAATGGTCACTTTATGTACAGCCAACGTGCCGATGGCATGATTGTCGCTACCCCTACCGGCTCTACTGCCTACTCCTTATCAGCCGGTGGCTCTATCGTTACTCCAAATTTAAATGCCATGACCTTAGTGCCCATGTTTCCTCACACTTTAAGCTGTCGCCCCATCGTGATTGATGCCGACTCACAAATTAAACTGGTGCTGGCGCCTAAGAACAAAACCCAACAAATGATGGTCAGTTGCGATGGTCATGTGTCTTTAACCGTTCGCCCCGGCGACGAAATTCATATCAATAAAAGCCCGCACAAATTAAAGCTACTACACCCTCGCGGCCATAACTACTTTGAAGTCCTGCGCAGCAAGCTCGGCTGGGGCAGTAAGTTATTTTAAGGTAAATAAGTCAATATATTTACTTGCCCCTGTATAAAAGCACAGTATACTGTTTTTATATACAGCTTCGCTTTGTACAGGGGTATTGTTATGTTGCTTCAACTTACTATCAGCAACTTTGCCATTGTTTCTTTTCTTGAGCTCGACCTCCGCTCAGGCATGACCAGTATTACCGGAGAAACCGGTGCCGGAAAATCCATTGCTATTGATGCGCTGGCGCTCGCACTAGGAGAGCGAGGCGATGCCGACTCCGTACGCCCTGGTGCCGAAAAAGCTGATATAAGCGCCCGCTTTCGTATCGATAAATTACCTATCGTGCAAGCTTGGCTAAGTGAGCAAGAGCTAGATGAACAAGGCGAGTGTATTTTACGCCGTACTTTAAGCCGCGAGGGGCGGTCTCGTGGTTATATCAATGGCACGCCAGTCCCACTAGCACAACTCAAAGCATTAGGCGCCCTGCTCATCAATATTCATGGCCAACATGCCCATCACGCCTTACAAAAATCTGACTATCAACGCCTGTTACTCGACGCCTATGCAGGCCATCAACAACTGATCAACAAAACCAGTCAGTTTTACCAGCAGTGGCGCCAGCTTAGTAACGAGCGTAAACAGCTAAAAGATGAACAAGCACAATGGCAAGCCCAGCGCCAACTGCTAGAATATCAAGTGGCCGAGCTAGATGAGTTAAGCCTAGATGATGAAGAGTACCCGCAGCTAGATGCAGAGCATAAACGGTTAGCTAACGGCGCTGAGCTGTTAAACGACTGCCAATTAGCGCTGAATATCTTGGCCGACAATGAAGAAGTAAATGCGCTGCAACAGCTACGTCATGGCTTAAAAGTCGTCAGCGAACTTTGCCAAATGGATCAGCGATTAAGTCCAGTACTAGAAATGCTTGAAGGCAGCATGATCCAGCTAGAAGAAGGCCACAGCGAACTGCATCGCTACTTAGACCGGTTAGAGCTGGATCCAGAGCGTTTATATGAAGTAGAAAGCCGAATTAGCAAAGTGATGGAGTTAGCACGCAAACACCAAGTTCAGCCTGATGCTCTTTACGCCTTTCACCAAGACTTAACACGCCAACTCAGTACCATAGATGAAAGTAATCATCGCCTTGATGAATTAGAAGAAGAAGTAGCTCAAGCGCAACGGCAGTTTTTACAAGCCGCCGAACGACTCAGCCAAAGTCGCCAGCGCTACGCGCAATCTCTTAATAAACAAATCACTGCCAGCTTGCATCAATTAAGCATGGAGCGCGGGCGATTTGAAATTATGGTCACCTCTGATACCAAGGCGGGATACTCTCCGCTGGGTATCGACAAGGTAGACTTTTTAGTGAGCACTAACCCAGGGCAACCGCTTAGCCCCTTAGCTAAAGTGGCATCCGGTGGCGAGCTGTCACGAATTAGTTTGGCTATTCAGGTTATTACCGCTCGAAAAGTAGCCACCCCTACCCTTATTTTTGATGAAGTGGATGTGGGTGTGAGCGGCCCAACCGCCGCCATCGTCGGTAAGTTATTAAGAAAGCTGGGCGAGTCGACTCAGGTATTAGTAATTACTCACCTTCCGCAAGTGGCAGGTCATGGCCATCACCATTATTTTGTGAGTAAAAACAGCGATAAAAACGATACCCAAACTCAGATGCAAGAGCTAAGTGAAGAAAATCGCCTACAAGAGCTAGCACGCCTGTTAGGAGGTAATGCCATTACCGCTAACACCTTAGCCAATGCCCGAGACTTACTGGTCTCTTAACCATTACATATAAAAAGACCAACAAAAAGGCCACCGGTTAAGGTGGCCTTTCCAATCGATTAATGCAACTAGCGAAGCTCGCACTTACCATAAAGAGTTATATCATTGTGTTTTCAGGCTGCTTTAAGCATTAATCATCCTGACGATTTTTCAAAATCTCACCAGTAGCGGCATCCATTTCTACTTCCCACTCTTGGCCTTTATCATCACGCAGATCCACCTGGTAAATATAACGGCTATTCGACTCTTCAAGCTCTGTGTCCAATATAGTGGCATTTGTATGTTGCGCTAAAGCTGTCTCATCAAGTTTATCAAAAGCTAAAATCGCGCCTGAATTGCTTAGTTCAACTATTTTATCCGGACTGACATCAGCTTGAGCTAAGCCTGCACCCATCATTAAAACAACGAACATACATAACGCAGTTAATTTTTTCATAGTTATTTCCTTGCCTTGAGTACCGCGACATAACGAGACTGTGTATCTGCCCACCCAAACTTAAGAGCATGGTTGGGGTTAAAAGTTCTTCATAAGTATTATTTTGCGCTTTAAAGTCTCGCACAAACGCTGCTGTAAAAATCAGGTAAGCAGGGGGATAACTAAAAACCCAGTATGTAGAACTAACCCAGTACTAGACAGTCAATAAGATTGTATCAAGCATCATTTACAATGGAGATATGGATGAATACTCGCGGCTTACTCGATCAGCTTCTCAGCTCAGGTAAAGAATTACTGCAAGGGCAACATACAGCGCAACCCGATCAGACACATCAACCGACACCCAAAGAGAGTAATACAGCACTGAGTGATCTACTTGGCAATATTGGTGGTGGGGCCTTGGGCGGCAGTATTATCAGCCTACTGATGTCCAGTAAAAAGGCACGCAAAGTAGGCGGCAATGTTATTACTTATGGCGGCTTAGCAGGACTGGGAGTCGTGGCCTATAAGGCTTATAGCAACTGGCAAAATCACAACCAGAGCCGAGCTCTGGAGCAGCCAAGTGCACCTTCTCCACAGAATTCACCACAGACAGTAGATCGTGTCTCACCGACGGTTATGGAAGAGCATAGCCAAGCCATTCTTCGCGCCATTATCTGTGCAGCCAAGGCGGACGGCCATATAGACGAGCGCGAGCGGCAGTTAATTGATGATGCAATCGCTAAACTCACCAAGGAGCCCCAGCTACAATTATGGTTTCAACAAGAGATGCAAAAACCGCTCGATCCTGCGGATCTCGCTCGTGAAGCCAAGAGCCCAGAAATTGCCGCTGAGATGTACCTCGCCAGCATTCTGGTGATCGATGAAGAAAGTTATATGGAGCGTGCTTATCTTGATGAGCTTGCACGTCAACTACAGCTGGCACCTGAGCTGAAAGCGGAACTAGAAGCACAAGCAATAGCGCATATGCGTTGATGCTGCATTATTCATGAGTAGTCTCGCCGTAGCGGCAGGTGATTAGCATCTTTTGTTGTGCAAACAACACTGCGACCCGTACTGTTAGCTTCTTTATTTGCTTACCTAGCTATCGGTTCATTCAAGGCGCGCATAAACCAGCTAATGTCCACCAACCGGCGGCGATACCGACAGCAAACGCCTGAGTTAATCGCAGCAAGCGCTGGTCTATCCAATCATGACGATGCTCACAACACTGACTTGGCTGTCGATGCTATCAC
>JAAYRH010000018.1 GCA_012518835.1 Aeromonadales bacterium | reverse complement strand
GTTAGCTCTAAATTGGCGGCAAAGTCGTTTATTTGCGCCCATTTACGTCCGCCAATACCGCTGCTCCAGCGCGGCGTAGCATAGTGTGGGGCACGCGCTAACTCAGGGAGTTGTAGTTGATGTGCCGCCAGTGTGTCTGCCCGAAAAGGCGCTAACCAAGCTAGCGCTTTAGCATCATCGGCATCTAGCGCATCTATGGTCGTTTCGTCTAGGGCCAGTAGCGCCGGTGCTAACTCTGGCCACGGCAGCGTTTGGCAAGCAAAAGGAGTTTGCTGCCAGTCGCTGCGCCTGGCGGCGAGAAGGGTACTTAGTTGGCGAAAGGTGCGGGCAAGGGTACTCATTAGGCAATTATAGCGGCCTTGGTTAGTTGCGCATAGCGATAAGACGGGCTGCGCAGTAGAATGGTACTTTTGCCAATAAGAGCCGTGGTGAATATGCAAGCGTGGGACGTCATAGTAATTGGAGCCGGTGCCGCCGGGTTAATGTGTGCCAGCGAAGCGGCCAAACGGGGGCGGCGAGTATTATTATTAGATCATGGTCGGCGTATTGGTCGTAAAATTATTATGTCTGGCGGTGGGCGCTGTAATTTTACTAATTATTATATTGAGCCAGCGGCGTATTTAAGTGCTAACCCGCACTTTGTAAAGTCGGCCTTAGCGCGTTATACCCAGTGGGATTTTATTGCGCTTGTCGAACAACATGGCATTGCTTATCACGAAAAAACCCTTGGTCAATTGTTTTGTGATGACTCGGCGCAGCAAATTGTCGATATGTTGGTAGCGGAGTGTGAGCAAGCGGGTGTCACTATCCAATTGCGCAGTGAAGTGCAAAGTGTCGCGCAGTGCGAGCAAGGCTTTAGCCTTAGCACGCTTAATGAGCACTATCACTGTCAGTCGCTAGTGATTGCGACCGGCGGGCTGTCGATGCCTAAAATTGGCGCTTCACCTTTTGGCTATCAAGTAGCGGAGCAGTTTGGTCTTAAGGTATTACCGACCCGGGCTGGCTTAGTGCCTTTTACCTTGCAGCCCCAAGATAAAGCCATTTTAGCGCCCCTCTCTGGAGTGTCGTTGCCAGTGGTGGCCGAAAGCGAAGATGGCACTTCTTTTAGTGAAAGCTTGCTGTTTACTCACCGCGGTTTATCGGGGCCGGCGGTCTTACAAATCTCTTCTTACTGGCAGCCTGGTGAGCAAGTACGCTTTCAGCTGCTGGCACCAAAGCAGTTAGCACAAGGCGTGGCGGAGCATCCTAATCAAGAGCTAAAAACCTGGCTAGGCCGAGTGCTATCTAAGCGCCTAGTAGAAGTGCTACTCAGCCGTGAAGAGTTTATGGCCGCCGGTTTAGTGAATAAACCGCTAAAGCAATATACCCCTACTGAGCTGGCGGCTTTGGAGTCGCTCTTAACTGGCTGGCCCATTAAGCCCGGCGGTACCGAGGGCTATCGTACTGCCGAAGTCACCTTAGGTGGGGTAGATACCAGCGAGCTGTCTTCGAAAACCATGATGGCCAACAAAGTCCCTAATTTATACTTTATTGGCGAAGTAGTGGATGTCACCGGCTGGTTAGGTGGTTATAACTTTCAGTGGGCTTGGAGTGCCGGCTGGTGTGCCGGCCAAGTGGTGTAAGGCATCTTTAAACAATATCTAGCGGTGTCTTGCGATTGGGTGCCGGAAAGACGTTATCTAATTGGGCGAGTACCTCTTCGTTTAAGTTAATAGCTAGTGCGGCGGCATTGTCGATAACATGCTGCGTTTGCACCGCTTTGGGGATCGCCAGCACCTCTCGCTTACCCTCTACCGGGCGAATAACCCAAGCTAATAACAGTTGTGGCACACTAATATTAAGCTCTTCGGCCAGATCCATTAGCTTCGGATGGCTCATGAGCTCATGGCGTAAGCGGCCACCTTGCGCTAATGGGCAATAGGCCATAGTGGTGATCTGTTGTTGGCGTTGCCACGGCAGTAAAGAATGCTCTATGCCTCGCGAGCCTAAATGATATAGCACTTGGTTAACAGCGGTGTCTTCACCACTGAGTTGATGCCATTGTTGTAATTCATCGATATCAAAATTAGATACCCCAAAGCGTTTAATTTTGCCCTCATTACGTAATTGCTCAAAAGCGGCTAGAGTTTCTTCAAGTGGGATGCTACCGGGCCAATGCAAAAGATACATATCTAAATAATCGGTGTCTAAGCGGCGTAAGCTGTCTTCACAGGCTTTAATGGCACTGCGGCGGCCGGCATTCCATGGATATACTTTAGACACTAAAAATGCCTGTTCGCGTCGGCCGCGCAGCGCTTCGCCGACTACTTTCTCTGCTTCGCCATCGGCATACATTTCTGCGGTATCAATCAGGGTGAGACCTAGGTCTACCCCTTGCTGTAAGGCACGCACTTCATCGGCTCTGGGGCTTAGGTTTTCTCCCATATACCAAGTGCCCTGACCAATAGCGGGTAAGCTGATAGCCGGCTCGGTAGTGGTGGCGTTTAAGGTGACGTCCATGATGACCTCATCGAATCAGTAAGAAGAAGATGGCTCGCTATAGTGAAGCAGCCGTTAATGCTTTGCAATGCGTGCTAGCTTGCATTTACTTAAAGCTTGCGTTTGACTAAAGCTGATAATAAGTAGGCTTTTGCACAGAAGGAAGGGAATATGACCACACCTATAGAAACAGGGCAAATGGAGCTGGCACCCGTGCGCCGCCGCTTACGGCTAGAGGATCTTAATCAGCTGCAAATTGCCTTATTAGCAAAAGAGTTTAGTGCCGAGCCCGGCGTGGTAAAAGCCGTGGTACGCAAGCAATGGCTCGAGATTGAATACGACGTGGCAGTGCTTACTTTAGAGCGAGTAATCGCATTACTAGAAGCGTATGGCGGCGACTTATCTGCTGATTGGTGGAATACCTTTAAAGCCAATTGGTATAAACGCCGCGAAGAAAAGCTGCGCTCGCAACTCGCCGACTCTGATGAATCAGAAGCTTAAGAGAGCGCCGCGTTATTTATTTTAGCGTATGCAGGGCACTACTTAGCTTGCCGCTATGTTGCTGTAATTGCGCTTGCGCTTGGGTTTTATCGAGCCCCGACAACAACATGAAAATGGCTAGTTTTACTTGCTGATCGGCGGCCATTAAGGCACTCGCTGCTTGTTCGGCGCTCACTTCGGTAGCCTGCATCACAATGCGTTGCGCCCGAGCTTCTAGTTTTAAGTTACTAGCAGTTAAGTCCACCATTAGGTTTTGATAGACCTTACCCATTCGGATCATGCTAGCGGTAGATAGCATATTCAGGATGAGCTTTTGGGCGGTACCCGACTTTAAGCGAGTAGAGCCAGTAATTACTTCTGGGCCAACTTGAGGCTCAATAGCAATGTCAGCTACCTGACCAATTAATGAATTTTTATTACAGGCCAGCGCCACGGTAGTAGCTCCAATGTGGCGTGCGTAATTTAACCCACCAATCACATATGGGGTGCGGCCACTGGCGGCAATACCCACTACTACATCGTGGGCGGTGAGTGAGAGTTGCTGTAAGTCATGTGCACCGAGTGACTCGCTATCCTCAGTGCCTTCTTGAGCACGAAACATGGCCTCGTTACCACCAGCAATTAATCCTACTACCTGCTCGGGCGGCACGCTAAAGGTGGGGGGGCACTCGGCAGCATCTAATACGCCTAAACGCCCGCTGGTGCCCGCACCCATATAAATTAAGCGACCACCTTGCTCAAAGGCTGCCACTATTTTATCTACGGCGGCGCCAATGGCGGGCAATACCTGGACGATAGCGTCTGGCACCTGCTTATCTTGCGCATTCATGGTGTACAGGATTTGCAGAGTCGATTGCTGATCGATATCTAAGGTATCAGGGTTGCGACCTTCTGAGGTCAGCTTGGCTAAATCGCTCAGTAAAGCTGAGGTAGGCATGTAATGTTCCTTAAAGGCGTGAAGAGTGAATAATGAAGCGGACGAGATAGCACCAAATCTAAAGCCTAAAGATTTTATCGCCACGGGATCCGCGGAAGAACACGGAAAAATAGAGATCAAATCTGAAAGATATCTTATCTCATCTTAATTTTTCCGTAGGCTCCGTGTTCTCGTAGCAAAGAAGTGTGGCGAAAAGTTTTTATGTCTGGAACCGGCCGCAGTCCTAGCCCGGAAAATGGATGGCGCCTAAAATCGCCGGGCGGCTGGCCCCGGTGACCGCCGGTAAATTGCCCGGTAAGCCGTTTAGCGTTTGATGGGCCAGCCAAGCAAAGGCCATGGCTTCCATTGCATCCATATCTACTCCTACTTCGCTAGTGGTTTTAACTTGCCACTGGGGTAGCAGCTTAGCTAAACGCTGCATAAGCAGTGGATTATGCCCACCGCCGCCACAGACTAATAACTCGCCACCCGGCCAACGCTGTACTTGGTCTGCAATGGCACGGGCACTAAATTCCGTTAACGTGGTTTGTATATCTAAGGCTGAGCAGTCTGGCGTGAGACGTGTCGCCAGCCAGTTGGCACTAAATAGCTCACGGCCAGTACTTTTTGGTGCGGGCTGGGCTAGCCAAGGCTCATCCATTAATCGAGCCAGTAAAGCAGTATCAACTTTACCCTGTCGCGCAAAATGAGCATCTTTATCATAAGGCTGCTGCCATTGCTGACGACACCACATATCCATTAGCATATTGCCCGGGCCCACATCGTAACCGATCACTGGCTGACCGGGGGCAAGTACCGTGATATTAGCAATACCACCAATGTTGAGCACAAGGCGTAATTGGTTAGCATCGGCTAGTACTTGCTGATGAAAGGCGGGCACCAGTGGCGCGCCTTGGCCACCTAGGGCTAAGTCTTTACGCCGAAAGTCGGTAATAGTAGTAATGCCAGTGAGGGCCGCCAGCCGATTGCCGTCACCTAACTGCAATGAAAACGGTAAGTCGCCGCTGGGTTGATGCCATACGGTTTGACCATGACAACCAATGGCACTGATCTGTTCGGGAAAATAGCCCGACTCGACTAATAACTGATTAACTACGTCGGCATATGCTTGACCAAGCTCGGTATCAAGCTCGCCAAAGCGTTGTGCTGTTATTGCTGCGCCACCGGCGAGATCCAGTAATCCTTGGCGCAGTAAGGCGGCAAAGGGCGCGGAGGTGCGTGCTAATAAGCTGGCTTGCCGCCCGTTGGTGGCCACCAGCGCAGCATCTATGCCATCTAGGCTGGTGCCGGACATAATGCCGATAAAGAGTTCCATCTTACCAATCGCTAGGCACGGGTGGCACGGTGGTTTTCGGCACATTGATATTGTCGTTTTCTATCTTTTGCGGGCTTGTTTCTTCAGGCGCCACTATCGGCGAGGCTGTTATGGCAGAAACCGGCGCCGGTGGTGCACTGTTAGTACAGCCGCTGAGGAGTAATAAACAGCCCATTGACGCCAACATATAGTTACGCATGTGATTAAACTCCATTTAGGTGAGCGAGCGTCGCTCATTAAGCTAAAAATATTAAGGATATTGAGCAAAAAAGTCCAAGATAGTGGTTAGCGCACGATTGCGTTGTGGGTCTTGTTCTAAAAATAACTCATGGGCAGCATTTTTGATAACCGTAGGTGAACCTCCCTGACAATGAGCGAGACGGGCACAAAAATCTTGTTGCGCTTTATTATCGACTACCACGTCTTTATCGGCTT
>JAAYRH010000131.1 GCA_012518835.1 Aeromonadales bacterium | reverse complement strand
ATGGTGGGGTGTGCGGGATTCGAACCCACGACCAATTGATTAAAAGTCAACTGCTCTACCAACTGAGCTAACACCCCAATCGTGCTATAAAATAGCTGCACTGGTCAATAGCATTAAAATGCCCTTGCCAACGGCGGCCTATAATACGGATTTAATTGTGTGACGCAACCGCTAATTCATTACTTTATGTTGTTTGCTCAAGGTTTAACCGACTATTGCCCAAAAACTTCTGTTTAAAGATTATCTAATGCCTCTTTTGCTAGCCGTGCTGCACCGCTATTACCGTACTCACTCACCACTTGCTCAAAATAACTACGCGCCTGCGCGCTATCTTGCTGCTCTTGTGCGATCAGACCTAATTTTAGTAAAGCGTCTGGGCGCTTACTCGACTGCTCGTAAGCTTCCACCACTCTAGCAAACTGCGCCTTCGCTTGATCAAAGCGCTGCTGACTATATAACAACTGCCCTAGCCAATAGTGAGCATTGGGTACAAAACGCGAGTCTGGGTATTGGGTAATAAAACGAGCAAAAGCCGGGATCGCCGCATCATGATCTTTATCTTTGAGCACTAGGTTCACGGCACTTTCGTAAGCCCCTTGTTCATCCCCGCTCGCCGGCTTAGCCTCGGCACCCTCTTTCTTGCTATCCGACCTATCTGCTGAGGAAGAAGAGTCACCTTTTTCTGAAGATCTCGACGTTGCCGTATTGTTCTTGGCATCTTGTTGCTGCAGCAGCATCTCACGCTGGCGCTCAATTACCTGCTCTAGGCGATAGTTTTGTTCTTCTAACATGCCCCGCAGCTCACTCACTTCATTTTGCAGTGATTTAAACTGACGTTGCTGATCAATTTGCGCCTGGCCACGAGCATTGAACGCCCTTTCTAATTCTGCCAGCCTACTATCGACAGAGCCGCTGCCACCTACTCTACTCACTGGCGCTTGTGCCCAGCTTGCGGTAGATAAAACAGCGGCCATCATTATGGCCGCTAATTTATAAGTCATTAATCTGCTTCAACCTTAGTAAACTAAAACCGCTCGACGGTTCTTAGAATAAGCAGACTCAGAGTGTGAAGGATCTTCTGGCTTTTCTTCGCCGTAGCTAACAATCGCCAGCTGAGCACCATTCACGCCCAAGCTCTGCAAGTAACTGGTTACCGCTTTCGCACGACGCTCACCTACCGCAATGTTGTACTCAGGTGTGCCACGCTCATCGGTGTGTCCTTCTACTAAAATACTCACAGAAGGATTCGCACGCAAGTAGTTCGCGTGGGCTTCAAGAATTTGCGCATAGTGACCGGTTACTTCATCTTGGTCAAATTCAAAGAAAATCACGTTTTCATTACGCAACTCTTCGTACTGCTGACGCATGCGCTCTTCAGCCGACATACTACCGCCGCTGCCACTCATTCCGCCAGTTTGTACGCCACTCCCTTGCTGATAACTATCATCACCGCTTCCGGTAGTAGCATCAGAGTCGGTAGATGAGCTACAGGCGACTAACGCTAACATCGGCACCGCTAACGCCAGACTCTGTACTAATTTCTTCACTTGCATTGTTATTCCTTAAATTATCATGAAATCAATTGAGATAGGGTGACCATGCTGGTGCACGAACATCACCTTTCCGTGCCGGTAGCCTAGCCTTAAAACGACCATCCATAGATACCAAAGACAGCACCTGGCGGCCCTGATAGGTAGTACTATAAATGATCATAGTGCCATTAGGAGCTGGGCTGGGCGATTCATCAAGCTGTGTTTCTGTTAACACTCGTAATTGACCTCCCTCCAGATCCTGATGAGCAATACGATATTGTCCTTGCGAACGACTCACTACAATAAGGCCTTTACCATCATCAGTAATACGCGGCCCTAAATTCATGTCCCCTTGGAAAGTCACACGACGAGTGTCACCCGATGCAAGGTTAGCTTGATACACTTGCGGACGCCCGCCACGCTCTGAGACAAAATAAAGCGATTGGCCATCTGCCGCCCAGGTCGGCTCTGTATCAATACTGCGATTATTCGTTACCCGCTTAAACTGCTTATTAGCCAAGTTCAGTACATATATTTCTGGCTGACCATCACGAGACAAGACTAAGGCTAACTGCTTACCATCCGGCGACCACTGAGGCGCGCCATTAATGCCTTGCTGTGAGCTCACCACTTCGCGCTGTTGGCTATAAATATCTTGTACGACGATTTCGGCTTTTTTATTTTCAAATGACACATACGCCAGCTTGCGGCCATCGGGCGACCAAGCAGGCGACATTAATGGCTCTTTAGAGCGCAATAACAACTGCTCATTATGGCCGTCGTAATCGGACACCATTAACTGAAAAGGAAACTCGGTGCCATGCTGGACGTTTATATACGCTAAGCGTGTTAAAAATGCCCCCTTAATATCGGTCAACTCTTCAAAGGCGATATCGGCGATACGGTGAGCGTATTGGCGCAACTGCGCTGCGGGCACAGTAGCACTGCGGGTCACCAACTGCTTGGCGCCATTGCTGTCCAATACATCCGCAAGCTCAAAGCGAATGCGATACTGATCGCCACCTGCTGGCTCAATAGAGCCAAATACCGCTTCCACTTGATGGGAGCGCCATTGCTTGGCATCGAGCTCTTCTGTGGTGTGAACACGCTGGGGCTGTTGATTGGGGTCCAGCGGATTAAACATGCCGCTGTTACGAAAGTCATTACTAATAATCTCGCCCAAGGCTTGAGGCGGCTGGCCACTGCCGGTCCACTTAAAGGGCACCACCGCCACCGGCCGTGCACTGTCGGTACCGCCGGTGACGATAATATCGATCGCAGCCTGTGCGTGAGCTGTTAACAATAACAGCGGTATCCATAACCATGTCCATCGTTTTGTCATCGTTTACTCCGGCTTAAATGTAAGATTGATATCTTGAAGCTTTTTATTTAAATCAGGTTCTTTTGGCATTGGCAAAGTGCCCGTTTTACGAATCGCCACCACTGCCGCCTGACACACGGTACTATCACCGCGGCCTTCACCTACTTTGAGGATCAAACCGTCCGTGGCCACCCGAATATTAATCACACACTGCTTACCAAACATGGTGGAGCTGGTCAGCATATTGCGCTGAATGGCGGCCATTATCTGTGCCGTCGCTCGATCAAAGTCGCCTTGGGATGCCTTAGGGGCACTGGAGTTACCACTGGTATCCCCCATCATCGACTCTAAGTCTTTTAACGCCTGCTCTGATTCCGCCTTACGTTTAGCTTCCGCCGCCTTGGCCTCTGCTTGTTTTTTCGCTTCCGCCGCTTTGGCCTCAGCAGCAGCTTTAGCCTCGGCCTGTTTTTTTGCTTCTGCTGCCGCTTTAGCATCGGCGGCGCCTTTAGCTTCGGCCTGCTTTTTCGCT
>JAAYRH010000130.1 GCA_012518835.1 Aeromonadales bacterium | reverse complement strand
GCTTATGGCTTACAGCGTACAGCTGCGAAGGATTTATGATGAACTTATCATCTTTAATTGAAACGAATATCGACGAATATTTAAAGACTCACGAACATAAGAGCCTGTTGCGCTTTATTACCTGTGGTAGTGTGGATGATGGCAAAAGTACGCTGATTGGCCGCTTGCTGTTTGAATCTAAAATGCTGTTTGAAGATCAGCTCGCAGCCATGGAGGCCGACTCTAAGCGTTGGGGGACTCAGGGCGAAGAAATGGACTTTGCACTGTTAGTCGATGGCTTAGCGGCAGAACGCGAGCAAGGGATTACCATTGATGTTGCCTATCGCTTTTTCTCGACCGATAAGCGCAAATTTATTGTTGCCGATACTCCAGGCCACGAGCAATATACCCGTAACATGGTGACAGGTGCCTCTACTGCCGATGCAGCTATTTTAATGGTCGATGCTAGAAAAGGGGTACTAACGCAAACTCGCCGTCATAGCTATTTAATGTCGCTATTAGGTATTCGTCATATTATTGTTGCTATCAATAAGATGGACTTGGTCGATTACTCACAAGCGCGCTTTGGCGAAATTGTGGAAGAATACGGTCAGTTTGCACAGCAACTGGGGTTAACTCAGGTAACCTATATTCCACTGTCGGCGTTTAAAGGCGATAACATTGCCGCTCCTAGCACTAATACCCCTTGGTATGATGGGCCCACGCTGCTGGAGTTTTTAGAAACTGTTGAGATTGATGATACTCGCATGCAACAGGCACCATTTCGCTTGCCGGTGCAGTGGGTTAACCGCCCTAACCTCGATTTTCGTGGCTTTGCCGGCACTATTACCAGTGGTGTAATCAAACCAGGTGATCGTATTCGGGTGCAGCCTTCGGGTCATGAAAGTACCGTCGCGCGCATTGTTACTTACAGTGGTGACTTACCGCTGGCCGTCGCCGGTCAGTCGGTGACCTTAACACTCAATGATGAAATAGATATCTCTCGCGGTGATGTATTATCTATTGCCGATGCCCCCGCAGAAACTGCCGACCAGTTTGAAAGCACCGTAGTGTGGATGCACGAAGAAGCTTTGCTACCCGGCCGCCCCTACCTATTAAAGATTGGCACTCAAACCGTGACCGCCAGTGTCACTGATATTAAATATCAGGTGAACGTGAATACCCTAGAGCACACCGCAGCTAAGCAATTAGAGCTAAATGGCATTGGCGTGTGTAATTTAAGTTTGGACCGCGCCATTGCGTTTGATGCTTATCAAGCCAACAAAGACACTGGCGGCTTTATTTTAATCGACCGCTTAAGCAACACCACAGTGGCGGCGGGTATGCTGCACTTTGCGCTGCGCCGCAGCCAGAATATTCATTATCAGCATGTGGATGTGAATAAAGCAGCACGGGCTGCAGCCAAACATCAGCAACCAGCGGTATTGTGGTTTACTGGTTTATCGGGCGCAGGTAAGTCTACTATTGCCAACTTAGTCGAGAAAAAACTTCATGCCTTTGGTAATCATACTTATTTGCTCGATGGCGATAACGTACGTCACGGCTTAAATAAAGACTTAGGCTTTACCGATGCCGATCGGGTAGAAAACATTCGCCGCATTAGTGAAGTGTCTAAGTTAATGGTGGATGCCGGTCTCATTGTACTCACCGCTTTTATTTCGCCTTTTAATTCTGAGCGGCGCATGGCGCGCGAGCAACTTGCACCAAGCGAGTTTATTGAAGTATTTGTTGATACGCCGCTAGAGATTGCTGAAGAGCGTGATGTTAAAGGTTTATACAAAAAAGCCCGTGCGGGTGAGTTGAAAAACTTTACCGGTATCGACTCGGCGTATGAGCGCCCTGAAGCGCCAGAGATACATCTTAACGCGGCTAATTTAACGGTTGAAGAAGCGGCGGAGCAGGTAATTAGTGAGCTACGTAAGCGAAATATCATTGGCTAACAGCGGCTAGCACCCGTTAATAAAAACACCGATCCTAATTGAACTGACCCCAAAAAGTTGGACTAACTTGTTGGGGTTTTTTTATTTAGGGGTAAGATAAG
>JAAYRH010000129.1 GCA_012518835.1 Aeromonadales bacterium | reverse complement strand
CATAGTAGGACGAGTACCATTTAAAAGGAATTGGTTACTTTCTATTGAATTGATAGGAGTTAGCTATCAATGGCAGTGGTGAGAATAAAAGGTTACCGAAAAACAGGACCTAAGTTGCTAGCTAAGTGGTACTAAGTAACAAAAATGATAAAGCAACAACAAGTGTCTTTTAACCCACAGCAAGCAACAGAATGCTTCTTATTTGATAATTGTCACTTTTGTGATCTTGGTTCAATTATTAAGCAGCTTTCAGCCAATAGATGTCTACTTGATCGCTTTTTTAGTGTTCAAGGTTAAATTAAAACATTGGTTCTTAGTTTATGGTTTGCTGATATTGGTAGTTATATTTCGTAATTTAATTACAGTTGTGATTGGTTATTGTTTCTCGTTTCACCTGCAATCCTTGCCAATGCTGGCTTTGTTGGCCTTTTTGGATATTTTGGTTTCTGGCGTAATGTGAGCTATGTAGTAATTCTGCTAAGTGGTGTATTGACCTTTCTTAACTTATTGCGCAGATTAGTAGGGCAGGCAACGCAGAGCAAACGGAAACGCAAAATACAAAAAATAGGCCACCTCGACCAAAGCCTATATTCATAATAAGCGCTGTCGTTGCAGAGCAAGATATAACAAACGACTGTCTAACATCGGCAAGTGGTGAATTAAGTAGATAAGCCTGCCGATGTGACAGGGAAGTAGAAAGGTTCGCTAGATAAGAGCCTCAATTCGATAGACTAGAACAACAGGACGGATACCATGCCATACGCAAGCGAAGTTGAAACACTCTCCTCTTTGATTAAAAGCAACCCGACATGGAAGGCGATTAAGCCCGAACACGCCGCCCGTATGCGCGCTCAAAACAGATTTAAAACTGGGTTGGACATTGCCAAGTACACCGCAAAAATTATGCGCGAAGACATGGCTAATTATGACAAAGACACTTCTCAGTACACCCAGTCTTTAGGTTGCTGGCACGGCTTTATCGGTCAACAGAAAATGATTTCTATCAAGAAACATTTTAATACCACTAAGCGTCGCTATTTGTACCTGTCCGGTTGGATGGTTGCCGCCATGCGCTCTGAGTTTGGTCCACTACCAGATCAGTCTATGCATGAAAAGACCGCAGTACCTGCGTTAATCGAAGAGCTGTATACCTTCTTACGTCAAGCTGACGCGTGGGAGCTGAACCACATGTTCCGCGACCTAGAAGAAGCACAAAAGGCAGGTGATACCGCTAAAGTTAAAGAAATTGAAGCGCAAATCGACAACCATGAAACACACATTGTGCCTATTATTGCTGACATCGATGCGGGTTTTGGTAACGATGAAGCGACTTACTTGTTAGCCAAGAAAATGATTGAAGCCGGTGCTTGCTGTATCCAGATTGAGAACCAAGTATCTGACGAAAAGCAGTGTGGTCACCAAGACGGTAAAGTAACGGTTCCTCACGCTGACTTCTTATCTAAGATCAACGCGGTGCGGTTAGCATTCTTAGAGTTAGGGGTTGATGACGGTGTTATCGTTGCTCGTACAGACTCCTTGGGTGCCGGTCTGACCAAGCAAATCGCGGTAACTGAAGAGCCAGGTGACTTAGGTGATCAGTACAACAGCTTCATTGACGGCGACGAAATTGCTTCTGCTGACGATATCAACAATGGCGACGTGGTGATTAAGCAAAATGGCAAGTTGATCAAGCCTAAGCGTTTAGCCTCTGGTCTGTTCCAGTTTAAAGAAGGCTCAGGCGAAGACCGCGTAGTGATGGACTGTATTGCGAGCTTACAAAACGGTGCTGATTTGCTGTGGATTGAGACTGAAAAGCCTCACGTTGGTCAGATTGCGGGTATGGTCAATCGCATTCGTAAAGTAGTGCCAGACGCTAAGCTGGTTTATAACAACAGCCCATCATTTAACTGGACCTTGAACTTCCGCCAGCAAGTGTATGACGCTTGGGCTGAAGAAGGGAAAGACGTAAGTGGGTATGACCGTGACCGTCTGATGAGTGCTGATTACGACAGCTCTGAGTTGGCTGAAGTGGCTGACCAGTGGACTGCAGACTTCCAGCGCGACGCTGCACGGGAAGCCGGTATTTTCCACCACTTAATTACACTGCCGACTTACCACACTGCTGCTTTGTCTACTGACAACTTAGCTAAAGGTTACTTTGGTGATGAAGGTATGCTGGCGTACGTTGCTGGTGTACAGCGTAAAGAAATCCGCGAAGGTATCGCTACTGTTAAGCACCAAGACATGGCTGGTTCTAACATTGGTGATGACCACAAAGAATTCTTTGCCGGTGACGCCGCTCTAAAAGCCGGTGGTAAAGACAACACCATGGGTCAGTTTGAAAATATCTAACCCTCTGAGTTAAATAATAAAATAAATAAAGTCTATCTCGTTTTTATGGCAGCCTAATAGCTGCCATTTTTTTGTTTATAAATGAGCAAGGGCTGAAAAAATAGCGCCGAGTGCCAAGCTAGAAATAAGGTAAGGGATGAGCAAGAGCTTAGGAAGAGATAGACAAGGGCTAGGGAAGGGATAAGCAAGAGCTATGGACAAGATATTGTCCTTTATTTACAGGCTTTTTTTTCAGATTTTTGTTGTGTCGTTCAGGTCTCTGTTATCCCTTCCAGATTTTTGTTATGTCGTTCAGGTCTCTGTTATCCCTTCCAGATTTCTGTTATGTCGTCCAGGTTTTTGTCATCCCTTCCCGAACCCAGTAGGGGTGCTTCGGTAAGAACAAACTGACTGAGCTCAGGATAAAAGCCGAAAAAGGCCTGTTCCATCTCAGGATAATGACTCACTAATAAAGGGCCAACATGAGGCAGCGGTGTGGGGCGGCGAAAGCGGCGATCGATACCGCCGATGGCATAAGTAATGCCGTCTAAGGTTTGGTAGCGTGATAGTAATTGATATTCTTTAATGCGCTCAACTAAGGTCACCATGGCTGGTGGCCAGTGTGCATTAGGTAGCAGTTGCTGGTGACTATAGTCGATAAAGTCAGCGAGGGAGCCACAGTGATAATCTGACCAATGCTTAGCTAGGAAGTGGTCAAACATCATGTCCATAATAATGCCGCCATAACGACGAAAGGGACTAGGTAGCGCCCTAACTCGCTGTGCATGCAAAGGATGTGCGTCGGTAAAGCTGTCTATGTAACGATGCAATTGAATACCCAGCTGCAAAGAAGGCGGCAGCTGGGGGTCGATAGTACCGCGAGAAAACTCGCCTAATAAAGCGCCACTTAAGCTGGTGTGGCTTAAGTGGGCTAAATGCAAGTGGGCTAAATAATTCACTGCTCGTTAAGTTCGTCGCTCTCGGGCTGGTAGTCTTTAGCAAGCTCAAGGTCGTCTAATTCAAGCTCATCGGCGAGAGGATCCGCTAATTGCGCGTCCAGCACTTCCATTAAGTGAATGGCGACTGCCACAAAATCACTGTCGGTGACAATGCCCACTAATTGTTCTTTATCGATGACCGGCAAGCAGCCGTACTTGTGTTTTTGTAAATAAAGGGCGGCTTCACGGATCCCCGCTTTTGGGCTAACCGTGGTTACTTCTTTGATCATCACGTTAGCAACAGAATGTTGCTCTAAAAACTGACCATTTAAGCCTTGCTCTAAGCTCGACTCTTGAGCGGCCAAGATATCGCGCTGGCTTACTAGTCCAACCAGTCGGCTATCTTCAAGGATCGGCAGATGGCGAATATGGTGACGCTGCATTAAGGTGCGCGCTTCGGCCAAGGTGGCAGAGGGGGGCAAGCCAATCACATTACGGGTCATAATTTCAGAGACAAGGGCTGACATAGGGAGTTCCTCTTGTTATGCACAGTCACCAACGATGAAACTCTAAGAAGGTTAAGTCGTTGGACAATAGAATAAGCGCTATATCAATGACCTTACTCTATATCGCCATAATATTCATTATGCTCAGGTCACGGTTAAGGCAGTCTTGTTCGAATTGCCTTGATCCTAGCCCATGGCCTCACTAGACTAGCGCGGTTACGATAAGAGGTGGTACATGCTAGTCCGCGATTTTACCTTTGAACTTCCCGACGAACTAATAGCCCGTCATCCTATGGCTGAGCGTACCGGTAGTCGATTGCTACAACTCGACGGCAATACCGGCGCGATAGTGCATGGTCACTTTAGTGAGCTGATAGAGCAGATAAACGCGGGTGACTTATTAGTGTTTAATAACACCCGAGTGATACCGGCGCGCTTGTTTGGCAACAAGGCCAGTGGTGGGAAAATAGAAGTGCTAGTGGAGCGAGTGCTAGATGAGCAGCGCATTCTCGCTCACGTGCGGGCTTCTAAAGCGCCTAAACCCGGTACAGAGCTCATTTTTGCTGATAATATCTCGGCTACCATGCAGGCGCGGCACGACAGTTTATTTGAAATTGTTTTTCATGATGCACGGCCCGTGTTGGAAGTTTTAGACGCCATCGGCCATATGCCACTGCCACCCTATATAGACAGACCCGACACCGAGGCAGATAAAGAGCGCTATCAAACGGTTTATAATGAAAAGCCAGGCGCGGTGGCGGCGCCGACGGCAGGCTTGCACTTTGATCAAGCGCTATTGGCGCGTTTGCAAGAAAAAGGCGTAGAGCAAGCCTTTGTGACACTCCATGTGGGGGCCGGAACGTTTCAGCCGGTTCGGGTAGAGCAAGTACTCGATCATAAAATGCATGCCGAATATATAGAAGTGCCCCAAGAGGTCGTCGATAAAATTAACGCTACGCGGGCGCGAGGCGGTCGAGTGATTGCGGTAGGCACCACCTCGGTACGCTCTTTAGAAAGTGCGGCACAGGCGAGCTTAGCTCAAGGTAAACCGTTGGCGCCGTTTTATGGCGATACCGATATTTTCATATACCCTGGTTATCGTTTTCAGTTAGTCGATGCCATGGTCACTAATTTTCACTTACCTGAGTCGACCTTATTAATGCTAGTGAGTGCCTTTTCGGGAACCGAGCATATTAAAGAGGCGTACCGACAAGCAGTGGCACAGCGCTATCGCTTCTTTAGTTATGGGGACGCCATGTTACTGAGTCGGCAAGATGTAGATTAAAGCGTAAAAAGTATTGCTGTACGCCATACGCGGTACGTTATCTGTTATAAAAATAGAGTCGAACTGTTTCTTCGGCCAATGAGGTAAATAATGAAATTTGAATTACATACCACCGATGGCTTAGCCCGTCGCGGTCGCTTAGTGTTTGAGCGCGGGGTAGTGGATACCCCGGCATTTATGCCAGTAGGCACTTATGGCACCGTGAAAGGTATGACCCCAGAAGAAGTGGATGCCACCGGCGCTCAAATCCTGCTGGGCAATACGTTTCACCTCTGGGTGCGCCCGGGCCAAGAAATTATGAAGCAGCACGGCGGCCTGCATAACTTTATGAACTGGCAAGGGCCGATTTTAACGGACTCTGGTGGTTTCCAAGTGTTTAGCTTAGGTGACATTCGTACTATTACCGAAGAAGGGGTGGATTTTCGCAACCCCGTGAACGGCGATAAAATATTTCTTTCTCCCGAAGTCTCTATGGAAATTCAATACGATCTTGGCTCCGATGTCGTCATGATCATGGATGAATGTACGCCGTATCCAGCTACGTGGGAGGAGGCGAAAAAATCCATGGAAATGTCCTTACGCTGGGCAAAACGCTCGCGAGATCATTTCGATAAACAACAAAACCCCAATGCCTTGTTTGGTATTATTCAGGGTGGGGTTTATGAAGACTTGCGTGACGAGTCGTTAGCTGGGTTGTTAGAGATTGGTTTTGACGGCTATGCCGTAGGTGGCCTTGCGGTAGGCGAGCCAAAGCATGAGATGCATAAAGTATTAGAGCATACCTGTCCAAAAATTCCTGCTGACAAGCCGCGCTATTTAATGGGCGTAGGTAAGCCAGAAGACTTAGTGGAAGGAGTGCGTCGTGGCATCGATATGTTCGACTGTGTGATGCCAACCCGCAATGCGCGCAACGGTCACTTATTTACCACTGAAGGTGTGATAAAAATTCGTAATGCCCGCCATAAAGATGATACGGGTCCTTTAGATGCCGCCTGTGACTGTTACACCTGTAAAAACTATTCTCGTTCTTATTTACATCATTTAGATAAGTGTAATGAGATTTTAGGTGCGCGTTTAAATACCATCCATAACTTGCGCTATTATCAGCGGGTCATGGAAGGTTTGCGTGGGGCTATCGAGCAGGGTAAATTAGAGGATTTTGTGGCTGAGTTTTATGCTGGCCAAGGTAAAGAGGTGCCGCCGCTTGGGTCCACCCCTGCAGCCAAATAATTTAAGAGTTTTTAGTGGTGCGCCTATCAGCCAATAGCGCTTAAGGGCGTCACTTTATATCTAGTACTAACCATTAACGAAGAAGGAAAACCCATGAACTTTATTTCTAATGCTTATGCACAAGGTGGCGCTGCCGGTGGCGGTATGGAAATGATCATCATGCTGGGTGTATTCGGCTTGATCTTTTACTTTATGATCTTTCGCCCCCAGTCTAAACGTGTAAAAGAGCATAAAAACTTAATGGCCTCCTTAGGTAAAGGCGATGAAGTGCTCACCAGCGGTGGCTTGGTGGGTAAAATCGCTAAGATCTCCGCCGACAATGACTATGTACTGCTGAGTTTAAGCGAGCAAAGCCAAGTTACTATTAAAAAGGACTTCATTACCGCTGTCCTGCCCAAGGGCTCTATTCAGTCCCTTTAATACTTAGTCGAGGAGCACAGCGTGTTAAATCGATATCCGCTGTGGAAATACTTGATGGTGATCGCCGTGATCATCATCAGTTTTCTATATGCAGCACCCAATTTACTTGGTGAAGACCCTGCTTTGCAGGTGTCAGGCTCCCGAGGTACTTCGGTTACCCCTGCGGTACTAGTGCAAGCCCAAGAAAGCTTGAGCGAAGCCGGTATTGAGGTAAAAAGTGCTACCGTAGAAGATGATCAGCTTTTGATCCGATTTCGCGATACCGACGATCAGCTAATAGCTAAAGAAGTCGTTGCAGAGGCGTTGGGTGAGGGCTATATCACTGCGCTTAACTTAGCCCCTGCTACGCCCCATTGGTTAGAAAGCATTGGTGCCGGGCCGCTTAAGCTGGGCTTAGACTTGCGTGGTGGTGTGCACTTTTTGATGGAAGTGGACATGGACGAAGCGTTGACGCGGGTGCAAGAGCAAACCGTGCAAGACTTTCGTACTGATCTGCGCGAAAAGCGCTTACGTTATTCTGGCGTATTAAGTAAAGACGGCGGCACCCAAGTACTATTTCGTGATGCTAAGCTACGCGATGAAGCGTTAAGCCATTTACGGAGCCGTTATCCGAGCCTTGAGTTTTCTGTTCGCGACAGTGGTGAGCAACTAGGCTTATTTGCCACTATGAGTGAACAGCGTCTTAAAGAAGTTAAAGAATACGCTTTACAGCAAAATATCACTATTATTCGTAATCGAGTTAACGAGTTAGGGGTAGCGGAACCCTTAGTACAGCGTCAAGGCTCCGAGCGTATTGTGGTGCAATTGCCGGGTATTCAAGATACGGCGCGTGCTAAAGAAATTTTGGGTGCGACTGCGACCCTAGAGTTTCGTCTAGTTGACGATAGCGCCGATGTAAGTGCGGCAAATGCCGGACGCGTTTCACCTAATAATGAGCTCATACAAGATAGAGACGGACGCTCTGTGGTGTTGCATAAGCGGGTGATCCTCACAGGTGAACACATTGTGGATGCTAGCTCTAGCATGGATGAATTTAGTCGTCCGCAAGTGAACATTAGCCTTGATGCCCCCGGTGGCAGTCGCATGGCCGATTTCACTAAAGACAATGTGGGGCGACCCATGGCGACGGTATTCACCGAATATAAAACCGGTGATGAGCTAAAAGAAGACGGTAGCCGCCAATTCTATAAGCAACAAGAAGTTATTAACGTTGCTACTATTCAGTCTCGTTTAGGTCGTAGCTTTCGCATTACCGGTATTAATACCATGGCCGAAGCGCAAAACTTAGCCTTACTGTTGCGTGCCGGTGCACTCATTGCGCCCATTCAAATTGTTGAAGAACGCACCATTGGTCCTAGCCTTGGTAAGCAAAACATAGAAAATGGTGTGATGGCCATGGTCTATGGCATGTTGGCGGTGGTGATCTTTATGGGTATTTATTATCGCAAGTGCGGTTTAATTGCCAACGTGGCGCTCACGGCCAACTTAGTCATTATTATTGGGGTGATGTCTATGGTTCCGGGGGCCACCATGACCTTGCCGGGCATTGCGGGTATTGTGTTGACCATAGGGATGTCGGTGGATGCGAACGTGCTGATATTTGAGCGGATCCGTGAAGAACTTAAAGCGGGCCGTGGCGTTCAGCAAGCTATTCATGTGGGTTATGATAAGGCGTTTAGCACCATTGCTGATGCCAATATCACCACCTTCCTCACAGCAGTTATCTTATTTGCGGTAGGTACTGGGCCCATTAAAGGCTTTGCCGTGACGTTAATGATCGGTATTGTCGCCTCCATGTTTACCGCTATTGTGGGTACACGAGCGCTGGTTAACTTCTTTTGGGGCGGTAAGCGTCTCAGTAAATTGTCGATATGAGGAAATAGACATGTTTGAGATCCTCAAGACTACTAAGCCGATCCGCTTTATGCAGCACGCTAAGCTGACCACGGGCTTTTCCTTGGTGCTGATCGTGCTGTGTTTTGTGAGCTTATTTACTAAAGGGCTAAACTGGGGCCTCGACTTCACTGGTGGCACCGTCGTTGAAGTAGCCTTTGAGCAGTCGGTTGAGCTAGACACTATCCGCCAGCAGCTAGAAGACAACGGCTTGGCCGGTGCTACGGTACAAAACTTTGGCTCTAGCCGAGATGTGCTGATCCGTCTGGCCCCGCAAGCGGGTGTCAATGTGCAGCAACAAGGCGAAGCAGTGCTTGCGAGTATGCAAGAAATATCGCCCTCTGCCAGTATGAGCCGACTGGAGTTTGTGGGCCCAGCAATTGGTAAAGAATTAGCTGAGCAGGGCGGACTAGCCATTTTGGTCGCGCTGCTGTGTATTATGATTTATGTGGGCGTGCGCTTTGAATGGCGCTTAGCCTCGGGGGCGGTAATTTCACTAGCTCACGATGTGATTATTACACTCGGCGTGTTCTCGGTAATGCAGTTAGAGGTGGATCTCACCATAGTGGCTGCTTTGCTAACTGTAGTGGGGTATTCGTTGAACGACACTATTGTCGTGTATGACCGGGTACGCGAAAACCTTCGTCGTGTGCGAGAAAATGTCAGCACCATGGATATTTTCAACGAAGCCATTACCGAAACCTTAAGCCGAACCTTGATTACCTCCTTTACGACCTTGGTAGTAGTGATTGCCTTGTTTGTAAAAGGCGGCGCGTTAATTCACGGTTTTGCTACTGCTTTATTGCTCGGGATCGGATTTGGTACTTACTCCTCTATTTTTATTGCTAGTGCTTGGGCTATGATGTTAGGCGTCACCCGTGAGCATATGCTACCACCGCAAATAGAAAAAGAAGGGGCTGACCAAGAGCCAATTGCTTAAGTCATTGCAACTTAAAGGGGCCTAAGGGCCCCTTTAATTTTGCAAAGCGTATTTGTAACATGACAAATGAGTGTGGGCTGCATAATATAACTTTATAAATCAGACAAGTTCGGAGCCGTCTTGAATAATAGATTATTGCTCGGCCCAGTGGTCTTGCTTGGTTGCCTCTTGATTGGCTGTAGTGCGTCGGGAGGCGTGGCCTCTTCGTTAGTAATGCCAGTGCCAATGCAAGTGTCCTATGAAAGTGAATTAGGGATTGCCCGTTTAGGGCAAATGCTTAACTCACCGGGGTTAACATCAGAACAAAGAGCTGAGTTGTTCTTTCAACGCGGCGTCTTATTTGACAGGGTCGGCTTGCGCGCCATGGCACGGCTAGACTTTAATCGTGCTTTGCGAGAAAAACCCGACTTTGCCGATGCTTATAACCTAAACGGGGTTTACCTTACGCAGAATCAAGAGTTTGATGAAGCCTATGAAGCATTTGATTCGGCTTTGGAGCTCTCGCCCGATTATAGTTATGCCAATCTCAATCGGGGGATCGCGCTTTATTATGGCGGCCGTCCCCAGCTTGCTGAGAAAGACTTTAAAGTATTTCTCGATGAAGAGCCCGCAGATCCCTACCGTTTACTGTGGTGGTATCTTGCGCTAGAAAAGCTGGATCCCGAGGTGGCGAAAGCGGCATTACAAACCTACCAAGCTAACTATGGTAGTGATGACTGGGCGTGGGATATTGTTAATGTCTATTTAGGTACGGTAAAAAGCGAGCAGTTACTTAAGCGCATTGCCGAAAAAAGCGAGAGCAATCAAGAGCAAGCAGAGCGCTTATGTGAGGCCTACTTCTATCTTGCTAAACAAGCACAACGTGACGATGATGCTGAGCTTGCGGCCACCTACTTTAAGTTGGCATTAGCAACAAACGTATATGACTTTGTTGAGCATCGTTATTCTTTGTTAGAGATGGATATGGCCGAAGAAGATGAGCAACCTGAACTCTAACCAGGGGGGTGCTTTGTGCCTAAGGCGCCTTGTGCTAATATTCTGCGCCTTAAGCGCTCATGAGTTCTGTAATTATGCTTGAGAAAATCCGGGTGGTATTAGTGAATACTTCCCACAGCGGTAATATTGGCTCTGCCGCCCGCGCCATGAAAACCATGGGCTTAACCAACTTATGGTTAGTTAACCCTGGCATGTCTATTGATGAGCAAGCCATTGCGCTGTCGGCAGGCGCCAGTGATGTTTTGAGTAACGCCACTATCGTCCCCACGTTAGCCGATGCTGTGGCAGACTGTGGTTTAGTGATAGGTACTAGTGCTCGAGCTCGCACCTGGTCTTGGCCGATGTTAGATGCCCGCCAAGCCGGCGAGCAAGCGATGGCCGAAGCTCAGCAACACCAAGTGGCGCTGGTATTTGGTCGGGAGCGTACCGGTTTAACTAACGATGAACTGCACCTTTGCCATTATCATATGGCCATCCCTGCCAACCCCGACTATAGCTCCCTGAATTTAGCTATGGCTGTACAAACCATCGCCTACGAAGTACGAATGGCGTGGCTGGCTCACAACGGAGTAAATAAAAGCGAGTCTGAGGGGCTTCCAGAATATCCGCTAGCGGCGGATTTAGAGCGTTTTTATACTCATTTAGAGCAGACCTTGCTCGATACGGGGTTTATTATTAAGCCTCATCCTGGCCAAATTATGACTAAATTACGTCGCTTATTTAACCGTGCTCGACCCGAAGCGTTTGAACTCAATATCTTGCGCGGCATTCTTACATCGATACAAAAAAAGCAGTCTAAACCTAAGGATAATAGCTGACCAATTTAGTCGGGTTAATACTTGACTGAATTACTCGGGTATGTCATTCTCATGCCATGGATAGCAAGGATTCTATGACATGAGACTGACATCAAAAGGGCGTTATGCCGTAACGGCTATGCTGGATGTTGCCTTGCACGGTAACACTGGGCCGGTATCGCTAGCCCACATCTCTGAACGGCAAGGTATTTCTTTATCCTACCTCGAGCAATTGTTTGCCCGTTTGCGAAAGCAAGGCCTGGTAAGCAGTGTGCGCGGACCTGGCGGAGGATACCTGCTAGGTAAAGAACAGGCGGAGATTTCCGTTGGCGCTATTATTGTAGCCGTTGATGAGTCCGTTGATGCCACCAAGTGTCAAGGTAAAGGAGACTGTCATGGCGGAAGTCAATGCCTGACTCACTCTTTATGGTGTGCTCTAAGTGATCGTATTAGTGATTTTCTTGGCGGCATCAGCTTAGCTGAATTAGTAAAACAGCAAGATGTGCAACATATTTCAGAACAGCAAGAAAGTAAGATTAGCCTGTTAACTCTGGACTAAATGATTAACAGCCCGTGAGCTAATAAAATTCAATGTCGATGACAAGACTGCCGACAGAGCAGCGTTAGAATGGAGAATACGATGAAACTGCCCATTTACCTCGACTATGCGGCTACCTGCCCGGTAGATCCACGCGTCGCAGAAAAGATGATGCAATGCCTTACCCAAGACGGTGTGTTTGGTAACCCCGCGTCTCGCTCCCACCGTTTTGGCTGGCAAGCCGAAGAGCTAATTGATATTGCTCGTAATCAGATTGCCGATTTGATCAATGCGGATCCTCGTGAAATCGTGTTCACCTCTGGTGCAACCGAGTCTGACAACTTGGCCATTAAAGGCATCGCGCATTTCTATGGTAAGAAAGGCAAGCACATTATTACTTCTAAGACCGAGCATAAAGCCGTCTTAGACCCGTGCCGCCAATTAGAGCGTGAAGGGTATGAAGTAACGTATCTCGAGCCGCAGCCAAATGGTGTATTTACCATAGAGCAAATTGAAAATGCCATGCGCGATGACACCATTTTGGTGAGTATGATGCATGTCAATAACGAAACCGGCGTCATTCAAGATGTGAAAGCCATCGGTGAGTTATGCCGCAGCCGTAAAATCATGTTTCATGTTGATGCCGCACAAAGTGCCGGTAAGCTTGATATTGATGTTAACGACATGAAAATTGACTTGCTGTCGATTTCTGCTCATAAAATGTACGGCCCTAAAGGGATTGGCGTGTTATACGTTAGTCGCAAGCCTCGCGTACGCTTAGAAGCACAAATGCACGGTGGCGGTCATGAGCGCGGTATGCGTTCTGGTACCCTAGCAACTCACCAAATTGTAGGTATGGGTGAAGCGGCACGCATTGCTAAAGAAGAAATGCACAGTGAAGCTGAGCGTATTTTAAGCTTGCGCAACCGCTTATATGACGGACTAAAAGATATCGAAGAAGTGCACGTGAATGGCTCTATGGAGCAGCGCGTACCGGGTATCTTTAATATCAGTTTTGCTTATGTAGAAGGTGAGTCACTGATAATGGCTTTAAAAGACTTAGCGGTTTCTTCAGGTTCAGCCTGTACTTCTGCCAGTCTTGAGCCCTCTTATGTACTACGCGCCTTAGGCTTAAACGACGAGTTAGCACATAGCTCAATCCGTTTTAGCATTGGTCGCTTTACTACCAAAGAAGAAATTGATTACACCATTCAACTGGTCAAGGGCGCTATTGGTCGTCTGCGAGACATGTCTCCGTTATGGGATATGTTTAAAGATGGCGTCGATTTAGATCAAGTTGAATGGGCGCACCATTAAGGTGTCTAACCAATTAAGCATGGGTAAGGAGTAATATCATGGCTTACAGCGAAAAAGTAATAGATCACTATGAGAACCCCCGTAACGTAGGTGCGTTTGATAAAAATGATCCTAGCATTGCTACTGGTATGGTAGGTGCACCGGCGTGTGGTGACGTGATGCGTTTGCAGCTAAAAATTAGCGATGCAGGCATCATTGAAGACGCTAAGTTTAAAACGTACGGTTGTGGTTCGGCAATTGCCTCTAGCTCCTTGATTACCGAGTGGGTAAAAGGAAAAAGCTTAGACGAAGCTGCTAGTATTAAAAACACTGACATTTCGGCAGAACTGGCGCTGCCACCAGTTAAAATCCACTGCTCTATATTGGCAGAAGATGCCATTAAAGCAGCGATTGATGACTATAAGAAGAAGCAATTAGCGTAAACGGAGACAGCATGGCGATCACCATTACAGATGCAGCTGCACAACGGGTGCGGACGTTCTTGAACAACAGAGGTAAAGGCCTAGGGTTGCGATTAGGGGTTAAAACCTCTGGTTGCTCAGGCATGGCCTATGTGCTTGAATTCGTCGACGAACTGTCGGAAGGCGACCAAGTGTTCGAGCATGACGATGTTAAGGTGGTCGTCGATAGCAAGAGTTTGGTTTACCTTGACGGTACCCAGCTCGACTTCGCCAAAGAAGGTCTTAACGAAGGCTTTAAATTCACTAACCCCAATGCCGAAGGGGAGTGTGGCTGTGGTGAAAGTTTCAACGTATAAGGATCGGTATGAATTATTTCGAGTTGTTTGGCTTACCGGTACAGTTTTCCCTCGATAGCCAAGCACTAGCCGACACCTATCGTGGGCTACAAATGCAGTTTCATCCCGATAAGTTTGCCGCTCAGCCCGAGCGGGAACGTCTTCAGGCGGTACAACGTGCCGCCTACATCAATGATGGGTTTACCACTCTTAAAAATCCTCTGAGTCGCGGTGAATATCTGCTGTCTCTACAGGGTGTTGAGCTCAATGCCGAGCAGTTAACCCTTAAAGATCCCGTGTTTCTGATGCAGCAGATGGAGTGGCGTGAGCAACTTGACGACATTCGTAGCGCTCAGGATGTGTTGGCTGCCATTATGGCCTTTGCGCAAGAGTTAGATGAGGCAACAGCGACGTACTATGCTGAGCTTGAGCACCAACTAGACTCGCAACAGTGGCAAGAAGCCGCCGACACGGTGCGTAAACTTAAATTCATGACCAAGCTGCACACCGAACTCGAAAGTTTGGAAGATGCACAGCAGGAATTTTAACCCTCATGGCATTATTACAAATCTCCGAGCCGGGCCTTAGCGCGGCTCCTCATGAACATAAATGGGCATTGGGCATCGATTTGGGCACCACTAACTCATTAGTTGCGGTGGTGCGCAGTGGCTTACCTGAAACCTTAGTCGATGAACAAGGCCAAGACTTATTGCCTTCGGTGGTTCACTATCAAGCGGATGGCTTGCGGGTGGGCATGGCTGCTAAGCAAGAAGCCGAGCAAGACCCACAAAATACCATTTCCTCAGTGAAGCGGTTACTAGGTAAAACTCTGGCCGATATTCCTACCCAGCGCCTGCCTTATCAATTTCGCGACACCGACACTGGCATTATTGAAATTAACACACCCCAAGGGGCGGTTAATCCAGTGCAAGTGTCTGCCGAAATTTTAAAAACCTTAGCTGCTCGTGCCGAAGCCAGTTTAGGGGATCCTGCCCAAGGTGCTGTGATCACCGTGCCAGCCTATTTTGATGATGCGCAGCGTCAAGGCACCAAAGATGCTGCCGAGTTGGCT
Organism: Aeromonadales bacterium; assembly: GCA_012518835.1. Classification (GTDB taxonomy): domain Bacteria; phylum Pseudomonadota; class Gammaproteobacteria; order Enterobacterales; family Aeromonadaceae; genus Oceanimonas. Next base: position 19,442 of record JAAYRH010000129.1, on the reverse strand, counting down.
GGCCTAAACGTATTACGTTTACTAAATGAACCCACCGCTGCCGCCATTGCGTATGGTTTAGACTCGGGCCAAGAAGGCGTGATCGCCGTATTTGACTTAGGGGGCGGTACTTTTGATATTTCTATTTTACGCTTACATAAAGGCGTGTTTGAAGTATTAGCCACCGGCGGTGACTCGGCGTTAGGCGGAGATGACTTTGACCATCTGCTTGCAGACTGGATCCAGCAGCAAGCCCAAGTGATTGAGCTTAGCCCCACTCAACAGCGCAACTTATTGGATGTGGCCTGTAGTGCTAAGCAGCAGCTAACCGCTCAAGAAGAAGTCACTATCCAGTGGCAAGAGTGGCAGGGTACGTTAAGTCGTGATGAATTTGACACCCTAATGCTGCCCTTAGTTAATAAGGCGCTCAGTGCTTGCCGTCGAGCTCTTCGAGACGCAGGCGTCAGTGCAGCTGAAGTACAAGAGGTAGTGATGGTGGGTGGTTCGACGCGCGTGCCTTTAGTGCGTACTCGAGTCGGTGAGTTTTTTGCCACCGAGCCGCTGACGAGCCTCGATCCTGATAAAGTAGTGGCCATTGGTGCGGCCATTCAAGCAGATATCCTGATCGGCAATAAGCCCGATAGCGATATGCTACTGCTGGATGTGATCCCGTTATCTTTAGGCTTAGAAACTATGGGGGGCTTAGTAGAAAAAGTCATTCCGCGTAACACCACCATCCCAGTGGCCCGTGCCCAAGAGTTTACTACTTTTAAAGATGGCCAAACCGCCATGGCGCTCCATGTGGTACAAGGAGAGCGAGAGCTGGTAGACGACTGTCGCTCACTCGCCCGTTTTAATCTAACGGATATTCCTCCGATGGCTGCCGGTGCTGCTCATATTAGAGTGACTTTTCAGGTAGACGCCGATGGCCTGTTATCCGTCAGTGCCATGGAAAAATCGTCGGGCGTACAAGCCACTATTGAAGTAAAACCTTCTTATGGCTTACAAGAAGAAGATATTTCCAGCATGCTAAAAGCCTCTTTTGATTACGCTCAAGAAGATATGGAAGCCCGTCGTCTAGCTGAACAAAAGGTGGAAGCCGCGCGTGTAGTAGAAAATATTATCAGCGCCTTGATTGCCGACGGCGATGAGCTATTAACTGAAGCGGAGCGTGCCGAGATCATGGCATCAGTAGAAGCGTTGCAACACAGTGCTAGCGGACAAGATGCTCATGCCATTAAGCTTGCTATTGAGCACACAGACAAACAAACAGCCGACTTTGCTGAACGCCGTATGGATGCTTCAATCCGTCGTGCACTAGCCGGCCAACGTGTAGATAAGGTCTAGAATCATGCCAAAAGTTGTATTTTTGCCCCATCCAGAGCTTTGCCCCGACGGCGCCGCCCTTGACGCCGAGTCAGGTGAGTCGGTATTGGATGTGGCTTTGCGTAACGGTATTTTTATCGAGCATGCTTGTGAGAAGTCTTGTGCTTGTACCACCTGCCACGTCATAGTACGCGAAGGGTTTGACTCATTAGAAGAAAGCTGTGAGTTAGAAGATGACATGCTGGATAAAGCGTGGGGGCTAGAGCCAGACTCTCGCTTAGGTTGCCAAGCTTTGGTGACCGACGAAGATTTAGTGATAGAAATTCCAAAATATACTATCAATATGGTATCGGAAGGCAACTAAGCAGCCCTTATAGCGCATAAATAAAGCACTCAGCTTATATTTACAAGCCACAGTTTAACTGTGGCTTTTGCCATTTATACTCGCCATTCTATTTAAGGAAATTCCACCATGATGCAGGTTATCCTCAGCCATGAAGTCGCTCCGCCAGTGTGGGGTGACAAGGCGCTGTTGAGCTTTAATGAGCAAACCGCGTGTGTCCATATTAATAATGCTAGCGAAGCCGAACACCGAGCCCAGCAAGCGGGTCGTAAACTCGATGCGATGGGTATTAAACAAGTACAGCTAACGGGTAGCGGCTGGCGTTTAGAAACCCGTTGGGCATTTGCTCAAGGTTTTTATAATGCCAAAGGCGGCCAAGCCCTAGAGTGGGGTGAAACAGACACCCAGGAGCTTAAAGAGCTAACGGCCCGCCAGCAGGCCAGTGAATGGGTGCGAGAAATTATTAATGGTAGCCCAGAAGAAGTCTATCCCGCTTCATTAGCCGCCGCCGCAGGTAAGTTTCTTCAGTCGTTAGCCCCCGCTGCTGTGACTTATCGCACTATAAGTGGTGAGCAGCTAAAAGATCTGGGTTATGTAGGTATTTATGAAGTAGGGCGCGGCAGTGAGCGCGCGCCTACGTTGCTTGAAGTCGACTTTAACCCAAGCAAAGACCCTAATACGCCGGTGGCGGCCTGTTTGGTGGGTAAAGGCATTACCTTTGACTCAGGCGGTTACAGCATTAAACCTTCCGATGGCATGTCGGTGATGAAGTCGGATATGGGCGGCGCAGCAACGGTCACCGGTGGGCTGGCACTGGCGATTGCTCGTGGTCTTACTCAGCGCGTGAAGCTGTTTTTATGCTGCGCCGAAAACCTAATATCTGGCCATGCTTTTAAGCTGGGTGATATTTTAACCTATAACAATGGTGTCACCGTAGAAGTCTTAAATACCGATGCCGAAGGGCGCTTAGTGTTAGCCGATGGACTATTAGCGGCGAGTGCTACTGGTGCGCCTTTTATTCTAGACGCTGCTACTTTAACAGGCGCTGCCAAAATGGCATTGGGTCGCGATTATAATGCCGTCTTTAGCTTTGATAATGCCCTTGCTCAGCGAGTAGTAGCGGCGGCCACTAGTGAGTATGAAAAAGCCTGGCAACTACCCCTAGAGCCATTTCATGTAGGTCAACTAAGCTCTTCTTTTGCTGACATGGCTAACATTCATGCCGGTGAGGGCATGGCCGGTGCCTCTACGGCAGCGGCGTTTTTGTCGCGCTTTGTGCCAGAGCATTGCCAGTGGGTGCACTTAGACTTGTCGGCATCTTATCAAAAAGCGCCAAACGACTTATGGGCCGCCGGCGGTAAAGGGCATGGCATTCGTACTATCGCCGCTATGTTGGGCCAACTGGACAACACTCAGGCAGATAACTAAAGCGCGTGCCACTATAATTACTGATGGAGGTGTTAAATGACGGCAACTTTACGTATAATTGCGCCGTTTTTCACCTCGATCTTATTGTGTTAATAATATAAAGGAATCAATCACTATGGCTATCGAACGTACTTTCTCCATCATCAAGCCAGATGCAGTTGCTAAAAACTTGATCGGTGCTATTTATCAGCGCTTTGAAGCCGCTGGCCTAAAAATAGTAGCAGCGAAAATGGTTCACCTAGATCGTGAGAAAGCCGAAGGCTTCTACGCTGAGCACAGCGAGCGTCCTTTCTTTAAAGCTCTGGTTGATTTCATGACCTCAGGCCCAGTCATGGTTCAGGTACTAGAAGGCGAAAATGCCGTTCTGCGTCACCGTGAAATCATGGGTGCCACTAACCCAGCTGACGCACTAGCTGGTACTTTGCGTGCTGACTACGCTGACAGCATCGACGAAAACGCAGTACACGGTTCAGATGCTCCTGCTTCTGCTGCCCGTGAAATCGCGTATTTCTTCAGCGACGAAGAAGTGTGCCCACGCACTCGTTAATATGACGCATTATTGCTGTTATTGATTAAAGGAGCCTCGGCTCCTTTTTTTGTGCCCATTATTCTTCACAATAGAATTAGGGCATAAAATATTTTTGCCACCGAGCCCACAGAAAAATAAAGATAAGAAGTAGCGCCCAGCTAGCCGCTTTACGTATCGCGTTCAGCGTATAGCGAACGGCGATGTTTTCTGGAGGCGCACGCTTGCTCTCGCATTACGCCGAAGGCGTAACGGTATTAGCACGAAAGCTCAGCCGTAAGGAAAGGCGGTAACGCTGGCAAGATTCTGGTAAACTCTGTACAATTTTGCGCCCTTAGGGCTCGGGTCAAACAGCAAGAGGCAACCGATGAGTAAAGCAAAAGTAAATCTATTAGACTTAGATCGTAATGGCCTGCGCGCCTTCTTCGAAGAGCTAGGTGAAAAGCCATTTAGAGCCGATCAGGTGATGAAATGGATTTATCATTTCGGTTGTGATGACTTCGAGCAGATGACCAATATTAATAAGGTGTTGCGTACCAAGCTACAAAACATCGCCGAGATCCGCGCGCCCGAAATTAGCGTCGAGAAAAAGTCTGCCGATGGCACCATCAAATGGGCGATGTTAGTAGGCGATCAGGAAGTAGAAGTGGTTTATATTCCCGATGGCGAGCGCGCGACCCTGTGCGTTTCTTCCCAAGTAGGCTGTGCGTTAGATTGTAAGTTCTGCTCTACCGCCCAGCAAGGTTTTAACCGCAACTTAAGAGTGTCAGAAATTATCGGTCAGGTATGGCGCGCCGCCAGCCGAGTCGGTTTTATGCGTGACACGGGCCGTAAGCCCATTACCAATGTGGTGATGATGGGGATGGGTGAACCATTATTGAACCTCAATAATGTGGTGCCTGCCATGAGCTTAATGCTGGAAGACTATGGCTTTGGCTTATCTAAACGCCGAGTCACCTTATCAACCTCAGGGGTCGTGCCAGCGCTAGATAAGCTAGGAGATATGATTGACGTAGCGTTGGCGGTATCTTTGCATGCGCCTAATGATGCGCTGCGCTCGCAAATTATGCCTATTAACGATAAATACAATATTGCCACCTTGCTGGAAAGTGTGCGTAACTACATTGCTAAGTCGACAGCAAATAATGGCAAAGTAACCATTGAGTATGTGCTATTGGATCGAGTGAACGACGATATGCAGCATGCTCACGAATTAGCCGAGCTGCTTAAAGACTTGCCTTGTAAGATCAACTTGATCCCCTTTAATCCTTTCCCAGGCAATGATTACGATAAGCCCAGCAACAGCCGCATTGATCGCTTTAATAAAGTGTTGATGCAATATGGCAACACGGTCACTATCCGTAAAACGCGTGGCGACGATATCGACGCTGCTTGTGGGCAGCTGGTGGGCGATGTTATAGATAGAACCAAACGAACCCAGAAAAAACGGATGCAGGAACAAAACATATCCGTCACAATGTTATAAGACATGCACCTAAGGAGTAGGGATGCGCTCCTTTATTGGAACTGCCATAACAGGGATAGTGCTGATTAGTAGCTTGAGTGGCTGTGTTCATGAAACTACGTATTTAATTGATGGTATGCCGTCTCGCGAGGTGCAGTATCAGCCTTCAGAAGCGGCTTTGACTCGAATGAATCTAGGCTTAGCTTATCTGCAAGCGGGTAATAGTGAGCAAGCTAAATTCAATTTAGACCGAGCCTTAAGCCAAGATCCACGCAATCCGGATATTCACTTGGCGCTAGCTTGGTTTTATCAACAAGTAGCCGACTTCACTAAAGCCGAGCAGCGTTATCGTGAAGTGTTGGCACTAGACAAAGACCACGGTGATGCCTTAAATAATTATGGCGTTTTCTTATGTGAACGGGAACGATTTGAAGAAGCTGATGTCATGTTTAGGAAGGCGGTGGCGGCGCCTCATTATATTAAAGTAGCCGACAGTTATGAAAACGCGGCGCTGTGCGCCAAGCAGCAAGGGCAAGAACAACGCGCTCTTCATTATTTTAATCAGGCTTTAGAGTATAACTCTTCTAAACCCAAAGCCTTGCTAGGTGCAGCCGAGTTACTGTTTATGCAAAAGGATTATGTTGAGGCAGGGAAATATTTACAGCGTTATCGCAATGAGTTTAGCGCCACTCCCCATAGTCTCTGGTTAACACTCAGTAACGCCCAAGCGCTGCACCAAGGGCCGCAGGTTGAGCAAGCTGGCGCCGACTTGGTCAGGTTATTTCCCAATTCAAAACAAGCCAGACAATGGTTATCACATGACGAAAAATGAAGAAAATCCACAGCCTGAGGTTGATGTTGTTGGCGCCGGCGTTTTACTACGCCAAGCTCGACAAGAAAAAGGGTTAACTCAGGTTGAGGTGGCGCGCCAACTTAATTTACGGTTAGCGGTCATTGAGTCCATTGATGGTGAGCATAATGGTGCTGGCGTTGAGCCAACATTTTTGCGTGGTTATGTAAAAGCTTATGCCAAGTTAGTCGGCCTAAACGAAGCGACCGTATTAGCGGCGTTTGATAAACAAAATGGGCCTTTTACTTATGGTACTGCGCCCATGCAAAGTTTTTCTAAAAAAACTCGACAACAGGCGAATGACACTTGGCTAAAGCGAATTAGTTGGTTAGTGCTAGTGGGGTTAATTGCCTCTTTAGTGTTTTGGTGGTGGCAAGATAACCAAAATCGCAGTGCGATTTCTAATGATGTTCGTCAAAGTGAACTAGAGCGCCCAGAGCTTACGCCTTCTGGCGAGCCTGCACCTACCTTACCTGCGTCCAATGAAGCCAGCTTAGCTGAGAGTGAGCAAGGCGATGCACAGTCATCTACTCCTAGTGCCGCCCCGTTAACGGCACCTGAGCAAGAAGCTGTAGATCAGCACGTCCTAGATGCGCTGGCGCCGGATGAAAATACAGAGCAGATAGCCCAAGAGGCGGTAGACAGGGCGGACGCCACAGCTACTTCAGACGCTAATCCAGAGCTAATAACGCTTAGTTTTACTGGTGATTGCTGGATCCAGGTGACTGACAGTACAGGAAAAGTGCTGAGCTCTGGTGTAAAGAAGGCCAATCAATCACTGGAACTTGAAGGCAAGCCGCCTTTTAGTATGGTGTTAGGCGTCCCACAAGCCGCCAACGTGGTGTATATGAATAAGTCCATTGACTTGTCTGCCTTTAAAGCCGGTCGGACCGCTCGACTGACTGTACCTAAACCCGATTAAGTAAGAGTAAATCATGTCCTTACCAGAGACTCCTATTGTTCGTCGTCAATCCAAACAAATTCGTGTGGGTTCAGTATTAGTGGGGGGAGATGCTCCCATCAGTGTCCAAACTATGACTAATACTCTCACTACGGATGTTGAAGCGACCTTAGCGCAAATTCGCGCTGTCGAAAAAGTAGGTGCCGACATAGTACGAGTCTCGGTGCCTACCATGGAGGCCGCCGAGGCATTTAAACAAATTCGTGCCCAAACCACGATGCCGCTGGTAGCTGATATTCATTTTGACTACCGTATTGCGTTAAAGGTGGCAGAGTATGGCGCCGATTGCTTGCGTATTAATCCGGGCAACATTGGCCGAGAAGACCGTATTCGCGCCGTGGTCGATTGTGCGCGAGATAAAGGCATTCCTATTCGAATTGGCGTTAATGGCGGCTCGCTAGAAAAAGACATTCAAGAAAAGTACGGTGAGCCTACCGCCGACGCCTTAGTAGAGTCGGCGTTGCGTCATGTGGAGATCTTAGACCGCCTTAACTTTGATCAATTTAAAGTTAGCGTTAAAGCCTCCGATGTGTTTTTAGCCGTAGGAGCCTACCGTGGGTTGGCCAAGCAAATTGAGCAGCCGCTGCATTTAGGGATCACCGAAGCCGGTGGTTTTCGCAGTGGTGCGGTTAAATCCTCTATTGGTTTAGGTATTTTACTCGCCGAAGGCATTGGTGACACCTTACGCATCTCGCTTGCCGCCGATCCGATAGAAGAGATCAAAGTGGGCTTTGATATTTTAAAATCGTTGCGCATTCGCTCGCGCGGCATTAATTTTATTGCCTGTCCTTCTTGTTCGCGCCAAGAGTTTGATGTGATCAGCACCGTTAACCAGTTAGAAAGTCGCCTCGAAGATATCGTGGTGCCGATGGATGTGTCCATTATTGGTTGTGTGGTGAATGGACCCGGTGAAGCGCTTATTGCCGATTTGGGATTAGCGGGGGCCCAGCGAAAAAGTGCCTTATACGATGGCGGTGAGCGGGTAGGGCGCCTAGATAATCGCAGCCTAGTTGATGAATTAGAGCGGCGCATTCGTGCTAAGGTCGCCAAGATGGATCCGAGTGTGCAGATCCCGGTACACACTAAAGACTAATTTGGGCAAGATTTTCTTTTAACTTCATCAAATATAGAGATATTTCGTGGCTAAACAGATCCAAGCGATTCGTGGAATGAATGATTGCCTGCCAGAGCAAACACCAACTTGGCAGTATGCAGAAACAACGTTGCGACAGTTAATGCAGGCTTACGGCTATGCCGAAGTGCGCATGCCGATTATGGAAGTAACCGGCTTATTTCGCCGCGCCATTGGTGAAGTCACCGATGTTGTAGAAAAAGAAATGTATACCTTTGACGATCGCGGTGGCGATAGTATTACCTTGCGCCCAGAAGGTACTGCAGGCTGTGTGCGAGCCGGAATCGAACAAGGGCTGCTCTATAATCAAGAGCGCCGTTTGTGGTATATGGGTCCTATGTTTCGCTATGAGCGTCCGCAAAAAGGGCGTTATCGCCAGTTTCATCAGTTTGGTGTGGAAGTATTTGGTCTAAATGGACCAGATATTGACGCTGAGCTTATTATGCTTACCGCGCGTCTGTGGAAACAGTTAGGAGTGAGTGAGCATCTAGTATTACAACTCAATAGCTTAGGTCAGCTCGAAGAAAGAGCGGCTTATCGCCAAGCACTGGTGGCTTATTTAGAGCAACATCAAGAGCAGTTAGACGAAGACAGCCAGCGTCGTCTACACACTAACCCACTGCGGGTGCTCGACAGTAAAAATCCTCAAGTACAAGCGCTATTACAAGACGCACCGGTATTAAGTGATTACTTTGGTGAAGCAACTCAAGCCCACTTTAAGGGGTTAACCGACTTGTTAACGGCTGCGGGCATCGCCTTTGAAATTAATCCTCGCTTGGTGCGAGGGCTCGATTATTATAACCTCACCGTGTTTGAGTGGGTAACCGAAAGCTTAGGTGCTCAAGGTACCGTATGTGGCGGTGGTCGCTACGATGGCTTAGTTGAGCAGCTGGGTGGTAAAGCCACGCCGGCGGTGGGCTTTGCCATGGGTATGGAGCGACTGATCTTATTGCTTGAAACCTTAGAGCAAGTAGAAACCGCACCGGCCCTCGCCGATATTTATTTAGTGATCATGGGTGAGCAAAGCCAAGCGGCGGGGTTAGTATTAGCTGAGCAAGTACGTGATGCTCTACCTAACGTGCGCGTGATGAGCCATTGTGGGGGCGGTAGTGTTAAAAAGCAGCTTAAGCGCGCCGATAAAAGCGGTGCGGCCATTGCCCTCATGTTAGGCGAAGATGAAATTGCTAAGGGAGTAGTGACCCTCAAGTATTTGCGCGATCAGGGTGAACAACAGACTCTGGCGGTTAACGACATGATTGAACAGCTGAAAAAGGTGATTTAAGTGGTTAATAATACTGAAGAAGAACAAATAGAAACCCTAAAGCGCTGGTGGTCAGATTACGGAAAATCTATTATTTTAGGCGCTATAGTAGGCTTGGCAGGTATTTTTGGCTGGCGTTATTATCAAAATCACCAAGTGGAAACCCGCGCTGCCGGTGCTGAAGAGTTCGCTTATATTAGCGAGCAGCTATCGAGCAAAGGAGCTGAGTCCTTTGGTGAAGTCATCGAGTTTATCGAACGTAATCAAGGCAATAATTACGGTGAGCTGGCCGCTTTGTTACTAGCTAAGGCAGCGGTGGATGCACAGGATCTTAACCTAGCAGTACAGCAGCTAAAGCTGGCCCTTGATGGTAGTAAAGACGCCGCTATTAGTGACACCATTCGCTTGCGTTTAGCGCGGGTGTTAATTGCCCAAGAAGACTTTGATGGCGCTCAGTCTTATCTCAATGCAGTGAGTAACGATGCCTTCTTAGCCGAGCGTAGTGAGATCCAAGGCGATTTATATTTAGCGCAAGCGGATCCGAGCGAAGCAAAAGCCGCCTATCAAGCTGCATTAGAAGCAGGTGGGCTAAACGATAATCCCGGGCTGCAGCTAAAGCTGGATAATTTAGCTATTGGCACCGAACTAAGCAGTGAGGCCGGATAATGCGCAGTCAATTATCACTTGTGTTACCTTTAATCGCCGCCCTAGGGCTGAGTGCTTGCTCAAGTGAGCCAGACATCAGTCCCGCTAATCCACTTCCAGACATTAAAAATACCTTAAATACTAAAGCTCGCTGGTCTAAATCAGTCGGCGGCGGAGTAGGTGATTTTTATTCTCAACTGAGCCCGGTTGTGGAAGGAGATCGCATTTTTGCCGCGTCTCGAGATGGGGTATTAATCGCCTATGACAAAGATAGTGGTAAGCAGCATTGGAAAGTCCGTCTCGACAAGCTAGATGTGAATAAAAAGCAGCGCAGCCCGCGTATTTCCGGTGGTTTAACCGCGGCGTATGGCAACCTGTATTTTGGTTCCGAAAATGCACTGGTCTATGCCGTCTCCCAAGAAGACGGTGAGGTACTATGGACAAAATCCGTACCTGGCGAAGTATTAGCCGCCCCGGTGGTAGATGAAGGCAAAGTGGTAGTTCACACCAGTGCCGGTAATCTAGTGGCGTTAGATGCCCGTGATGGCGAGCAAGTGTGGCAGTTGCGAAATGAGCAGCCTAGCCTCACTTTACGCGGGATGGCTACGCCGATCAGTGTGGGTGGCGCCGTTTTATATGGTCGTGCTGACGGTCGATTAGGGTTTGCCTTATTAGAGACCGGTCAGCCGGTGCGAGACAGTCGAATTGCTAACCCTCGCGGTGCGACTGAACTGGAGCGTATGGTGGATGTGGCAGCCAAACCGGTTATTTTAGGCGATATCTTGTTCACCATCGCTTATAATGGCCAGCTTACCGCCCAACAGCTTATCTCGGGACAAGAGTTGTGGAAACGCCGTTATCAAGGCTCACAAGATCTCGCCACCGATGGTGAACAGCTGTATATCAGTGATAGCCGTAGTCATTTATTTGCCGTCGAGGCCCGCAGTGGCAGAGAAGTTTGGTCGAATACCGAGTTAGAGAATCGCCAGCTCACCGCCCCTGTGGTGTTTGATAACTATGTGGTGGCCGGCGATGGTGAAGGCTACCTGTATTGGTTTGACCGCTACAATGGAGAGCTAAAATCGTTGCAACGCATCGATAGCAAAGGCTTATATGTGGCGCCTATTGTGGCGGGTAATACCTTATATATACAAGGTCGCAGCGGTGATCTGGTGGCCATAGACCAGCCCTAATGGTGGCAGCGGTACTAAATTCGGCTCCTGATCGCTGATCAGGAGCCGTTATTGTTTTTTGGAGACACAGTTATGATGCCAGTAGTGGCACTAGTGGGCCGCCCTAATGTGGGCAAGTCCACCTTATTTAACCGCTTAACACGCACTAGAGATGCACTGGTGGCCAACTTTCCCGGCTTAACCCGTGACCGCCAATATGGCCAAGCTCATATTGGCGAGTTAGAGTTTATTGTCGTAGATACCGGGGGAATTGACGGTACCGAGCAGGGTATAGAGCTAAAAATGGCCGAGCAGTCATTAGCTGCCATTGAAGAAGCCGATGTGGTGCTCTTTATGGTGGATGGTCGTGCTGGCTTAAGCGCCGCCGATGAAGCGCTGGCCGAGCACTTGCGCCGTAGTCATAAAAAAACCTTATTAGTGGTTAACAAAGTGGACGGCATTGATATCGACACCGCTGTAGGCGACTTCTATCGCCTAGGGTTAGGCGAGCTCTATCCTATTGCCGCCACCCAAGGTCGCGGTGTATTAAGCCTAATTGAAACCGCTCTTGCTCCTCAGTTAGCCGAGTTAGTTGCCGAGCAAGCAGCGCTAGAGGCAGCGGCATTAGAACAAGAGCAGGATGCTTTAGATGAGTTTTCGCTAGACGGTATCGACTTTGATAACGAGGATGTAGAACAAGTTTTAGAGGTCATGGACCAGCTTGATGCCCAAGAGGCTCAGCAGTTTGAAGACTTACCCATTAAACTTGCCATTGTTGGTCGTCCCAACGTAGGTAAATCGACGTTGACCAATCGCATTCTTGGGGAAGAGCGAGTGGTAGTGTATGACCAGCCCGGCACGACCCGCGACTCGGTTTATATTCCTATGGAGCGTGACGGACAAGAATATATCTTAATTGATACTGCAGGGGTTCGTCGTCGTGGGCGAGTTCATGAAACCGTTGAAAAGTTCTCGGTGATCCAGACGTTAAAAGCCATTGAAGATGCTAACGTCGTATTACTGGTGCTAGATGCACGCGAAGGCATTTCTGATCAAGACTTAAGCATACTGGGCTTTGTGCTTAATGCAGGGCGCAGTATTGTGTTAGCCGTTAATAAGTGGGATGGCCTAAATGAACAAGTGCGTGACGACATTAAGCGCGAGCTAGACCGTCGCTTAGGTTTTATCGACTTTGCGCGTTTGCACTTTATCTCGGCGTTACACGGCAGTGGGGTAGGCAACCTTTTTGACTCCGTTAAAGAAGCATATGAATCTGCTACTAAACGGGTTAACACTTCTATGCTGACCAAGATCATGACTATGGCTCAAGATGATCACCAGCCCCCCCTCGTGCGCGGGCGCCGAGTGCGGCTTAAATATGCTCACGCCGGTGGTTACAATCCGCCGCGTATTATTGTGCACGGTAACCAAGTAAAGTCGTTACCTGAGTCTTATAAAAAGTACTTGATCAATTACTTTCGTCGTTCACTACAAATTATGGGTACGCCCATTCGAGTGGAGTTTAGCGAAGGTAAAAACCCCTACGAGGGCATGGTCAACAAATTGACTGAAGCGCAGCTGAAAAAAAGAAAGCGCTTAATGCGTCATACGCGAAAAAGTAAATAATTAAACGCCGGCTTAGCCGGCGTTTTTGTAAGCACCACTCCCCCTTATTGGCGAATAGTGCTAGTGTAATGAACAGTAAGGTGAGCTTAGTAACTTGATCCCACTCACTTATTTGCTAAGGAGACTATAGATGTATAACTCATTATTAGTGGCCATAGATGGTTCAGAAGAAGGGAAGAAAGCACTCGACTTAGCATGTCGTTTAGCGCGCGAAGACGATGCTCAACTGCATCTGTTGCATGTGCCAGAAGCACTGCATTATCCCACTACGTTAGTGTGGGGGATAGGCGCGGTACCTATCCATGAAAACACCGAAGAGTTAGATGTAGCAGCTCAGAAGTTGATTAAGCGTGCAGAATCAGAAGCACGAGACTACGGTGTCATGCAAGTGCAAACCCATCTTGTTAAAGGCGACCCAGCACGTACTATTCTTAGCCAAGCCGAATTACTTAAAGTCGATACTATCGTCATTGGTAGTCGCGGCTTAGGTAATCTTACTGGGTTGATGATGGGTAGCGTATCCCACAAAATTACTAACAGCGCTAAATGTGGCGTGATAGTGGTGCGTTAGTATTCAACGCAGCGCCGAGCACTCAGCGGCAAGCTAAAACTAAACCCTTTGTTGCCACGGAATCTATATTAATGCTTAATTTTTAATGTTGAATGAAGAACAAAACCAAGCGCTTTTTGCCACGGAGTAACCCGGAAAATCAAAGCTGTACGTTATACGCTTCACGCCTTACGTACGGCGGTGTTTTTTGCCACGGAATCCACAGAAAAAGCCATATTAATGGTAAGAGCTTCAGACAGTGCTAGGCTCTAAGCTCTTTCCTCATCTCACAAAATTGCCTGTATCATCCCCAGTCCTCGGCCTGCGCCGCGCCACACTTTAAGAGCTTGGTGGTTCAGCAAGACTGATAGAGCGCGCTAAGTAGTAGGCGTTATTGCGGCGCAAAATATTAAATCGTACTTTTTTTAGCATTATTTTTCGCCGTGGTGACCACAACAAGCGATTTTTTTGTTTTAGTAAAGTGCGTCTTTTTCTTAGCATGGTAATGTCCGTTAATTAAATTACCTCTTTATTCTACTTGGGTCGGCGCTGCTTGATCCAGTGTGCTACTGGATAAGTGCGGCTTAAGCGCCGCCTGTGCTTCCACTAGCTCTTGCTCCGGCAAGCTATTGGTTTGCCATTGTAGGCTGTGATAGTACTGGCGAATATTATTCACAAATTGCAGCGCTTCCCGACCACGGGCATAGCCGTGGCGAGTCTGCTTATACCAGCGAGGTTGATGTAATAAGGGTAAGTTTTCTTTTACATCAGCCCAAGAGTCGGGGTTTTGTTGACGCGATTTTGTTAAACGGCGTACATCTAATACATGGCCTAAGCCGAGATTATAAGCGGCTAGAGCAAACCAAATCCGCTCTGACTCTGGGATAGACTCGGGTAGCCGACTTATAAGAGAAGTTAAGTATTTAGCGCCGCCTTTAATACTTTGCTCGGCATCGAGTCGATTTTTAATGCCTACTTGTTGTGCGGTGTCTTCGGTCAGCATCATCATGCCGCGCACGCCGGTATAAGACTCGGCTAGCGGATCCCAGTGAGATTCTTGATAGCTAATGGCCGCCAATAGCCGCCAGTCTAGCTCAGCAGCATAGCGTTCAAAGAGTGGCTGATAGCGAGGCAATATATCGCGAACACGGCGTAAAAAAATATGAGTGTCTACATAATCAAAGTGCTGAATATGGCCAAAATACTTTTCGTGCAAGCGAGCTAAATTATCACTGTCATGTTGCTGGGCAAAAAAATCTAATAGCGCAGCCAATAAACTGTCGTCTTCACTGTGTTTGAAAGCCCAGGCCACGGGCTGGCGATCTCCTAGCTTAAATGCCGCTTTGATATCTGGATAAAAACGTTGGGTGCGAGCCAGTAATACATCGGGCACCAGCGTATAGTCGGCTTGCTCTTCTGCTACAAGTCGCAGCAATTCTTCGGCATCGGTGTCTCGCGGCGCTTCCCAGACTAGCTCTGGCAGTTGGGATTGCAGCGCTTGTACTTGCTCAGCTTGGCTGGAGCCGGCTACCACTTGTAAAGTGCCGGTTAATTGACTGACATCTTTTGGCTGAGGTTGGCCATTGCGATAGACCAACATATTGGTCACTTTATAATAGCTGGGGCCAAAGCGATAAGCTTGCCGGCGCTGCGGGGTATGGGTTAGGCCGGCGGCTAATAAGTCTACTTCCCCGTTGTCTAACAGTGTAAACAGTGCATCAAGGTTGTATACAGGGACCATCTCCAGCTCGAGCCCTAAAGATCCAGCAAATTGCTGCGCGAGCTCATACTCTAATCCGGCCGGTTGCTCATGCTCTAAATAATAATGCAGAGGGTGATAAAGTGTTCCCACCCTAAGAGTGCCACGCTCGATAATGTGTTCTACTTGGCTGGGTAAGGGCGTTTTATCATTGCACCCCACCAGCAGCAGCACCCCCCACAACAGCAGGCTTTTATATAGTATTAGTAAGCGCAATACTCACTCCTCTTTCTAGTTTCGCAGGAGTTTATAACAGATGAGCACGAGCTCGTCAGGTAAAACTGAGTTAACTAAACAGCGGCCTCCAGAGTAAACCATAAAAATGTCGATATTCGGTTGCTATTATAGTCGTTAAAGAGCGAGTTCTAGGTCTATTCGCCAAGATGCAGCGAAATGAGCATCGACAGGGCACAGGGGGAAACCTATAATACCGCCACCTTCTCAACCCCCCATTCACTTACGCTTTGAGAATCGCCATCATGGAAATACTGAGAGGCTCACCGGCCTTATCCGGTTTTAGAACCCAAGCGCTGGTTCGCCGCGCTCAGCAGCAACAGCTCCCTTTAACCGCTCTTGATACTGAGTACGTTCATTTTGTTGCCCTTAATGCCGACCTCGAGGCAGACAGTCGCAACACTTTAATTCAATTACTCGACAGCCCCGCTCAAGGTATTACACCGGCTCCCGACAGTATTCAAGTCGTTGTGACGCCTCGCCCTGGTACCTTATCCCCTTGGTCTACCAAGGCGACAGATATTGCCCATAACTGTGGCTTGCACCAAGTTAAGCGCATTGAGCGCGGTATTTGTTATTACTTATCTTTTTCTACCACTCCCAGTGATGATGAGTTGAATGCGGTCAAGGCGCTGTTACACGATCGCATGACCGAAGTCACGCTCAATGAGCTGAGTAGTGCCAGCTGCTTATTTACCCAAGCAGAGCCTGCACCCGTCACTGCCGTTGATATTATGAACGGGGGGCGCGAAGCCTTAGCTGATGCCAACCGCACTATGGGTTTGGCGTTGGCCGAAGATGAAATTGACTATCTGTATGACGGTTTTATGAAGTTAGGCCGAAACCCTAACGACATTGAACTTTATATGTTTGCTCAAGCAAACTCCGAGCATTGCCGCCATAAGATTTTTAATGCCGACTGGACCATTGACGGTGTAGAACAGCCAAAGTCGCTGTTTAAAATGATTAAAAACACCTTTGAACAGGTGCCTGATCAGGTATTGTCCGCTTATAAAGACAATGCCGCCGTGATGACTGGCTCTAAAGCTGGACGCTTTTTTGCCCATGCTGAATCCGGAGAATATCGCTATCATCAAGAAGATATTCATATCTTGATGAAAGTCGAAACCCATAACCATCCTACGGCCATTGCCCCGTATGCGGGTGCTGCTACGGGCTCAGGTGGGGAAATTCGAGACGAAGGTGCGACCGGCCGCGGCTCTAAGCCAAAAGCAGGCTTAGTGGGCTTTAGTGTTTCTAACTTGAAAATCCCCGGTTATGTTCGTCCTTGGGAACAAGACTTTGGTAAGCCAGAGCGAATTGTTAGTGCCTTAGACGTGATGATTGAAGGTCCTCTGGGCGGTGCGGCTTTAAATAATGAGTTTGGTCGTCCCGCATTAGTGGGCTACTTTCGTACCTTTGAAGAGCAAGTCTCTTCTTTTAACGGCGAAGAAGTACGCGGCTACCATAAGCCGATCATGATTGCCGGTGGCCTGGGTAATATCCGTAGTGAGCATGTTCAAAAAGGCGAAATCACCGTAGGGGCTAAGTTAATCGTACTCGGTGGCCCGGCGATGAATATCGGCTTGGGCGGCGGTGCAGCATCTAGCATGACATCAGGTGAGTCTAGCGAGGCCCTCGACTTTGCCTCGGTACAACGTGATAACCCAGAAATGGAGCGTCGCTGTCAAGAAGTCATCGACCGCTGCTGGGCCATGGGCGAAAACAGCCCGATCCAGTTTATTCATGATGTGGGTGCGGGCGGTTTATCCAACGCTATGCCGGAGTTGGTGAACGATGCGAATCGTGGCGGACGTTTTGAGCTGCGAGACATCCCTAACGATGAGCCGAGCATGAGCCCGTTACAGATTTGGTGTAACGAGTCTCAAGAGCGTTATGTATTGTCGGTAGCACCCGAGCGCTTAGCCGAGTTTGAGGCGATTTGTCGCCGTGAGCGTGCGCCATTTGCCGTAGTAGGTGAAGCGATTGCTGAGCCTCATTTAAGTCTGCACGATGCTCACTTTGAGGATCAGCCCATTGATATGCCGCTAGATGTGCTATTGGGCAAAGCCCCTAAAATGCACCGCGATGTGGTAAGCAGTGATCATCAGAGCCCAGCGCTGGACTTAACGAGTATTAATTTATCTGAGGCTGTAGAGCGAGTACTCACCTTGCCTACTGTGGCTGACAAAGGCTTTTTGATCACTATAGGCGATCGCAGCGTGACCGGTTTGGTAGCGCGAGATCAATTTGTGGGTCCTTGGCAGGTGCCGGTAGCCGACTGTGCGGTGACTGCCGCCTCTTTTGACAGCTATGCCGGTGAAGCCATGGCGATGGGAGAGCGAGCGCCAGTGGCGCTGCTAGACTTTGGGGCTTCGGCTCGCTTGGCGGTTGCCGAAGCACTGACTAATATTGCCGGTACCCATATTAATGATTTAAAAAATATTAAGTTATCTGCCAACTGGATGTCGGCGGCGGGCCACCCCGGTGAAGATGCTGGCTTATATGAAGCGGTAAAAGCGGTAGGTGAAGAGCTGTGTCCTGAGTTAGAGCTAACGGTTCCTGTGGGTAAAGACTCCATGTCGATGAAAACCAGCTGGCAAGAAGACGGCGAAGAAAAGTCCGTTACCTCGCCGATGTCGTTGGTGATCACCGCCTT
This sequence comes from Aeromonadales bacterium, assembly GCA_012518835.1. GTDB lineage: Bacteria > Pseudomonadota > Gammaproteobacteria > Enterobacterales > Aeromonadaceae > Oceanimonas. Next base: position 1,526 of record JAAYRH010000129.1, on the reverse strand, counting down.
TGCTAAAGTGCAGGATATTCGTGATACCGTGACGCCTTGGTTGCGTAGTGATCAAGGTGAGACCGACCTTATTTATATCGATTTAGGTCAAGGTCAAAATCGTTTAGGTGCCTCAGCCCTGGCTCAAGTCTATCGGCAGCTAGGTAATGAGCCGGCGGATCTCGACAGCGCCACTTTGTTGAAGAACTACTTCTATGCCATGCAAGCCTTAGTGGCTGAGCAAAAGCTCTTGGCCTATCACGACAAAGGCGATGGTGGCCTGTTGGTGACGCTGGCAGAAATGGCTTTTGCCGGTCATACTGGGCTTAATATTTCTTTAGACTTATTAGGCGCCGAGCATCTGGCGGTGTTATTTAACGAAGAGCTAGGTGGCGTTATCCAAGTACGCCGTAGCGATAAAGAAGCCGTACTGACGACGCTTGCCGGGCATGGTTTAGCGGCTTGTAGCCATGTGATTGGTCAGCTAAATAAAGACGATGTGTTGCGCTTTAGCTACGACGGTGAGGAGATCTACAGCGAGTCTCGTGTAGAGCTACGCCGTCTCTGGTCAGAAACCAGCTATCAGATGCAAGCGCTACGCGATAACCCAGATACTGCCCAAGAAGAGTTTGACGCTAAACTAAACGCCGACGATCCTGGCTTATCGGTCTCGTTAAGTTTTGATCCTAAAGAAGACATCGCCGCTCCTTATATTGCCAAAGGTGTAGCGCCGCGCATCGCCATCTTGCGCGAGCAGGGCGTGAACTCCCATGTTGAAATGGGCGCCGCCTTTGACCGTGCCGGCTTCTCGGCCATTGATGTGCACATGAGCGACTTACAAAGCGGTCGCCTGCGCTTAGACGAATTTGCTGGCATGGTGGCTTGTGGTGGCTTCTCTTACGGTGACGTATTAGGCGCCGGTGGCGGTTGGGCGAAGTCTATTTTGCTCAATGATGCCCTACGTGCGCAGTTTGCTGCCTTCTTTGAGCGCCAAGACAGCTTTGCCCTTGGGGTGTGTAACGGTTGTCAGATGTTATCTAAGCTACGGGATCTGATCCCCGGTGCCGAGCATTGGCCTGACTTTGTTCGTAACACCTCAGAGCAGTTTGAAGCGCGCTTTAGCTTAGTAGAGGTTCAAGAGTCGCCTAGCCTGTTCTTATCTGGCATGGCAGGCTCTCGTTTGCCCATTGCGGTCTCTCATGGTGAAGGACGTATTCAAACCTTGAATGCCGACTTAAATGCCATTGAGGCCAGCGGCACCGTAGCACTGCGCTTTGTGGATAATCTAGGTCAAGTAACCCAAGCTTACCCAGCTAACCCTAACGGCTCTGCCAATGGCATCACCGGTCTTAGCAGCACCGACGGTCGTGTAACCATAATGATGCCTCACCCAGAGCGAGTGTTCCGCACCGTTGCTAACTCTTGGCACCCCGACAGCTGGGGCGAAGACGGCGGTTGGATGCGCATGTTCCGCAATGCCCGTAAGCACTTAGGCTAAACCCTTTGCTTATATAAAAAACCAAAGCCCGCTTAACGCGGGCTTTTTT
>JAAYRH010000128.1 GCA_012518835.1 Aeromonadales bacterium | reverse complement strand
GCAAGGCGTCCTTGCGTCGGTTTTTGATCTTGGCGTGGATCGCCTTGACTCGTTGCTTCTTGTTGGCCCGCTGGGCCTTGCCCAGGGCGCTTTCCAGATCACGGTAAAACCGCCCAGCTGACAGCTTAGTGCCGTCACTACAGGTAGCCGCATCCTTCAGGCCCAAATCAATGCCCACGGCGCTTTTGCCAGCCGTTACCGGCTGCGCGGCCACCTGCACACAGATATTGAAGTACCAGCGGCCCCGCGCATCTTCTGAAAAACTGCCAGCCCGGAACTGGTATTTGGATAAGCCATAGCTGTCCCACACCTTGAAGTGGTGCCCGGCAAATTTAACCTGGCCGTTGCGCCATTGGGCCGCCCGGCTCTTGAAGGGGATAAAGCCAAGGGAGCGTTTTGAGCCGGAGCTGACCCGCCAGCGCAGCTTGGCTCGCTTGAACTGCTTGCGGGCCTTGGCATGAACGGCAATCACTTCCTGCACGGTGGCCGAGCCGATCAGATAACCGCGTTCTTTCTGAATGCCCGCCGTTAATTTCTGAACATCAAATGCTGACAACCACTCAGGCTTAACCGGGCCAAGGTCGCTGTGGTTGCGATTAGCCTTCATGGTCAGTTCGTTGGCGTGGTTAAAGACTTGGTTTACTTCGAACGCCATCTGCCGGAGCAATTTGGCGTGCTTGTCTTTAACGCGAACGCTGAGTGTTTTGGTCTGAATGCTCATAGTGTTTTACTATAGAGACCATAACTCACATTTGCAAGGTTGGTCTATGGAACTTAGAAAAGGGCGTCATTGCGTATTTATGCTGCACGCGCACCTGATATTTATCACCAAGTACCGGGGCAAAGTGTTCAATGGTGCGCAACTTGCCACCATGAGGGGGGTCATGGCGGGGGTATGCGAGAAATTTGAGGCAGAAATTCAGGAGTTCAACGGCGAACAGGATCACGTTCATCTGCTGATCACCTACCCGCCAAAGGTGGCGCTGTCCAAGTTGGTTAACAGCCTGAAAGGGGTGTCCAGTCGCAAGATGAAGCACTCTCACCCTGAGCTGATCAAGCCTGCTTATATGAAGGATGCACTGTGGTCTCCAAGCTACTTTGCCGGTTCAGTAGGTGGCGCACCGCTTGAAGTGCTGAAACAATATATCGAGCAACAGGACAGGCCGCATTGACGTTGCTTCGCAACGTGGCGTTATCCCTCCCCGCCCTAAAAGGACGGGGCTTCCCGCGCCTTATTGGTGAAGGATGATGGGAACAAGCCACACTTAAGCTTGAATCAGGGGAGCTCTTGCCCAAAAATCGCTTGTCATTTTCGACTGTATCTTTGTTTGATTTTTCTGTGGTTTTCGTGGATTCCGTGGCAAAAAAGGGTTTTATTGTCTTAGCTTGGCGTTAGTTTCTCGGTAATGGCGTGCACTACGGCGGCGGGTACAAACTGACTAATATCCCCGCCATGGCGAACCACGTCTTTAACCAGACTCGATGAAATAAACGAGTTTTCAGGTGCTGGAGTTAGAAAGGCCGTTTCTAGCTCCGGCATTAAATGACGGTTCATATTAGATAGTTGAAATTCATACTCAAAGTCAGAAACAGTGCGCAAGCCTCGGATCAATACCCTTGCCTGCTGCTGGCGAGCAAAGTCGGCTAATAAACCAGAAAACCCGACCACACGCACGTTGTCTAGGGTTTGGGTGATCTCGACAATCAACGCCACCCGCTCATCTAAATCAAACATCGGATGCTTACTGGAGCTAGAAGCAACGCCAACGATGACCTCGTCAAATAATGATGCAGCGCGGGTAATTAAATCTAAGTGACCATTAGTAATAGGATCGAAGGTGCCAGGATAAATGCCCCGAGTGCTCATATTGCTTCCTTATCAACGTATGAAAATAAACAGACTGACGATAGAGTAGGCTAGAATAGCCCAGCTTAATAGAGAGAGACAATACAGGGTGAATTAAGGTCATGCAGCGAATATTAGTGGTGCGAAATGATAAAATTGGCGACTTTATGTTGGCGTGGCCAGCACTGGCAATGCTCAAGGCGTCCATGAGCTGTGAAATTAGCGTCTTGGTACCGACTTATACGCAAGCGCTGGCCAAGCTATGCCCTAGCATTGATCAGGTGCTTATCGATCCCGGTATGGAGGCTAAAGCTGAAGCCCAACAGGCATTACTTGCCCACGTAAAAGAGCAACAGTTTGATGCGGTGATCTGTCTATTTTCTAACTTTCGTAATGCTAAATTAATGTGGCAAGCTAAGATCCCCCAGCGTTGGGCACCGGCCACCAAGTTGGCGCAGTTTTTTTATAACCACAAAGTCACCCAACGCCGCTCCCAATCGGCTAAGCCAGAATATGAATATAATCTCGATTTAGTACGAGCATTTTTGACTCATAATAATATCGCTACCCAAGAGCCCAGCCCGCCTTATTTATCTTTTACAAATAAGGAGTTAGCAGACTTTCGACACACACAGGCTATGCAGTTAAAAATAGCAGCAGAGCTGCCTTGGGTTTTAGTGCATGCCGGCAGCGGTGGCTCAGCTAATAACTTATCGGTGAGTCAGTATGCCGCTTTAATAGCGGGATTATGGCAGGCTTATCCACAAGCACAAGTGGTGCTCACTGCAGGCCCAGGCGAAGAAGATTTAGCGGAGCAGGTAGTAGCACAACTGGGTGAAATAGACCCTAATCAGCACCGAGTCGCCATCGCCAGTGGACTAGCGTTGCCCGACTTTTGCCGCCTGTTAGCCTGCGGTAATGTGTTTGTGGCCGGTAGCACGGGCCCCTTACATATTGCCGCCGCATTAGATGTGCCTACCGTAGGTTTTTTTCCGCTGCGCCGCTCGGCGACGCCACTGCGTTGGCGACCACTCAATAGTGAGGGCCGCCATTTGCCTTTTCATCCGCCGGCCAACGCCGAAGTAGAAGACATGAGTCAAGTAGATATAGCTGAAGTGGTGGCCGAGGTTATTCCTTGGGCCCGCGAGTACTTGTCTTGATCCATAAGTCGGCGTATTTAACAAAAGTAGAATGCGCCGATAGCTGACTGAGCAGTAAGCCTTGCTTCCCATCTAAAAAGCCCGCTTTTAAGATATACATCTTAATAAAGCAGCCTACTGCATGCAGCGCCCCTTGGCTTAACGAGGCTTTTTTACCTTTTTGCTGGCGCTGCTCTGCCCAAGCGGCAGCGTAGCCGGCAGATTTAACCAAGTAATGTTCTAGATCTCGATAGGTATAGTGCAGTAAGTCACCTTTAAGCTTACGTACTTTGATGCCTTTTCTGATCTGTACTTTCTCATGCACTAAAGCATCGTCATAGCCGGTTAAGGTTTTTGGATACAGACGTAGTACCCGATCCGGATACCAGCCGCAGTGGCGAATAAAGCGGCCAAATACCCAAGATAATCGCGGTATGCTGTACACCACATTTTGAGTCGGCTTAGCTAACACTTTTTCGATACTGGCTTTTAGCTCAGGCGTAACCCGCTCATCGGCATCCACCCATAACACCCAGTCTGATTGCACATGGGCTTGCGCTATTTGGCGCTGCTTACCAAAGCCTGGCCAGTCGGCATTAATATAAAAGCGCGCGCCGGCACGAGTCGCGATCTCTTGAGTCTCGTCAGCACTGTCTGAGTCGAGTACCACTATTTCATCTACCCAGTCGAGGGTGGCTAAACAGTCGGCCAGGTTCTGTGCCTCATTTTTTACTATTAGTACGGCGGCCAAGGTAGGGCGTGGGCTCATTCACTAGACTCCTGCAACAAATTAAAGTCGTGGGTTATACGGTCAAATTGCGCGATGACCTGCTCAATGCTGATCCGCTGCATGGCAGTAGGATCTTTTACGCGCGTACGCCACGGTAATTGATTGGCGGTTTTGCCGGTTTCGGCAAGCAAGGCCTCTTCGTATACACTCACCACATAATCACGGCAAAAATAGGGGCCGGTACGGTTAGGATTATGGTGAGCATATAAACCCAGCACCGGCGTGTTGACTAAGGTGGCCATATGGGTAGGCCCGGTATCCGGCGCCACCACTAACTGAGCAGCGGCAATTAAGGCTAATAACTGCGAGAGCGTGGTGCTACCTACTAGATTTTCCCGTATGTTAGCGGTTAATTGGCAAATATTCTCGGCTAACGCTTGCTCCGCGGCCGCTGGGCTACCAATGAGCATCACCACCATACCCTTGCTATGGGCATAGTCTGCCAATGCGGCGTAGCCTGCAGCGGTCCAGTTTTTATAGGCTTTGCTGGCGCCAGGGCAAATTAAGAGTAAAGGCTGCTGATGAGTATAAGCCGTGGCCCATTGGCGATCAGTTTCAGGAATCGGGAGCGTCCAACTAGGCTTTAGTTCAGTTATGCCCAGCGCTTGACCAAACCCCATAAAGCCTTCTACTACATGACCACCGGTAGCGGTGACTTTTCGATTAGTAAAGAGCCATTGGCCATCTTTAGCTCGCTCACGATCAAAGCCCAGTTTATAAATGGCTTTAATGCCTAAGCTGGCAATACTGGCGCGCAACGCGGCTTGCATATGCAGCAACACATCAAAACGCCGACCCGCTAAGGTTTTCCATAACCTAAGGTAACCGCCAAGGCCTTTATTTTTATCAAACACCACCACTTCTATATTTGGCACCAGCTGTAATAACTGCGCTTCTACTTTACCGGTTACCCAGGTGATGCTGGTGTGTGGCCACTGGCGCTGTATGGCTTGGACCAAAGCGATGGCATGGCAACAGTCGCCAATCGCCGATAAACGTAAAACACACAGGCTAGCAGGAGCCGAGCCAAGCAAAGCCATAAACGAAATCTCCTAATTTTGAGTGGGCATTATGCAAAGGCTAGTCAGCCATGTAAAATCCAACTTTTCTGCTATGGGGAAAGCAATGGAACGGATAGAGCATGGCTCAGAGATTATTTGGTACGATCCTGAGTGTTTTGAGCAGTTTCATCGTGACGTATTTGAGATTGACTACTGGCGTGAACATAATGCTATCCGCGGAAAGGCCATGGGGCGCAATGTCACCTGGTTTGTTGAGGATGGGGTAGGCCATAAAGTGCTGCGCCATTATTATCGCGGCGGCATGATTGGCCGTGTGATGGAAGATACCTTTTTGCACGTCGCGGAAGCTAAAAGCCGTGCTATGGCTGAGTTTACGGTATTACTTAAATTGTACCGCCGTGACTTACCGGTACCGCGCCCTTGTGCGGCGCGCATGGTGCGCTCTAATTTGGTGTATCGAGCTGACATTATGCTCAGTCGTATTACCGACGCACAAGCCCTAGTAGCGGTGCTTAAAGAAAGAGAGCTAACCCAACAGGAGTGGCAGCAGGTAGGTAGTACTATTCGCCGCTTTCATGATGCCGGCCTTTATCATGCTGATTTAAATAGCCATAATATTTTGCTCGATAAACACGGAAAAGTCTGGCTCATCGACTTTGACAAATGTCACTTTCGCCAGCCTGGTGCCTGGACTCGAGAAAACATGCAGCGACTATTACGCTCTTTTTATAAAGAAGAAGGGCTTAATCCCGGTTTTAATTGGCAAGAAGAAGACTGGCAAACCTTATTACTAGGCTATCAAGCTAGCTGAGCATTAATTACAGCCAAGGTATTTGCTAGTGCACCTTGGTTTTCTTTTACGACAACTAATGCTTGATGACCCATTTTATTCGCCTGCTCAGGTGTGCTGAACAACTGCTGGAGTTGCTGAGCCACTTGCTCAGCATCATTCACTACCACCGCACCATTCGCTTTTATTAACTGTTGGGTGATATCACTGAAGTTAAAGGTCGAAGGCCCTGTTAATATGGGCTTCCCCAAGGCGGCGGGCTCCAAAAGATTGTGACCACCGCGCTCAATTAAACTGCCGCCAACAAAAGCGATATCTGCGGCAGCCAGCATCATAGGTAACTCGCCCATAGTATCGCCTAAATATACTTGAGTATCAGTGGTGAGCGCTTTCTCGGTTCGACGGCTTAACGTAAAGTTTTGATCAATAACTAATTGTGCCACTAGGTCAAAGCGCTGAGGGTGGCGGGGCACTAAGATGAGTAACACCTCGGGTAAAGTCTGCAATAATGTGCGGTGCGCCGCTAGTAGTTGCTCGTCTTCCCCTTCATGAGTAGAGGCTGCAATCCACACTGGCCGCGCAGCTCCTAGCTGCTCTCGCAGAGTCTTTCCTTGCTGGCGCACTTCATCGCTGTATTCAATATCAAACTTAATAGAGCCAGTAACACTCAATTTTTCTTGTGCAAGCCCAAGTGCGGCAAACCTGTCGGCATCGGCTTGGTGCTGACAGGCAATATGGCTGATATTTTTTGAGAGCAACTTAAAAATAGCATGAAAGCGCTGATAGCGTTGCGCTGAGCGGGCTGAGAGTCGTGCATTTAGCACCAATACTGGTAACTGTTTTTTGCCACAGCAAGCCAACCAATTAGGCCACAGCTCGGTCTCCATAATCAGCAGTGCGCGAGGTTGTACGCGTCGTAAAAATAGAGCAATGGCCCACGGGAAGTCTAAAGGGGCATAACGATGCTCAATTAAATCACCTAACTTAGCCGCTATATCGGCACCGGTGCGAGTAGTAGTAGTGACTAAAATGGGTAATTCTGGATGTTCCACTTTTAGTGCTTTAATTAGAGGCGTGGCAGCAACCATTTCGCCCACACTCACCGCATGCAGCCAAACGGGTTTTATTTGCGTCGTTGTAGGTATCAAGCCAAGATGTTCTGGCCAGCGCTTTCCAAAACTCGGTTTGCCTTTTTTAGGCCAGTATAAAATACCTAACAATAGCGGACTAATAAGGTGAATGAGTAAGTTATATAAAATTATAATCATGAACGCTTAATAACTTTTAATGTGGTTTTAATACCAGACAACACTTGTGTTGGTGAGGGCAAACTAGCATCTGCGTTCATTACAATATGGTGGCATTCATACTTTGGTGTGTAGCGAAATGGCACCGTCGAGTAAAAAATACCTACGGTAGGAGTATGAGTGGCAATGGCCAAATTACGAATACCGGTATCGGTGCTTACTACTAGGCTCGCCTGAGACAACAATAAAGTTAACGCTTCTAGAGCTAAGCAAGGCTGGATAGAAAAGTTAGAATTAAGAGTAAGATGCTGTAAAAAATCTCCTTTTTCATGACGGTTTAAACCTTCCAGGAAGACATG